>NZ_JABFCH010000004.1:0-199675 GCF_017566055.1 Extibacter sp. GGCC_0201 | reverse complement strand
GGCCAACGCCGCGGTGGGCCGGGTGGTGTCGATCCTGATTTCCATGGTGGACACGCCCGACAAGGGGGTGGCCGGGTCACCTGCCGCTGTGCACACCAGGTCTGCCGTCCAGCCGCGTGAAGACGAAGGGGCTTGATCCTTCAGGATCTGGTCCGAGACCGCCCCGGGACGGCCCTGGTGGGTGTTCACGTAGGTGGTGGCATCCGTCACGGACCCGGGGCGGCCTCCGCTCCCGCCGGCATCCCGGTACCGCTGCACGTAGTCGTATTCCCCCGTGATGTGGGTGCTGTCTCCGTGGACCTTGACGTAATATTTGGTCCAGCCATTCACCCCTCCGCCGGGATTGGTGCCGGTGGGGCTGTAGGCTGCATCGGCTGCCAGCTGCTCTCCCTGAGGGTTGGGCAGGTTTTTGGGCAGGGTAGCGGAGATGCTGGGGGAGGCGCTGGTCCTGGAGGTGACGAGCCGGGTGGTGGACGAGGTGTCCCACGCCGGGTCGGCAGACCCGGAATTGTCCACCGCTGTTACGGTCTGGGTCTTCCTCCCGATATGGATCACCTTCCGGCTGCTGACGGAGCCTCCGGAGTCAAAGTAAGGGTCGGAACCACTGTCATCGACGTCAGAGAGAAGCAGTCGACCGTTTGGAGGAATGAGTTTTGCAGGGTTTGATGTGTACCACGCTCTGACGTCCTCTTGATAGAAAGTCTTGTTGACGTTTTTTCCCACAGTGATCTGTGCGTCGGGCGCAACGACGGTGGGTGGGGAGGCGTAGAGAACTGGCCAAGTCACACGCACTCGGGCAGTGAACGAGCTCGGCCACACCCCAGGGCCAGCCGGAGGCCCCGGCTTCACAGACATTAGTTGTAAGGTGCCGTTGGGGACATTGGTTGTTAAGTTTGGTTGTATAGCTTTTATTATGCAATCGGTTATATCCCCAGGGATTGTATATAGTAATTGTGTAGGAAACGGAACCCCATAAAAGGAGTGATAGATGGAGTTGAATGTGCTACCGAGGGTGCAGGCATCGGGCATTGACCCGCTTATACCGAGATCTGACAGAGTCACATTTCGATACTTCCCAGATTTATGGTTTAATTTAAACAAGATGGTGTTTGGTTGGGGTGATACCAGCCCGGCGTATATTTGGATTGTAGATCCGGTACGGCAGGCATCTGACCAGAAGTTTGTAGGGAATGTTTTAATTGTTGTTCCCGCCAGCGAGACAGTAAACCCCTGGCTAGTCGTCACAGTAGCCGGAGGAGCATATACGTCCCTTCCACCCCAATTTCCGGTGGGGACAGGATAAGCTTTTCCACCGAAGGGAAAAGTTATTGAGTGCCCCGTGCCCCGGAAATAGTCCGTGTAAAATTGACTAGGTTGGCAGTTTATAGGCACGTCGACTTCGAGACTTTCAGTCCGTGTCAAGGTTTCAGCCATCGATACGGAGGAGTCTAGAGCGACAACGCAAGCAACGCTAAACAACCCCAATAATATTTTTATCCCTAATTTCATACATGTCTCCTTTCCTCACAAATTTTGATGTCGCATTATTCACCCCTTACCACTTGATGGCTTTCGAATGGCTCCAGAGACCACCTAGGTATTTCTGTCTTTTTTCCCTGTATAATTTACTCTGACTATGTCCATTCCTCCTATTGATTTCACAAGATTTTAATACTGGTACAAAAATCAGACTTTTCTATCCAGGTGTGATAATGTAATAAAAACACGGAAAACCTGCCATTTTATTCCATTTTCAGACAAAAAAAGAACTGGAAATAAAAGTCTACCTTTTTTCCCAATCTTAGACTTTTATCCAGCTTTTTTTATTCTCCAAAATACACCTTATATGGATTCTTCAGTCCATCTGGTAAGGGTGATATGACTGGTTTGCAGATAGCATACGGTCTCCCGCAGGCTTATCTATTACTTTCGACATACTACGTCTTTGCGCGAGTGCGCATCTCCCGGAGGGTTTTGTTACACAGGAAGTTCCCTATGTAATATAAAAACAGACAGCGGACACCTTGCGGTATACGCTGCCTGCGACTGCCATATCAGGCTCTTTCACTGTAATGATGCGCTTCTTCAAGCATCATATCTTTTACTTTCATCAGACGAATCTGGGAGCTTCTTTCGTTCTCATCCAGCTTCATCGTAATATACTTGATGTTTTTCTGTGCTTCCGGAATTATGACATGTTCCAGCGCATTGACGCGGCGTCTCGTCTTCTCGATTTCCACCGCCATGAGCTGGCATGCTTTTTCCGTCTCCGCAAGTTTCAGCATATCCGGCAGAATGTCTGCCAGAGATTTTACAGCACCGTCCAGGTCGCTGGAAGTAAAGGCAAAGCCGTAAGAATATATATCATTCGCGTCCGCAGTCCTGGTCTTCGTCTCAAAGACCGGGATGTTGACGCTCATGACGTTCTTCTTGCCAACTTCCAGGTTCACCTCCTGCTTGGGTGCCATCAGCGCTGTATTCAGCGTAGCTTCGTCCATTCCGGCCTTGGCTATGACAAAATTCTTATTTGCAGAGCGGATTCCGGCCTCTACTTTCAGACGCAGTTCCATATTCTCACGGACAAGGTCCAGGAACTGGCGCATCAGCTCGTCACGTTTGTCTTTCAGGAGCTTATGCCCCTTAGCAGCTGTGACTAATTTTTTCTTTGTCTTGGTCAACTCCATACGGGTAGGAGTCACCTGCGTAGATGCCATCTATCCATCCACCTCCCTTTTCTGTTAATACATGCCGGCGTCGCTGCGGGCTGACGCCCTATGCAGCTTGCAGGAGCCATATCGATTGGCCTGCCTACGCCGGTGCCAGCTCGATTTCGCTTCGCTTCTTCTCGCTGCGGGCTGGCGCCCTATGCAGCTTGCAGGAACCAGCCATTTGCAAGCAAGCTTGCATGGCTGATCCTTCAATCTGCGCACGGCTTACTGCTTTCCATAGTATAAATCTAAGAATTTGTCGTCGATACGTTTTAGCTCGGCTCTTGGCAGCATGGACAGAAGTTTCCAGCCGATTTCGAGGGTCTCCTCGATGGAGCGGTCGGTGTTGTATCCTTGTGATACGTATTCCTTCTCGAATGCATCGGCAAATTTGGCGTAGAGGAGGTCAATCTCGGTGAGGGCTGCCTCTCCGAGGATAGTCATAAGCTCTTTCGCGTCTTTACCACGTGCATATGCTGCAAACAGCTGGTTCAGCGTATTGGAATGGTCGGCTCTTGTCTTTCCGTCACCAATACCTTTATCTTTCAGACGTGACAGTGAAGGCAGCACGTCGATTGGCGGCTGAACGCCTTTTCTGTATAAGTCACGGCTCAGGATAATCTGGCCTTCCGTAATATATCCTGTCAAGTCAGGAATCGGATGTGTCTTATCATCTTCCGGCATCGTCAGGATAGGAATCATCGTTATACTTCCCTTTTTGCCGTTCTGGCGTCCTGCTCTCTCATAGAGGGATGCAAGGTCGGTATACATGTAGCCGGGGTAGCCACGGCGCCCAGGCACTTCCTTACGGGCTGCGGACACCTCACGGAGCGCATCCGCATAGTTTGTGATGTCTGTCAGGATGACAAGTACATGCATATCCTTTTCAAATGCCAGATATTCTGCTGCGGTCAGCGCCATACGAGGTGTGGAGATACGCTCGATAGCCGGGTCGTTTGCAAGGTTGACGAACAGTACCGTCCTGTCGATAGCCCCAGTCTCCTTAAATGATTCAACGAAGAAGTTGGACTCCTCGAATGTGATACCCATAGCGGCGAATACAACCGCAAAGTTCTCATCTGTCCCGCGCACCTTTGCCTGTCTCGCAATCTGTGCCGCCAGATTGGCATGTGGCAGACCTGACGCAGAGAAGATAGGCAGCTTCTGTCCACGGACGAGGGTGTTCAGTCCGTCAATGGCAGAGACACCCGTCTGTATGAACTCCTCAGGGTAGCTTCTGGCTGCAGGATTCATAGGCAGGCCGTTAATATCCCTCCGTTCTTCCGGAAGAATCTCAGGTCCGTCGTCTATCGGTCGTCCCAGGCCGTCAAATACACGTCCGAGCATGTCCCCGGACACTCCAAGTTCCATGCTCCTCCCGAGGAAACGTACTTTACTGTTGCTCAGGTTGATACCTGTCGCACTCTCAAAGAGCTGTACGAGCGCATCATTTCCGTTGATTTCCAGTACCTTGCAACGGCGTCTCTCGCCGCTTGCAAGTTCAATCTCGCCCAGTTCGTCATAGGCAACGTTTTCGACACCGCGCACCAGCATAAGAGGGCCGGCAACTTCCTGTATGGTTCTGTATTCTTTTGGCATAATTAGAAGTCCTCCTTCCCAAACGCACCTGCGATTTCGGTGTGCAGTTCATTTAATATCTTCTCATACTCTGTCTCGATGTCTGCATCCAGAGTATATTTATAACGTCCGATTCGCTCTCTTACTTCCATGTTGATCAGAATCTGCATAGAAGCGCCCCGGCCCAGTGCCTCGGATGCTTCCTCATAGAATGCCAGAACAAGCTTCATCATCAGGTACTGCTTTCTGAGAGATGTATACGTATCAATCTCATGGAAAGAGTTCTGGTGCAGGAAATCCTCACGGATAGACCTTGCGGCCTCCATCTTGAGGCGGTCCGTCGGTGACAGCGCATCCATACCTACCATTTTTACGATTTCATCAAGCTCTGCCTCTTCCTGCAGAAGGCTCATCATCTTCTGACGCCCTTCCATCCAGTCAGATGCCACTTCATTGTTAAACCAGTCAGCCATATTGTCAACATACAGGGAGTAGCTGGTCAGCCAGTTGATTGCAGGGAAATGACGCTTGTAAGCCAATGCAGAATCCAGCCCCCAGAACACCTTGACGATACGCAGAGTCGCCTGGGATACCGGTTCAGAGATATCTCCGCCCGGAGGGGATACGGCTCCGATTACGGAGAGTGCCCCTTCCCTTTCATCCTGTCCAAGGGATATTACATGTCCCGCTCTTTCATAGAACTGTGCCAGACGGCTTCCGAGGTAAGCAGGATATCCTTCTTCACCAGGCATCTCCTCCAGACGTCCTGACATCTCACGGAGGGCCTCTGCCCAACGGGATGTGGAGTCTGCCATCAGCGCTACGGAGTATCCCATATCACGAAAATATTCCGCTATCGTGATACCGGTGTAGATAGATGCCTCACGGGCAGCAACCGGCATATCTGACGTATTGGCGATGAGGACGGTCCTCTGCATCAGTGACTGTCCCGTCTTAGGGTCCTTCAGCTCAGGAAATTCGTTCAGAACGTCCGTCATCTCGTTACCACGCTCGCCGCATCCGATATATACCACGATGTCGGCCTCCGCCCATTTCGCCAGCTGATGCTGGATAACTGTCTTACCGCTTCCGAATGGTCCCGGAACCGCGGCAACACCGCCTTTTGCAATCGGGAAGAATGTGTCTACGACACGCTGTCCTGTTACGAGCGGCTTCTCTGGTGGAAGCTTCTTTACATACGGACGGCCTTTACGTACCGGCCATCTCTGCAGCATCGTAAGCTCTTTATCGCCGTCTTTTGTGGCAATGACTGCCACGGTCTCTTCCACTGTAAATTCACCCGGCTTAATCTCTTTTACTGTACCTTCGATACCGTAAGGCACCATAATCTTCTGCTGAACGACGATAGTCTCCTGCACGGTACCAAGCACATCACCTGCTACGACTTCGTCTCCGGCTTTTGCGACGGGAACAAATTCCCATTTTTTATCTCTTTTCAGGGAAGCAACCTCCACACCTCTCTGCAGGCTGTTTCCTGATACTTTCATAATATCGTCAAGCGGACGCTGGATACCATCGTAAATGCTTGCGATAAGACCAGGTCCGAGTTCTACAGACATAGGCACTTCCATAGATTCTACCGGTTCCCCCGGCCCCAAGCCCGATGTCTCCTCATATACCTGAATTGATGCCTCGTCCCCGTGCATCTCGATAATCTCTCCAATGAGCCGCTGATTGCTAACACGTACAACGTCGAACATGTTAGCGTCCCGCATCCCTTCTGCGATAACCAGCGGTCCCGCTACTTTTTTAATCGTACCTGTACTCATTTGGACGAATCACCCACCTTTCCTTCTTTATTCGTTCCCAAAGATAATATCAGAGCCTACCGCCTGCTCTACAGACTTCTTGACGCCTTCCACCCCTGCTCCGGTATTGCCGGATATGCCGGGAATCTGGATGATGGCCGGTACGGCCTGCTCCTGATATTTCTCTATTTCATGTTTTAATTCTGCCGCCATCGCCTCGGTGACATAGATGATGCCATAATCCCCAAGGGTCAGCTGATGCAGCTTTTCTCCGGCCTCCTCGCGGGTACTTACTGGAAATGTGTCAAGACCCAATGTAGCGAAACCGTAGATACTGTCATAATCGCCCAATACCGCAATCTTATACATACATCTCCCTTACCCTTTCTCGGATTGAATCATCCGGTAAGTCATTGAGTTTGCCGGAAAGAATGATTCGTACCGTCTTTATTTCATTCTGTCTTGCAATTACATAGGCAATTACAGGCCCTATTGTAAATGCATTATATTTCTGTGGACTTATCGTCTGAATAATTCGGTTATCACACCATCTCTCAAATGCCGACGGAGACTCCGCCAGCGCTTCTGCACCTTCCGCATATGCGGTACCGGACAAATAGTCCCGGATAGCATCCATGCCGGCTAGTGCTGCCTTTGCGAGCTGGTCTACATTGATACTCTCACATTCAGCCATCGCCCTTTTCATAAATTCCAAAGACTTCGCGGTTTTCTGTGAACGGACAGCAATCTTGATATCTGCGACTCCTACCGTAGATTCGGCATAGTCCCGGATAATATCGTCTTTTGCCTGCTGCCCCGCCTCATAGACTGCCTCAAGTGCTGCCCTGTCTATGATTATATCACAGAGCTGACCATCCCTCGTGTGAAGGAGGGTCTCATATGCCTCCTCCGCCGCTGCCTGCATGTTGTGCGGAAGCTTTCCAAAGTCCTTTTCGCGGACAATCTCCAGCATCGCCTTTCCCGGGATGGATACATCCTCATAGAAAATGTGCCTGTTCTCCTCCTCCGTACACACCTCTTTAATTGCAGCTTTCAGGTTGTGGAAAAGTTTCGGGTAGGAAAGCACGTCAAATTTATCCATATCCACGGACAATTCCCTGACCACTTCCCATATCTTCTCCTCTTCCCGGGTCAGTATCGCTTCTGCATCCGCCGGGGTATCGCTGTCTCCCCAACCTCTCTCCTGAAGGAACTGAATACACTGGCCGTAATCCGCACAGGCAATCAGCTGGTCAACAGTGGAATTGGAGAATAGAGAAACTTCCAAAGCACGTATGCGCGCAACCGCGTAGGTATATTGTTCACTCATGTTACTCCTCCTTGTCGCTTATGGTTACGCTTTTTATAAAAATAACAGCTTATGGACCTTGTCTGACAGTTCATCTTTTTTAGCGTCAAACATCGCTTTTATTGTGCAGTTCTCTTCGATACCGCCATACGCAAGAATAAATCCGTTCTCGATATTCCTGCCCGTCTTTGATAAAGTCAGACTGCCTCCCTTTTCAGCGGCAACACCGCTTATTTTTGCCTCATATCCGTCAGGAAGACGTTCAAGGTCTGCGGATGAAAAATAAATCTCTCCCTCCTGCGGCAGGGCATATTTGCCGAGCAGTTTCAGCAGCATGTCAAAGTACGCACCGCTTTCCATTGTCTTCAAAGTTCCGTAGGCCTTATCCAGTGCTTCCGCAATAATCTCCTGCTTTGCAGCAAGAATCTTCGTCCTTCTCTGCAAATCTATGGAAGAGACGATTCTCTCTTTATAATTTGCAATTTCCGCCTCGGATTTTTGGGAGATGCTGCTGGTTATCTTGGCCGCCTCTGCTTTTGCCTTATCCAGAATCTCTTCTGCCTGGCTTTTCGCATCGGACAGCTTGCTGTCAGCTGCTGCTTTCGCTTCATCCAGAATCTGACTTTTCATTTTATCTAATCCAGTCATCTCGCACGCTCTCCTTTTCTTAATCTTTGTTTCATGCTTACTTATATACTGATTGCAGTAACAGATAAGATAGAGATCAAAAGTGCAAGAATTGCATATGTCTCAACCATTGCAGGGAAAAGCATAGCTTTACCGAACTGGTCCGGTTTCTTGGCGATGATGCCGATAGCTGCCGCAGAAGTCTTGCCCTGATATTTTCCTGAAATCAGTCCTACGATACCGATCGGCATGCAGGCCGCAAGAATAAGAAGCCCCGTAGTTACTGAGATATCTGCTGCGCCTCCGCCTAACAGGCCGATTTTAGACAATGTGATAAAGCCAACGAGCAGACCATAGATTCCCTGTGTGCCGGGAAGCAGCTGCATGATAAGAACTTTGGCAAATTTGCTCGGATCCTCTGTAACAACCCCTGAGGCTGCCTGTCCGGCGATACCAACGCCGATTGCGGATCCTGCACCTGCAAGGAATACAGCCACTGCTGCACCAAGTAACGCGTAAACAATACCTAAATCACTCCAAATACTCATTATAAAGTTTCCTCCTTAATATCTACATATTTTGTATCTGAATGGAATGGCTCGAAAGGCTTTCCGCCACCCTCATAAAATTTGCTGAAGAATTCAACAAACTGTAAACGGTTCGTATGGACATATGCACCCAGAAGGTTGATGGCCATATTAAGTGTGTGACCGACTATAAATACGATGACAAATGCTATGACTCCTATCACTCCGCTCCCTATCATGGATGCCATCTGGTTAACTACGGAAGCGATAACTCCTGTCGCAAGGCCAAGGGCCAGAAGACGGGAATAGGACAGCACGTCGCTCAGCCAGCCTGTAATATTGTACAGATCGTATGCTCCCAGTGCTATTCTAAGAGCCGGGTTCTTGCTGGAACGTCCCGACATCAGCAATAGGCCGACGGCACCGATAATTGCGAACGCTTTGGCCAGCATATTGACGGCCGGCGGGAAATTGATCTCTGCCTGTGCTATGGATGCGAATATCTCGCTTGGCAGCAGCATCAGAATCAGCCCTGTCAAAAATACATACCAGAGCACCACGTCACAGAAGAAATCCAGCACTTTGCCGTCTTTGAGACACATATATCCTTTGATGCCAAGTCCGATGAACAGATGAATCACACCGAACAGCATAGAATAAATCAGCAGCCGCATCGGGTCGTTCAGCGGAACAAACCAGAGTTCCTTGATATTTACCGCGGTTCCGAAGAACTTTTCAGAAAATACCGGTATCACGTCTCCAAAATATCCTCCAAAGAGAACACCCCAGAATAACGTGGAAATCCCACAGAACATAAACATTTTAATCGACTTATGCATACCGTCGCTCATGCGTGGATATTTCCTGAGCAGCACGAAGCACACGATTGCCATGATAGCTCCGTACGCAGCGTCCGACAGCATCAGTCCGAAGAAGAATACATAGAAGAACGACATGATCGTGGTCGGATCAAATTCTCCTTTGTGCGGAAGCCCGTAGGATGCCACGACTCCTTCCACGCTGGAAGAGAAGCCGTTGTTCTTAAGAACGGTAGGCGGCTCTTCGTCTTCTTTCAAGTCCTCTACATCGATTACGCAGTCATACGTCTCTCCGACCGTCTTAAGTACCGCCGGCACAGCCTCCGCTGTGATGTAGCCGCTCATGATGAATGTCCTCTGCGACTGTGGAAGCGTGCCGAGCACTTCGTACTTTTCTGACCGGATCCGGAAATAGTCTGAAATCAGCTTCAGCTCTTCCCGGCGGTCCGCGCAGCCTGCAATCTCCGCTTCCTTTTTCTCAATCTTTTTATTCAATTTTGATATCTCTGCCTCAAGTTCCGTTTTTAGCTGCGCCGGTACTTTGTCCGTCACCTGTGACGGTCTGGCAAATCCGGCCGACCTGAGAGCTTCTTCTACCGCGGCTTCATCTGCCTTCAGGCAGAATACGGTCAGATAGACGGCATCCCTGTCGCTGGCGATAATGTGCACATCAACAGCATCCAGTTCCGGATTCTGCTCTGCAATCTCTGCATATATGCCTTCCAGCGTCAGTCCTCCCGGCATCATCCCTACAAGCATGGCAACGTTGTCCGTACCCGGATGGTCCATCGGTACATCCAGCGCAAGCCATGGCGTCAGAGACTCAATCTGGTTCTCCAGCTTCAGGATATTTGCCCTATTCTCTGCTATCTCTTTATTACAGCCTACGAGCCTGTTGGCTGTCGCTATAATCTTTTCCTTGTCGGCGGCTGCTTTGCTGAACTTTTCCTGTTCTACCAGCTTCTTGCCTTCAAGGCTGGAAAGCATCGAGCTCTTTTCCGGAGCATAGGTTCCGAGTACAGCAAGCGCCTGATCGGCAAGCTGAGCTTTCTTGTCAAAGCTTTGTCTGGCATTCATGGTATCCATTCTGCCAAAAGCCTCGTCATCTTCCACTACATGGTTGATCTCTATGACCCCCATGGACTGGACCTTCTCCAGGATGGCTTTACGGTCCTTCTTAAGCGCGCAGATACTTATCCTTTGCATCTGCAATACTGCCATAGCCGCATCCCTCCTTTACTCTTGATTTTCATAATGCTTTAAACGAGTTCTGCTATAACAGCAGATATCGCATCTCCTTCCTTCTGCTTTGCAGCTTCTTTCAAGGAGACAATCTCCGTCTCTACGTCTGCCAGAGCTTTCTCTACATCTTTTTCTCCAGCTTCTTTCGCAGCCTGAAGTGACGCTTTTGCCTTTGCTTTTGCTTCTGCTTCTGCCTCTTCTTTTATCCTCCCGGCATCCGCAGAGGCCTTTTCAAGGATTGAAGTACATTCTGTATCAGCATTCTTAACAATCTCCTCTGCCTCTTTCTCCGTCTCCTTGATGGCCTTAATGGTTTCTTCTACCATCGGTTCACCACCTCTCTTAGTTGAAACTCCCTGTAGTTAAAATTATAATATGATTCCATAGAAAAGTCCACAAGTATATTGTCTACTAAGGCTCTTCCACGTCTTTCATCTACACAATTCAACAAATATTCTATCAATTTTACCATTTAAAAGCTTGACGCCCTTCTGCGGTAAAACTGAAGAATATGTGCCATAACCTTTCCTCTCTGATCAGCTGCATATGAAAGAAGGGTATTATTATGTAATATCGACAATTTTACATAATAATTTATACAGCGCCACCAAAGTTTATAGGTTTTACAGATTTCCATCCTGCTGCCACGCAAGACGATGGAGATGTCCTTTTAGATTCATACCTGTAAAACCGTTTTGGCGCAGCGCTTCATATAATATGACTGCCACGGAATTGCCCAGATTCAACGACCTGATGTCGCCTACCATAGGAATGCGTATACTGTCTTCTTTATGTTTTACCAATATCTCCTCCGGTATTCCTGCACTTTCCTTACCGAACATAATATAACAGTCCGGTTCATAATGGACATCTGTATATACGTTAGGCGCTTTCGTCGTCGCCATATATATCTTAGCCCCTTTATTCTTGTCCAGAAATTCATCAAAGTCGATATATGTGGTCACGTCCAGATCGTCCCAGTAGTCCATGCCGGCACGCTTCAGATTCTTTTCATTCAGCCTGAAGCCAAGCGGCTCGATCAGATGAAGCCGCGTGTTCGTTGCCACGCACGTCCTGCCGATATTGCCGGTATTGGCCGGAATCTCTGGCTCGTGCAACACAATATTCAGCATTTCCTTTCCTCCTCGTAAGCCTTTTTTAACTACTTCCTTCTATTTTAGTGAAAAACCTCCGGCCCGTCAACATACACTTTTGTTACTTTTGTATTACGATTTTACCAAAATATTGGGATTTTTTAACATTTTAGCTATATCAAATTGTGAACAGGGACGTAGGTAAATTAAAAATGGTTACGTCCCAAATTAAACTTTGCCCTGTACCCAAATGGAAAAAAGAGCGGTCATCTTTCAATTACCGCTCTTAGTATGTCCTATTATTTTATTTATCTCATCTGGTACAGGTCTGTCGATGTACCTGATTTCTTCTCCGTTGCGTATGACTTTGTCATTGTTGTCTGTCACGCGTCCGATGACTGCTGCTTCTATTCCATTGCGCCGAAGTTCGCCGGCCAGCCCTTTGCCGTCGGCGGCAAGTATGAGGAAGCTTCCGGTGGAGGTCAGCTGGTATGGATTCAGCCGGTAATTCTCACATACTTCTATCGTCTCCTGGCGGACTGATATCTTCTTCATGTCAATATCTATGCCTGTCCCTGCCTCTTTCGCCAGATACCACAGCGCCGCAAATATACCGCCCTCCGTAATCTGGCGCAGGATGCGTATGTCCGCCCCTCTGGCAATCCGGATTGCTTCTCCGGCGAATATGCTGCCTTTAAAGGCTTCTATCTGCTTAACGAATGGGGGGGCGAATCTCTCCTTCAGTTCAGCTTCCCGCTCCTCTGCAATCCTAAGCATGCCCGCAAGTCCAATCCAGCCTGTCAGCACGATTTCCCCTCCCGGGACTGCGGCGTCCACCGGCTGCACCGTACGCTCCGTGATACCGGTACATGTAACGGCAACAAGCGGCAGAGAGGCCGCAGGTGTTTTATGCTGATGGATGGAAAGTAGCGGCACGCCCTGCTCCCTGCAGGCTTTTTCAATCGCCTTTTGGACAGCAGGAATCCGGGAGCTTCTATGCGCTTCGGGTATCAGGATATACACCTGCGCTTTCAGGCTCTCGGCCCCCTCCGCCGCCAGTTCATTCAATGCTTCCGCCAGTGCATATATCCCAATCTCTTTCGACTGTCCGCCTATGCAGGATGTGGCGCTGACTGCGCGCATCGTCTGTATGTCTGTACTCTTCATCTTTGGTCCACTCTCTTTCACTGTCACTGTTCCGTCCTACTCGCCTTCGCCCCCGCCGGCAATCAGCCCTTTCGCCTCCGCCACGGCAGCATCAATCGCCGCTTTGTCCTGGGAGCTGATTGCTTTGCGGACGAGCTCTGCCGCCTCTGCATTCTCAGTCATAGTTCCAACCTCAATAATCTGGTCCGACTTCTCATATGTGCTGTTATTGATGATATCGCGGCTTACCTCCGCCCCGTCCTGGTACACTACCTTCCAGAGCCTTGCCGTCTTGCCGGTATGAGGGCTGCCCGTATATTGGACGCTGCCCAGTTCCGCCTCTTTGTTTTCCTTATAAGTGACACCATAATCCTCTGTTGTGAGCGTCTCGCTTTCATACTCTACAGTCCTACCTTCCGCCCTGGTGTCATTACCATAAATCGTAAACCGCATCTGATTGGCACTGTCGATTTCCGCTGCGATGTAGACGGGCGTCTCATAGCTGTTTTTAAACTTAAGGTCAAGGTAGTCCCCTGCAATTGCCGCGTCTCTCGACGGATCCACATAAGCTACCAGCATGGAGTGCGGATATCGTTCCAGCACTTCCAGTTCTGAATACAGCACCGCATTATAAAGTGTCGTCGACACCTGACAGATGCCGCCTCCAAAGGAATCCACCACCTGCCCGTTCTCATAGGAACCGGCCTCTACATACCCATGTTCCGCATCGTAAGGGGCGGTCGTATCATGGACGGACAGTTCATCGCCGGGCATAAGGATGGTTCCATTGATCTTATCCACACCTGTCTTCAGATTCTTCCAGCGCTCTCCGCCTCCGGCATCTGTAGAAAATGACCCTAGTTCATCCTTTATGGCTTCAAGGTCTTTCGCCTTGATGGACGGTTCCTCAGTCTTGACGGCCATCTTGACCCTGAATCCTTTATGGTCCCATCTGTCATTCAGATAGTTGACAATCATTTTCGCGGATGCCTTTTCATCTACGGTCTCGCCTTTCTTTTCTTTTGTTATCTCAAAGCCGTCACCGCTCTTTTCTATGCTGGCATCTACCGCATGGTCCGCAAGTTCTTCCACCCTCTCGTCAATGACCGCTTTTGTCTTCTCATCATCCAGGACAAACCCCTCACCGAGGACAAGCTTCTCTTTTTTCAGGCCTTTTATCTGACGGTACCGGGTGAAGAGGCGCCCCTTCTTTCCGTAGCCGGCTGCCTTATCCACAACTTTTCCGATATCTTTATACGAAAGCCCCAGTTCCTCAAGTGTCGCCTCCGCGGATTTATCGCCCACCTTCATCGTAATCTTCAACGCCTGATCTTCCATGAGGTGTTCCTTCATCCGTTCCCTGGCTTCTTTTTTAGTCAGCCCCGAGACATTGACATTGCCGATATAGATATTATCACATATCTTATGTTCCGGTACCTTTGAAACATACCTGTACAACACCAGATAGGATGCACCGGTGAGGACGATAGCACACAAGACGGCAAGGCCAAAAAGAATCCTCATCCTTCTCCGCCTTTTCTGTGTCATCCTCCTGCTTGCTTTTTTACGCCGATTCTGAGCCATAAGCCTCCCCCTGACTTTTCCCCTGCTATGCCACCAGATACGGAATCGTCATTGTTGCGATCATCGCTATGACAATCACCATAATCACGATGGCTATGATTCTTTTTACCCTTCTGTCGTTAAAATTCATATCTTCCTACCTTCTTTTTTCCTTCAGTTGATTTGTTATATTTTATACTCTTTACAGTATTTTTGCAAGAAACAGTCATGGCATTTCGGGCTTCTCGCAGTACAAACCGACCTGCCGAACGTGATGATCTGAATATTGTAGAGTATCCAGTGTTCCTTGGGCAGCTCCTTCATAAGGTCCTGCTCTATCTTTTCAGGATCCTTGTTCTTCGTCAGCCCAAGCCTGTTCGATATCCGTTTTACATGCGTATCCACGACCACGCTCGGCTCGTGGTATATATTGCCCCGGATGACGTTAGCCGTCTTTCTGCCGACCCCGGCGAGCGAGACGAGATCTTCTATATCACGGGGCACTTCTCCTGCGAACTTATCCCGGATATCCCTCATACATGCAATAATATTCTTAGCCTTGTTATGGTAGAACCCTGTCGGCTTTATATCCTGCTCCAGCTCTCTTAAATCGGCATCTGCGAATGCATCGACGGAAGTATACTTTTTAAACAGCCCTTCTGTCACGATATTGACACGGGCGTCTGTGCACTGCGCGCTCAGCATCGTAGCGACAAGCAGCTGCCACGGAGATTCATGATTGAGGTAGCATACAAAGTCTGTTCCGTACTGTGCATCCAGAATCTCCAATATCTCTTTTGTCCTTTTCTTCATCTGTCCTTCTCCACATCTTCTGCATACGTCTTTTCATTACATGTCTATCATACATGTTCTTGCCTCGCCGTTCAATGGATTTCTTTGCATATAGTCGAACAATACCGTCTTTTTGAGGCATGTAAATCTTTCCAGATGTGTCATCTTTCGCATCTGGTTCCTGTCGAACGCCTCATATCCTATTAGAAAATGACGCTCTTGCTCCTCTTTTTCATAGAATTGCCTTACCTCTTCCTTCGTAAGCACATAGGAGCCGGCAAATTCCGGCCTTGTCTTGGCATTTTCCCTCAGATAATAGTCAAAGGTCAGCAGGTCCCGATAGTATTCTGCCTTCTCCCTGCACCATTCAGTAATAAAATCTAATAAGATTCCATAGCGGGCACTACGCTTGTGCTGTACGTCCATATGGTTATGTTCCACGTAATATCCCCTTATCCTGTCATACATCTCGAACGGCGAACCGAACTCTTCTTCCAGGCTTCCAATCGTCCTCGTATACTGGCCGCTGTTATAGTATACCTCTACCATCTCTTCGATGCCCTTAAGGCGCAGGATATCATCATATGTTATCCAGTCTGTATACAGTACTTCATAACAGGGCTTACTTTTATGCACCAGTCCGTATGCCTCCTTCTGCCGTTCCATCCAGGAACCTTTCAGAACTTTAAGGAACCCGAGCTGGAGCTGTTCCGGATGAAGGGCGTATACATCGTCAAACGACCTCCCGAAGCTGTCCATATCCTCATACGGCAGTCCGGCAATCAGGTCCAGATGCTGATGGATATTGCCGTAACCCTGGATTCTGCGGACGATGTGCTTCACCCGTTCATAATCCATCGTCCGCCTGATCTCCTCAATCGTTCGGGGATTCGTAGACTGGATTCCTATCTCCAGCTGGATAAGTCCGGGACGCATCTTCTCAAGCAGCTTCAGTTCTTCTTCTGTCAGCAAGTCGGCAGCCACCTCAAAATGAAAGTTCGTGATTCCATTGTCATGCTCCGTGATATACGTCCATATGTCCATCGCATGCTTGTGGCTGCAGTTGAACGTCCTGTCTACAAATTTCACCTGGGGTACGCCGGCATCCATAAAAATCTGCAGCTCCTGCTTCACCAGAGCCGTATCCCGAAATCGCAGCTTCTTGTCTACAGAAGAGAGGCAGTAGCTGCATGAAAAAGGACACCCTCTGCTGGATTCATAATATACGATCTTATTCCGAAAGCCTTCCATGTCCCGGTATACGAATGGCACGCTGCTAAGGTCCAGCACCTCCCGACACGGATTTTCGACGATGCCGCCGTCACGTCCTCTGTACGTAATCCCATTTACCGGGCCAAATTCATCTGCTGCACCAGAAAGACCTTTTGTACAGTATATGCAGCACAGCTCCGTGAACGTCTCTTCACCTTCGCCCCGCATGACCCCGCTGACTTCCGGAAGGCGTCGGAGCACGTCCGGCGTATCATAAGACACTTCCGGCCCCCCGAGCCATATATGTGTGTCAGGGCATATTTTCTTCAGCTCCCTGACCATATCTTCCACGTATGCTATATTCCAGATATAGCAGGAAAAGCAGATGACATCCGGTTTCCTTCTATATATATCCATGAGTATCTGATCCGGCTGCTGGTTCACCGTATATTCCGCAATGTCTGTCTCAGGTGCAGCGCCGCCCTCCTGCGGCATGTAATAAGACTGCGCATATGCCCTCAGGCTATGCACAGCCAGATTGGAATGTATATATTTTGCATTAATTGCAGCCAGTAGTATCTTCATCTTCTTTCTCACGCTTCTTCCCATTAAAGACTCCCAATATAATAAGAATGATTCCCGTCACGCCGATACCGGCCACGGCCAAATAGTTCCACAGACGGCCGCTTTGATCCCCTCTTTCACGTGCGGAGCCTGATCTTGGAGCCCCTTCCTTTTCTTGTTCCATGACGGCAAGCTCCTCAAGTACCACATCCGCGATAATCTGCTGCCCTTCCTGTGTCGGGTGCAGTCCGTCCTTTTGTACATGGCTGCTGATTCCCGCCTCGTTCAAGTCCACGGTATGGTAACTATATTCATCCGCATGGGCCGCTATGATGCTGTTCATCTTGCCAATGATACTATCCACCACCATCTCAAGTGTCCCGGGCATCCCAAGGCCGGTTGTCGGATTATAGATATCGGTGGCGACAATCATAGCAGATTCCTTTGCCTCCCCGGTAATCCCGTCCATCATCGTGCAATAGCTCTCCTCAAACGCATCGTAATCCCACCCTGCTATCGCCCTGACCGCCTTAAGCACTGTAGTGGGATGGGCTTTCATCTCCGCGTTCAGCATCTCCATTGCATCGCTGATATTCCAGAATCTCTCTTCCCTTCCGAGCACATCCTGGCATGCCATCTTGAATGCGTCAATGAGGTCGTTCGCCCCAATCGTAACTGTAATGATATCTGCATTACGGATGTGTTCCAGAACCTCTTCCTCCTGAAGCTTTGATGCGTTGAACCGTACCGTGCTTATACCGTTTTGGGCAATATTGTCCAGTTCTACGGGTACTCCTTTATCCCGGGCGTATTGGCGGCGTACGAGCTCGGGGTACGGAGAGATCTCTGTGTCGTCACAGGAATATCCATTCGGTATGCTGTCGCCGACAGCCAGATAGTGGATTTCCTGTGGCTGCTTGGCACGCACTTGTGCCGTACAGCAGGCCGCTATAGATACAGATATCATAACAGAAGCAGTAATTTTAGTAAATGTAGCTTTTATCTGTAACATACTCCTCACCTCAATATCATTATACCATACTTGCCACGCAGAGGTTCATTTTTTCACAAATACAGCCGTACACTTCTGTTCCTGATTGACATTTTCTGCAAAACACGTTATAATATAAGCTCGTGCAGCCGGGGTGTTAGCGGTACCTTGTACCTGCAATCCGCTATAGCAGGGGTGATGTTACGCAGAGGGCAAAGATTTGTAAAGCTGCCCTTGACAAGTGGCGTTGAGGCTTGGGTCTTACGCGACGGAAATCTGTGAATTGTGTCAGGTCGGGAACGAAGCAGCACTAAGCAGAACCTTCCGGGTGCCGTAAGGGTGCCTGGGCTGAGTTAACTGTCAAGGTAACGTTTATGGATTTCGTTCGAAGCGTAACGCACGAAAAAAAATATCTCAATGTATTGTCTTCTTATACATTTTTCCCATTAAAACAGCATTTTTAACAATATCGGCACATTTCCATGTTATACTGTATTTTAATCGCTATAAATCAGCAGGAGGTATCTATATGGGAACGTTTGAATTCAACGGTGAGAAATACAGGCAGGCATCAAGGCATCAAAAGGAATGGGGCAGCAGGCTCATGGCAGGACTAAAGCTTAATGGCAGTGAAGCGATACTTGACCTGGGCTGCGGAGACGGAGTCCTGACGGACCAGCTGGCTCTGCTCGTCCCGGACGGCCGCGTTGTCGGGCTGGATGCCTCCGAAGGTATGATTCAGACCGCAATGCAGTATAAAAAGGATAATTTAGATTTTATACACATGGACATCAACAAGATGGATTATACGAATGAATTCGACGTCATATATTCAAATGCGGCACTGCACTGGGTGAAAGACCACGTCCGGCTTATCCGTAACGTCTACAAAGCTTTAAAACCAGGTGGAATCATACAGTGGAACTTTGCCGGCAATGGAACGACAGAAAATTTCATACATACCGTACGTGCTCTCATGAAAGACGACATATATGAAGAATATTTCCAGGACTTTGACTGGCCATGGTTCATGCCGGATAGAGCGGGATATGATAAACTCATCAGTCACGGTGGCTTTTCCAGCGTATATGTAGAAGAGGAAAATGCCGACAGGTATTTCACCGATACAGATGAAATGATTAGATGGATAGATCAGCCCTGCATCGTTCCTTTTCTTCAGTGCATACCCGCTGAAAAGAAAGACCGGTTCAGGCATGATGTTATCCAGGCAATAATCCGTAAGACAAAACAGCTCGATGGTACGTGCTACGAGACCTTTCGGAGGATAAAAGTACACGCGGTAAAATAATAATTTCAAGGAGGACCGGAAGGGTGATATGCCCTTCCGGTCCTCTGTGCGCTGCCACGACAGCTCACATAATCAATTTTCCTTTTTCTTCTTCGCCTGTCTGAGTTCTTTAAAAAACGACTTCATCATGCCGCTGCATTCCTCCTGGCAAACGCCGGTCGTAAGCTCTGTCTGATGGTTAAAGCCTTCTGTCTGCAATACATTCAGTACAGAACCCGCACATCCTGCCTTCGGATTCATACATCCGACTACGACCCGGTCCATCCTGGACTGGACAATCGCCCCGGCACACATGGGGCATGGCTCCAGCGTCACATACATCGTACATCCCTCCAGCCGCCAGTCGCCTATCTTCCTGCTTGCCTTGCGAATCGCCGTAATCTCTGCATGGGCCAACGTATTCTTATCCGTATTCCTCCGGTTGTAGCCTCGTCCGATAATCTTGCCTTCATATACGATTACACAGCCGATAGGCGTCTCGTTCAAAGCATACGCCTTCCTTGCCTGCCTGATAGCCTCCTTCATAAACTTTTCATCCATACTGCCCATTTGGGTACACCCCTTTCATCATTTAGGTACAGGCCATATGTCAATTGGGGACGTAACCCTTTTGAAGTTTACTACGTCCCCAACTTGACTTTTATCTTCTTATATGACGGCACCAGTAGCCAAATTCTTCTTCGTCATTTCTTTCATTTCCATCCAGGTCGACATTCAGCTTTTCAGCTTTTATGAACTGCGGAAAACCGAAAGCCTCGGCGGCTTTCGCCTCTTTCGGATGGTATATGCCCGGCACTCCGATCCATATGTTCCCGTCTTCCTCTATGATGACGAGGTGATGGTAATTGTAGTACCCATGGAGCAGGAAGCTGTTATTCGACAGTCTCCATTCGCAGCGTGGCAGATGCACGATATCCTGCCGCTGTATCTTTGTACATTTTTTGCTCTGCTTCTGACAATCCGGTTCCGGCCTGACAGGTTCCGCCTCCCTGCACGGGCTGCACGCCATACGGGTCCTGCATTCCGTCTCGGTCACTTCCGTCTCTTCCAGTGCCTCCATCTGCACGAATCTTGTGGATTCTGCAACAGCTTCTGATTCTTCAATGCTGCCGGATTCTGCGGCCTCTTCGTCAGCGGCCTCCATCTCTGAGACATCTGTCTCTTCTCCGGGAAAGTTACGGGCTGCCTCCCCGCGTTCCGGCTCCGCAGGCATCCCGCCGGACGGTCCTTCTTCCTCGTGTACCGGCTCCGGCATATCATAATCCATATCCATATTCGGTGCAACCGGCTCCTCCGATACTTCCGGCATTACTTCGGGCATCTCCTCTGGTATATCTTCCGGCATTTCCCCTGGCATATCTTCCGGTTCCGTCCCTTGCGACAGGTCTGCAGGCGTCCACAGGCGCATCTCGTTCACATTCACAGGCATGTCATCCCACACCGCGGCATATTTCCGGTGCGAGCTGTTCTCCATGATGATTCCCTCTATCAGGTCATAATTACATGGTTCACCGACATCCTCCTTCGTATACCGCAGCTGATAGTTCACCGCAGGATTCACATTATCCACTGTCCCCTGCGGCAGTCCGATACATTCTTTCTCTTTCTCGTAGAAGAGATATATGGTCAGCTCTTTTTCTCCTTCAAGCCGAAGACCTTTTCCGTGTATATGTACGATGCATTCGTCGTCGCTTTGGTCCACTTTCACGAAACCAACGTTCCGCATTCTTCTTCCACTCTCGTATTCATACAGATAGCGTATAAAACGTTTCAACATTTCACTCCCATTCGTAGTCCATTTATCACAATCTATTCCGAATGGAAGTAAAAAATGTTAAATAATCGCTTTCAGTTCCTGATAAAGTCTCTTGGCATAGCTGTCCGTCATACCGCATATATAGTCTGTCACAAGCAGAAGGCGCAGATACAGCCTCTCGGCGTCAGACTTTCCCTGTGCATGGTAATGGTACGCATTCTTATAATTGCTGGAGATGAACGATACCATACGCATATCTATGGAATTCAGATTCTGCCCGGGAACGTCATAATGTATCACGGCCGTCACGAACTTATCCATCAGATAATCTATCATGGCGGCTTCCGCCACTTCCATCCTGTAGATGGCCTCTGAAGTAAACACCTTTCTGTATGCCATATCACCGAGCAGATCCATCAGCTTTTCTGCAAAAGTATCGTGGAACAGGTCATGTGTATAGCTGCCCTCCATAATCGCTTCATAATTAGAAGTGAACCCGCACGTTGCACAGCTGATGAGAACTCCCTGCACACGTACAATCCAGTTCTTAATCGCGTATTCTTCCGGATCCTTCACATGCCTTTCCTTACCTCTGCGGTATAATCCCTGAAGCTTCTCCGCCGGTTGGAATGCAGACTGCGTCGCATCCGGGTAACGCTCCTGCAGCTCCTTAAGTTCTTCAAGCAGCCCATGGTATGTGATAAAGCCCTTGATGAACGCATCCTCAATATCCGCAGTCTTGTACGCGATATCATCCGCTGCCTCGAGGATAAATGTCAGCGGATGTCTCAGGCCGTTCGTACCAGTCTGGGCCGCAATCTCTTCAAACATGTCTTCGTCCGCAAAATAGTATCCCATCTTCTTGTCTTTGATATTGCCCGACTTTTTATTGATGCCGACAGAAGAGACCGGATATTTCACAATCGTGTTAAGCAGCGCATATGTCAGGTTCATTCCCTGCTCATCCACGAGAAAATGTAGTTTTGTCACAAGGCGGAGTGCCTGCGCATTGCCCTCAAAATTATAAAAATCCTGACGCATCTGTGGAGTCAGCACCTCTTCTATGGGCCGGCCGTTGTAGGCAAGCACAGGAAGCCTGCGCTCAAACCATTCCCGTATCGCAGTCTCGCCGAAGTGTCCAAAAGGTGGGTTGCCTATATCATGGATAAGACCTGCGCACTGGAGGATATTGCATATGTCTTCCTTCATGCCGGACGTGAATCCGGAGTCTTTCTGATTTACAAGTATATTTTCCCCGATATTCTGTCCAAGCGACTTTGCAAGTGACGACACTTCGAGAGAATGCGTGAGACGCGTACGGATAAAATCACTCTTGTCCAGCGGAAATACCTGCGTCTTGTCCTGCAGCCTGCGAAAAGACGCACTTCCGATAATCCGGTGATAGTCCTTTTCAAATTCGCTCCTCAAATCTGTAGATTTCGAATATTTATTTGAAGCTCCACGGCTTCTTTTCGTTGATAGCAGCTGTTCCCAGTTCACTGTCCTCACACTTCCCTTTCCGATTGCCTTGCGTCAGTCCAGATAGATTGGAGGTTCATAGTCCTTGCCAAGCAGCGCCTTCTTACGCTCCTGATAACCTAGGAAGGCCCATTCCGTCATATCTGTCCATGCGTGATCTTCCCGGTCATATACCTGCACATAGCCAATCCTGTTCGGGTGCATCCGTACGCTGTTCGTCTCATACTCGCGCCCTGTATATGGGTTCACGTCCCCATTTACCCGATCTTCGTCGTCATATTCCACTTCGGGCTCCACATACATCTCATCCATGGCTTCCTCGCCATCGTAGTCGACGTAAGATGCATCCACATCTTCCATCTCTTCCGCCTCTTCCTCAGGCCCGGCATCCATATACGTCTCCTCCTGATCTGCATATGATGCCGTCACGCCGAAGCCATCCTCGTCATCTTTCGATTCTATCTCACCTGCGGCAGACTGTTCCGGCTTCTTCCTCCGCCTCTGCAGATATGATATCCAGCCGTGGGATTTCTTGTCCTCCTGCTCCTGTAATCTGTCGCGCTTATCCCCTGCGGTTCTTTCGTTTCCTTCCGCCTCCAGGGCCGCCACCTCCTTAAGCAGCTCCTCCACCGGTGTATCCAGTGGCGCAAGCTCCCCCGTCTCTTCTTCAATCAAGGCATCCAGCTCCTCATGTATCTCTACGAGTTCCCCGATTGTAATATCACGCTCCGGTACCACAGGCTTGGCTATCTTTTCCTCTTCCTTTTCTTCTTCCGTTCTGGCTTCCGGCTTCCGTTGAGAGGTCGGTTTCTTTTCTTCTTTTTTATTGTTAGAGGCTTTTTCCAGACTGTCTTTCTCTTCAAGGATGCTGAGCGTAAACGGGCATTCTAATATATCCGCTATCATACGCATGTCCTGTTCCTGAAAATTATCTCGTCCCAGCCTCTGAGTCAGATTCTGACGTGACATCTTCTTGCCCGTGCGTTCCTCTATAGTTTCTGCGAGTTCCTTGATAGTCATTCCCTTGCGACTTAAGATTATTTTGACTTGCTCCCCAAATGTTAGATCCAGCATGACTTGTCCTCCTTATTTAATTTGTAAAAATATACTCACCCGATAGGTCTTATCGTTTGCATGTAAACTCATATGTTTCTTCATAAACCTATGCTTTTCCCTTTTTCATTCTAACAAATTGGCGAAAACACGTCAACTGTATGATGTCTCCTTTTCCTATTCGTTTAGGACGAGCCTGTCATTACATTTTCTCACGATATTCTCATCTATCTTCAGCACTTCCCTGTCGTACGTATAGATTCCGTTTACCTCCTCCTCTACATCCGACAGCTGTGTGTATATCACCGCTGACAGCCCCTTGCCGACAAGGGGCTCCACTCCCCGCTTCATAAGCGCGGCATAACCTTTCCCCAGCTCTCCCCTGCTTCCGTAGATCCGGTACCCATACAGGCCCGGGTACATGCTGTGTCCGTCCGACTTCCAGCAATACCCCCCAAATTCGGTTAGCGCATACACCCTTTTCCCGGGCCGGACTCTCAACGGGAAGAAGTAGTTATGTACGCTTCTGAAGTCTCCGCCGCCCTGGTCAAACCATCCGCTCGCCTGATCCAGAAGCCGTGTCGCATCTTCCCTGCGTGCAATCTCTGTCACCGCATTGGCATCGAACTGCCCCCAACCTTCATTAAAGATTACCCAGACGACTACGGAAGGGTGGTTGTACAGCGTGTGGATCGTCTCTTTCATCTCCTGTATGAATCTGGACCTGCTCTTTTCATCCCGTCTTCCAAGCAGACGGTAGCACCGGTCCTTCGGCCTTATATGGAACAATTCCATGGCTGTGGCCGCATAGGTGACATACGAGTGCCGGTAAGGCTCTCCTCCGCACACCATGTCCTGCCATACGAGCATGCCGAGCCTGTCGCAGTGGTAATACCACCTTTCCGGTTCTATCTTGACATGCTTTCTCAGCATGTTGAATCCAAGTCGCTTCATCTCCTTGATATCAAATATCATGGCCTCATCCGTCGGTGCCGTATACAGGCCGTCCGGCCAGTAGCCCTGGTCCAGCACCCCCTTCTGGAAATAAGGGCGGTTGTTTAAAAACAGGCGCAGAATGCCATTCTTGTCCTTTTCTGCCGATATCTTACGCATGGCAAAATAGCTGTCTGCCTCATCCTCACCCATGCAGATATGTATCCGGTACAGATAAGGGTCTTCCGGACTCCAGCTGTGTACATCCCTGATTGGTATGCGGATGGGCCGGTTCGTCCATCCTTCTACTGTAAAGTCCTGCCCCTCGTCAGAACTTACGGTGACAGTCACTCCGCTCTCTCGCCGGGTCCCAACCAGCACCTCTGCCTCCGCTTTATCATACCGAGGTGTAATCTTCAGCCTGCGTATGAAATGTTCGGGTACCTGCTCCATCCAAACGGTCTGCCAGATGCCGCTCTGTGCCGTATAAAACATGCCGCCCCGGTCCAGCTTCTGTTTCCCTCTGGCCAGATAAGCACGGTCGCTGTAATCCTGTATACGCACGGTCAGCTCATTATCCGTGTCACGGAGCATATCTGTCACATCCGCCGAGAACGGCAGATATCCCCCCACATTCCTGGCCGCCGGCCGGCCGTTCACCGAGACAGCCGCGCACTGGTCCGCCGCCCCGATATGCAGTATCCATCTCTTGCCTTCTTCCTTCTTCACTCCGGCAGGCAGCTGCCTGCTGTACCACAGATATTCCCCCGGTTTCAGCTGCCGCCCGACACCGGACAGCGCAGCTTCCGGAGAAAAGGGCACAAGTATCTGTCCCTGGAATTCCTCCGGTCTTTTTCTGTCATCGGTAAATGCATAATTCCATACTCCGTTCAGGTTCACATAACTCTTTCTTCTAAGCGACGGTCTCGGGTACTCTGTAAGCACGCTGTCTCTGTCGACCTTATCCGTCCACCTCGTCTTCAGCTGTTTCATCTACATTCCCCCTTTCCGGCAGCATACGCGTTAAATCGACGATTTCCACCGCGTCTGCGATTTCTTCCCCTGTGGTACAAACCGCAATCTTTGCGCTGATTCCTTCTATATTATATTCCCGATACCGGAACCTCTCCTGAAATGCATCCGGCTGGCTTAGAAGAACCGGCCTGTCATCTTTATCGAAACCAATCTCAAACTGGTCCATGCCGAGCTTCATTCCGAGCCTCGTCGCTTTCATGAAGCTCTCTTTGAGCACCCAGAAACGATAGAACAGCTCCGCCCTGTCTTCCGATTCCAGAAGTTTTTCATATTCACTCTTTAAGAAAAACCGGTGTGCTACGCCCATTTTTGCCTCTCCCACCATCTCTATGTCGCATCCGGCCCGGACGGCACCGGCCGTATCGCTGAGTACGCACAATACGTAGCATCCGGAATGGGACAGGTTGTAGACGTGTGACGCGTCAGCCCCAGTCTCCCTTCTGGCTGATTCAAGCAGGAGCCATGCGCCGATGCTCTGCGCTTTATTCTTCTTATGCTTTATCCGTTCTGCCTTGTTCCTCCGCCATTCAGGCACAAGTGTGCAGCAATGTTCATACGCGTCTGGTTTCAGCAGCGGCGTAATATCCGCAAGATATGTCCTGATCATCTCTCATACAGCCTCTCTCTATAAGTCATATATATTGTACAGGTCCAGTATCCGCCCATACGTCAACTTCCTGCCGAGCAGTTCCTTATACTCTGCCGATTTGTTTCTTCCGTCTCCTTTGAGAATCTCCATCCTCTTTAGAATCCTGTCATATTCTGCCCTCACCGCCTCGTACATCGTTTCAAACGCTTCCAGCCTTTTCTGCTTTTCCCTGTCCATATTATCCCTCCCGTCTCCTTTATTTAAGCCAATTGTACCACACTTCACAGGCTAATTTTAAAATATTTGAAAAAGATATTGACAACTTTATATGAATGCGATAGTATTAATCATGATTTCACACTTTAAACAACTAAAATTTTACAGTGCGAATATATCACCGTGTAAAGGCGTGTAGATCCAGACGCATTATTTATAGAAACCGGAGGAAAAACTATGATTATCGTATTAAAGCCAAACACCAGACAGGAAGATGTATCACGCGTGGAACATCTTGTAAAACGGCGGGGACTTGATACCCATATCGTCGTCGGACAGGAGATGACCATTATCGGTTGTATCGGCGATACAACGAAGATAGATGCCAAGTTATTTGAAGTAGATTCTTCTGTCGATAAAGTAATGCACGTCCAGGAACCGTATAAGCTGGCCAACCGGGCCTTCCATCCTGAGGACTCCGTCGTGGACATATCGGGCGTGAAAGTCGGCCGGGGACACCTCGCCCTGATTGCAGGCCCCTGTTCCGTAGAGTCCGAAGAACAGGTTCTGGAGATTGCCTCAAAGGCGAAGGAGTCCGGTGCGAACCTCTTAAGAGGCGGCGCGTTCAAACCGAGAACGAGCCCTTACTCCTTCCAGGGCATGGGGCTTGACGGGCTCCGGATCCTGTGCGAGGCAAAGGAGGCCACGGGGCTTCCGATTGTCACCGAGCTCATGTCCCCGGACCATCTTGATATCTTTAACGAAAAAGTAGACTTGATCCAGATCGGGGCCCGTAATATGCAGAACTTCGACCTGCTCAAGCAGCTTGGACAGCTCGACCGCCCGATTCTATTGAAGCGGGGCCTGAATGCGACCTATGAGGAATGGATTATGTCCGCAGAGTATATCATGGCATCCGGCAACGAAAATGTCATCCTGTGCGAACGGGGCATCCGGACTTTTGAGACGTATACACGTAACACGCTTGATCTGCAGAGCATCCCTGTACTGCGCAAGCTCACCCATCTCCCCGTAGTCGTAGATCCAAGCCATGCGGGAGGAAAGTGGTGGCTTGTGGAGCCGATGGCCAAGGCAGCTATCGCAGCCGGGGCAGACGGGCTGATGGTGGAAGTGCACAATGACCCCGAGTCCGCACTCTGTGACGGCGCCCAGTCGCTGAAGCCGCAGAAATATGATGAGCTTCTCAGAGAAGTGACCCAGATTGCCAAAGTTATCGGAAAGAACATATAAACAGAAACGGTTAAGATTACGGAGTTATAATATGAAGTTAAATGTAGATCTTGGTGATAAAAGCTATCCTATCTATATAGAAAACAATATACTGGACAGAGCTTCCGACTATATTGGGAAAGTATTTTCCGGCAGAAGGGTTATGGTCATCTCAGACGATAACGTATATCCCCTCTTCGGAGCGCGCTTAAAGAGGTCCTTATCCGGCAGCTTTGACTGTCATGAGCTGGTGCTGCCCCACGGGGAATCTACCAAAGCGTTCAAGACACTTCCGGTCGTCTATTCTGCCCTGCTGAATGCCAGGCTTACGCGAAGCGACCTGATTATCGCCCTTGGAGGCGGAGTCATCGGCGACCTTGCGGGGTTCGCCGCCGCTACATACTTAAGAGGCGTGAACCTTGTACAGATTCCCACCTCTCTGCTTGCACAGGTAGACTCTTCCGTGGGCGGCAAAGTGGCAGTGGATCTGCCTCAGGGCAAGAATCTTGCTGGTGCTTTTTACCAGCCTGCCCTCGTGCTGATAGATCCTCTTGTGCTGGATACCCTGAATGAACGATTTATCAACGATGGCATGGGAGAGGTTATCAAATACGGCTGCATCCGGGACGCAGACCTGTTTCATACCTTGGAGACACACAGCTCTTTTGCAGATCTCAAAGAAGAGCTGCCTGCCATCATCAGCAGCTGTGTAGATATCAAACGGAACGTCGTGGAGCATGATCAGTTCGATACCGGTGAACGTATGCTCTTGAACTTTGGCCACACGCTGGCACATACCATTGAGCAATACTACAATTATGGACGTGAAAGTCATGGGGAAGCAGTCGCCATAGGCATGTACCAGATAACGAAGCTGTCGGAAGAGCAGGGCCTGACCGCTCCCGGCAATGCCGGAAGGCTCCTTGAGCTTCTGAAGCAGTACCGCCTTCCTTATGAGTGCGGCATATCCCTGCAGGAACTCACGGAGGTAATCGAACTGGACAAGAAGAACCTGAACGACAGGCTGAATGTCGTCCTTCTCCGGGAAATCGGCAGCAGCTATATACATCCAACGACCATCGAATTTTTCAAGCGTAACTTGCGGACTATATAAACCATATCTGGAGGTAGATATCATGAGATTAGAAGGAAAGATTGCAATCGTAACAGGAGCCGGAAAAGGAATCGGCAGAGACGCGGCACTTGCCATAGCAGCAGAAGGTGCAACCGTTGCCGCCGTAGCAAGAACACAGTCCGATCTGGATGAGACGGTACGGCTGATAGAAGAAAAAGGCGGGAAGGCCATCGCCCTCTCCAGGGACCTCACGGTCGGAGAGCAGGTACAGTCTATGGTCGACACTGTCGTAGACCAGTTCGGCCGGATAGATATCCTGGTGAACAATGCCGGCGGATACCCGAAGGAAATATACAATACTATTGAACATCAGGCAATCAAAATATGGGAATGGTCGGAAGAGCAGTGGGATCAGATCATCAAGACGAACCTGCGTATTCCATTCCTCTGCATCAATAAAGTCGTTCCTGTCATGATAAAGCAGCGCAGCGGAGATATCGTAAGCGTATCTTCCCGTATGGGTCGCATCGCTTCTCAGATGGGAGCATATGCCGTCGCCAAAGGCGGAATCATCACCATGACCAAGACGACTGCAATCCAGACACAAGAATACGGCATAAGGGCCAACGCCGTATCACCAGGAATCGTAGATACGCCTGGACAAAGAGTCTACAACCACTCCGTCGGTCAGGATGACGCTAAGATGGGGCGTTCCGAAGATGTAGCAAAGGCTATCGTATACCTGCTCTGTGATGCCCCTGCAGTCATGACAGGCCAGTCTATCGATCTGTTTACCACTTTATAATCTTGCATCACGTACAAGCAAATCAGCCGGGGCGGTTTCACACCATACCCCGGCTTTTCTCTGTCTTCTTACCGTACCCATATGTCCGGCAGCTTTATGACATCTCCACCTTCTGCACAGTATGCCTTCTCCGGCCATTCCCCCGTCATGGACAAGATTTCCTGCCTGCTGCCCGTATTCATCACAAGTTCCGCGGACTTGGCTCCGCTCACCGTCACATACCACTCATATGCCTGGCTGGAAGTCATGCACCTGTTTTCATCGTGCAGGACAGAGGCATCCGACAGCATATAGCCGACCGGTGCCCCGTGACCGTGTTTCAACCATTCCTGTCCGTAACCTAGCTCTCGGTACCACGCCTCCTGCAGCCGGAAGATATCCTTAAAAGCTACATTTTCTCTGCTTGCTGCTATGATTTCGGCCTGAATCCGGCATACGGCATCGTATTTCTCCCTGACGGCCTCCGGCACGCTGCCGAAGCAGACCATACGGGCAATGTTGGAATGCAGGCCATATTTACGCAGCACCGGCGACAGCAGTACCGTACGTGTGGCCTTTTTATCCGTCGGCGTACAGTGCCTGTACTTCTCAATCCGCTCATCGCTCCCAACGAGCAGCACATCTACCTCTACGCCATAATCTGCGCACACGTGGAGCATTTCCGTCTTTATCTCATTTTCTGTCATCCCCTGCCGCATACGCTTTGCGGTACGGGCCATAATCATGTCTGTCAGTCTTCCAAGTTCTCTGTAACGTCCTGTTTCCGTCTCCGTCATCGGATATTCCAGTTCATATATGGCCGGTGTGTCGCACGTGCAGCCCGTAAGAGGAATGTCGGACAGGACCCTTTTCCCTTCCATCATGCTCTCTATATGTGCCTCTATTCCTGCAGATTTCCAGTCAAGTGTATGGAAGGTAAAGCCGAGCCCTTTGAGGAGCTCCTCCTGCGCTTTGTCTGCGTCGGCACGCAGGGCCACGGCAACCCTCTCCTTCTGCGTGACTATGAGATAGACGAACCCGTTCTCCTGATTCATTATGACGCCGCTTTCGCCGCCTCCGGTGAGCCACGCAAAGTTGTCTCTCCTTGCAATCACGAGGGCTTCTGTCTGCCGTCTGTCAAGAAGCGCTCCTATCCTCTCCAGCTTGATGTCAAAATCTGTCATCTAACAGCTCCCTTTCCGTGATGGCAATAGACGTCCACACCCATATATTTACCGAGCGCTTCTGCAAGCACATCGGCAGAACGCCCACGGTTCATAGCCACATGGTGTTCGAAGCCGTTGCTGCAGATGTAATCCATCAGAGGCTGAAGGCCAGGAACCCTGCAGATTGCCACGCCTCCCAGCGTGTCAATCTCATCCTCCACAAAACTTCCCTCACCGACATACATCTTCACGCTCCCTTTCACATCATCCGTGGATATCTTTCCATATGTCATCTCTCCCGGTGCGATTACAGTCTTGCAGGCCCCAAAGCAGTTTTCTTTGCCCAGGCTGTTGCCGAGTATATCGAGGCTGCCGATTTCAAAATCTCCGTCGATAAATGACTTGGGGAAATTAGAACAGTGGATGCCGATACACATGTCTCTGTCTTCTCCGAAGCTGTTGTTCCAGTCCAGATATCCGGAAGGCGACCCGCTTGCAAGGTACATGGCATACATGGTCACAGCTCCCATGACATCCACTTCGCATGCCATAGGCATGCCCTCTTCCCCTAGCATGCTCATCGTCAGGCAGGCCGCGCACCCGTAATTGATCTGTAAGGAGTCCCAACACTGAATCGTGCCGGTCCTGCAGTCATTTTCTATCATCCAGTCCCTTACTGTCACATACAGCTTGGCCTGCTTTACTATGTTCTCTTCCTGAACACTCGCTTCCAGCCGCCCGTATGACTTGATCTTGTCCACCACGGCGGCAACATCTTCTGTCATCTCCATCTTCTTTGCCGCAAAGATAATCTCCGACATATCTACCGGTATGACCTGTATCCCGAGCGTCTGGAGCAGCTTTTCCGAATACCTGACGGTCTGGAACGCTGCCGGTCTCGTTCCCATCTGCGCGACGCGCAGCCCTCTAAGGCCGGCTGTAATCCGGCAGACTTTTGCAAAGTTCCTGATATCTTCTGTAAATACCTCACTGCCTATGGCACATGTATGATACGTTGTATTGGTGTATTTGATCCCGTACTGGTTCAGGTTGTTGCATACGGATATCTTACCGCAGAAGGCATCCCTGCGTCCTGCCAGATCCATCTTATCTCTTTCATCGTCACAGGCCTGTACCAGGACAGGTACATGCAGCCCTGCCTTGTCAATGGCACTTACCACTCCTACCTCATCTCCAAAGTTCGGGAGGCATACAATGATTCCCTGTATCTTCTCTGCATTCTTCCGGAACAGTTCTGCGCACTTCTGGGCATCTCCCATCGTCTCTACGAGCCCGTATCTCGTCTCGGACTCATCCAGGCAGATTGCCTCATATCCCATGCTGCGAAGCTTATCCAGTAGCTGCATCCGCCCTTCATAAGCCAGCTCAGGATTGAAAAATCCTCTAGTCGATACAATCACTCCAAATCCCACGTCTGATCTCTTCATCCTCTACACCTGCTTTCTTAATTCTTTTAAGTCTTTATAATCATCTTTTACATGTCGGTAAAGATTCTTATATATATGGTAATACTTCATATATATCTCATGGTTATCTTCAATCGGCTCCATCGGTTCCACGTACTGCGCTTTCTCCTTCGCTATGCTGAAATCTTTCATGTATCCCGTTGCCACTGCTGCCAGAAGGGCGTCTCCATATGGCGCTCCGACCCTGTTCTTCACGAATACGGTCGGCACGTTCAGCACATCTGTTATAATCCTTCTCCAGAGCCTGCTCTTTGCCCCGCCCTCATTCATGACAAGGGGATAGTTGATCTTGATTCCACTTTCTTTCAATATGATAAAGGAATCGTACAGGGCATATGCGACCCCCTCCATCATCGCCCGCACAAGATGCGCTTTCGTGTGATAGAGCGACAGGCCGAACACGACTCCCCTCGCGTCATTATCCCATATCGGCGTGCGCTCCCCCATCAGGTAAGGCAGTACGACAAGCCCTTCGCTCCCCGGCGGTATCCTGCCGGCTTCCATGTTGAGGTAGTCATAGCTGTCAAAATCAGGGACCAGCTCTTCCATCGCCGTCTCAAGCTGCCCAAAGTTCTCTTTCATATATCTCAGGCACTGGCCACCGGTCTGTGTCGTCGTAACCGTAATGTATGTATTGGTACAGTCCGTCGTATACTGGAGGTTGAACATATCCCGGAACTTCTCTTTTGTATTCCTCACGATGCCCATATTACCACATGTTCCCAGGTTCATCTGGATATCACCCACCTCGGTGGCTCCCGCTCCGATCCATCCGGCGTTGCAGTCCACCTGTCCCCCTGCCACTTCAATGCCGGGTACAAGCCCTGCCTCCTTTGCCGCCTCTTCTGTCACTTCTCCTATAATATCCTCACAGCGGTAGAAATCCGGCAGGATGGAGGCGTCGATCTTCAGCCGGTCAAGCATCTCCTCATCAAACCTGTTATGGTCCAGGTCATAGGCTACCCCGTAGAAGATACCTGCGCTGTGGTGCGCAGTCATCTGCCCGGTCAGCTTCATGCGGATATAGCCGTCGATGGTAAGCGCTTTGCAGATACGCCTGTAATCTTCCGGCCGGTTCTCCTTTTCCCAGAGAAGGTTTACAAGGATCGGGTGGTCTTCAATCCGGTTGCCTGTCAGCCGGAAGATTTCATCTGTACCGATATGTTCTTTCAGCCATTTCTCCTGCCGGTCTGCCCTCCGGTCCATCAGGTTGTAGGCATTGTGTACCGGCTTGCCCTCCTCATCAACCATCACGAGCGACGGCAGGGCGGATGACGTACCGATGCCTCTGATATCTTCCGGTTTTATGCCTGCCTTGTCAATGCACTCTTTTATCATTGCACATGTTGCAGGCCAGTAGTCATGCACGTCATGCTCCGAATAATTGTCCTGATTCGTAATAATCTCATACTTCCGGTACGCATAGGCGAGCACGTCTGCCTTCTCATCGATGATGCACACCTTGCATCCTCCGGTTCCATAGTCCAGTCCCATAAAATAATTGTTCATCTTATCCCTCCTATAACACTGTCCGGATCTTCCCCTTTTATCAGGCGGTTTACTTTTTCCATCTGAGCCTCGTCCAGATAACGGGTATTGCCGAGAAGCGTTGAGACCAGATTCGCCTTCAGGAACATCTCCAGCGTCTCCATCATATAGAAGGCTTCGCTTACATCACTGCCTATCGTCAGTGCCCCGTGGTTTGCCAAAAGTATCGTCCGGCACTTTGGATTCTCTGTCATGACCCGGCTCACCTCCCGCGGCACTTCTATCGTCGTAGGCGTCGTATATTCCGTCACGGCGATGCCCTTCAGGGCAAACAGCACTTCCGGCAGTGCCGTCTTGGCAAACGACACCTCTGACATGGCATATCCGGTCGTGACAGGGGGGTGGGCATGTACGACCGCTTTTGCCTCTTCGCATTCCCTGTAGACCGCCAGATGCATACGGATGTCCCTGGCAGGCTTCCGCCCCTCCAGGACATGGCCTTCCATATCCACCTTCGTAACCTGCTCTGGCGTAAGCCTGCCTTTGCAGAAGCCGGACGCTGTTATGAGCACTTCCTGTTCAGACAGGCGGATGCTGATGTTCCCGTCCGTCCCTACGAGCAGCCCTTTGTCATAAAGGAATCTTCCAGCCTCAACGATTTCTTCTTTATGCTGCATCTCCGTCTTACACATACCGCTACCTCTTTTCTGTCTTATTTGTACGCAAACGAGAGCGTAAGATTCCATCGCTCTTTACGCTCTCATTTTAACATTTCTGTTTTTATTGCTTAGCCGGGTATTTTTTAGATAATCTCCAGACTTTTTTTAGAACTTGTTTTTCTTCAGCTGCTCATTGGCATACGACAGCGTCCTTGCATACCGCCCCTCCTGGCCTTGCAGTATGCTGATATATAGTGCCTCTATGATGCAGAGCTCAGGTATCCTCTTCGCCACAGTCTCATTGCACGGGTTTTTCGTAAATGCGGCTGTCCGTATGATACAGTCTGACAGCTTAGCAAGCGTTGATAACGGGTAATTGGTCACGGTGATAATATGGGTCCCTTTTTTTCCTGCCGTCTCCGCAACCTGGCAGAGTGTTCTCGTCTCACCTGAGTGGGAGATGAGAAACAGCACATCGTCCGGTCCCATTCCAGACGCCTCCATAAGCTGGACATCATAGTCAGCGGGACAGATGGCCGTCAGGCCAATCCGCGAAAACTTAAGATATGCGCTGTACGCCACGGTGTAGGCATCCCCTGCTCCTGCGGTCAGGATTTTTCCCGCGTGGATGATATATGCAAGGCACTTATTATACGCTTCGTCGTCCAGCAGCTGCATCGTGTCCTCCAGCGCCTGGGCCGCCACGCAGAATACTCTGCGGATAACCGTGCTTCCGTCCCGGCCGTCCCCGATGTCGCCGTATGGCAGCGGCAGATCCAGTTCTGTCACCGCCTCAGCGGGCAGCAGCATCTGCTTCATCTGCGCATAGCCCCCATATCCAAGCTTCCGGGCCAGCCTGACCAATGTAGCTTCGCTGCATCCCGCCTGCTTTGCCGAGTCGGTAATCGAATGGCAGGCTGCCTGCTGCGGATGTAGAAGCAGATAATCCGCCGCTTTCTTCTCCGCACTTTTGAGCGTATGGTATACTGCATTGAGCTCCACCTGTACCCTATGTGATATTTTCTGCATCTTTCTTTCCTACCCGGGACATCACCGGCTTCATCACATCATAAAGCCCACGGTAGACCCGATACCTTTCATCGTACATTATCCGGCTCACTTCTTCCGGCTTATATGTGATATCCGTGCGGACGAGACGCTGTATCTCTTCCATGCTCCCGTAGAGTCCAATCGCCCTCCCGGCCAGGATTGCCGCTCCAAAGCACGCGGCCTCCCTCACCTTAAGCGTCGTGACAGGCACACCCATGATATCAGCCTTCAGCTGAAGCCCGGCCGCCGAACGTGCTCCTCCTCCGGCACATCTGATATCCCGGATTGGAATGCCGGCCTGTTCCATCCGTTCCATATTAAGGCGCATCTCAAAGCAAAGCGACTCCATTACGGCCTTGGCGATATCATAACGACCGGTCGCCATCGTAAGGCCCAGGATACCGCCCCGCATCTTCAGATCACAATGTGGCGTTCCGCTCCCGTTCAGATATGGAAGCACCATCACGTGAGACGGAGGTTGGGGGAGCCTTCCTATGATGTAGTCATACACCTGTATTCCCTGCTCCTTAGCCAGCCTCGTGTCCTCTCTGCAGTATTCCTCCACGAACCATTTCAGCAGCGCTCCCCCCGTATGGTTCAATCCAAAGGTCGCGTAACGGCCCGGGAACACATGGTTATAGCAAGGATAAAAGCTGTCGAACATGACCTTCCCCAATTTGGGCTGTCTGGATACGGCTGTCAGCACTTCCGCAGTCCCATGGGAATCAAGGGCCATCCCTTCCTCGGTAATCCCGGCGCCTGCGGCGGCACATGTCTGGTCATGCCCGCCTGCAGCCAGTAACGCGCCACGGCTGATACCAAGCTCCTCTGCCAGCGCCCTGTTTATCGTGCCCACAACCGTACCCGATGGCACCGGCGTGCCAAGCTTCCCCTGATCGATATCAAATGCCCCCAGTATATCCTCAGACCATCTTTTCTCACACAGGTCAAACGCCTGCGTCCTTGCGGCCATCGTATAGTCGATGACGATATCGCCGCTGCCGAGCTTACCCATGATAAAGTCAGCATACGTCACGAATTTGTATGTCTTCTCATATAGCCGTCTGTCATGTCTTTTCATCCATAGTATTTTTATAAACGTATTCATGGGGTGCGGCCGCATGCCCGTCCTGGCAAATATTTTTTCTGCCCCCAGCCTGCTTTCACAGATCTGAACTTCTTCGGTCCCCCGGTAATCCATGCCGAGCTGGGCATAGCCGATTGCTGCCCTGTTGCAGTCGACAGGTATGACCGCATCTCCCTGTACGGAGATGGATATGCATCTGATATGCCTCCCTTCCTCTCTGACCGCCTCACGTATGGCCTCCTTCGTCCTGCTCCAGACGTGCTCCGCATCCTGGCAGGCATAGCCCTCCTTCGTATACACGATCCCATATTCCCGGAACGCATATCCTCTTGCCTCACCTTCTTCTGTATATACCATTGCTTTGGCACCCGTCGTACCCACATCAATCCCAAGCAGCATATGTCCACCTCACCTGTATAACATGTCCTGTCACACAATCAATAATAGTAGTTTCTCGTCTCTCTTTCTTGTTCCTCATTGTAAAAATCTGCCCGCACACCCGGAATATAGTTCAATGCCTCATATATGACCGGAAGTATGTCACCGTGGATGCCGACTGCATGATGCACATAAGGGCCTTTTACTATCATCGTCTCTACCTTCGGCCAGTCGGGTATCTCTACCCAGGCATAAGTACCGATTGTCTTGGGTCCTTCTATCGTCTTCGCCCTGCCCATGAGCATTCCATAGTCGCCGTTATCGCCGTCAAACCTTAAGATAGATATCTCCCCTGGCTTCAGTTCTGATACGACCGCTCCCGGACAGTGCTCCGGAAATGCAAATGGCCTGTCAAGCTTGGCCTTCTCCCTCGCAAGCGATATCGGCCATGGGCCGCAGTGCTGCAGCAGCTCTCCATTCTCATGCTCCGGATGCCGCACCGACCAGTCTACAAAAAAGCTCGGCGACTTGCCCATTCCGGCTGCCTGTACCATGATAGCGGTTATCGCTCCATGGATATCTGTCTCGCAGACTACCGGTATGCCCTCGTCAGTCAGGAGCGCATTCGCGCAGCACGGCATTACGTGAAGCGCCTGCTGCAGCGCGTCCCAGCACTGGATGGCAACCGCGTTGCAGCCATTTATCCGGGCAAAATATTTCATCGCTGCCTTAAGTGCTGCTACTCGGCGTACGGAATCCTTTGGAATGCACACCTCCATATGTTCATGGATATAGCGGACGGTCTCTTCCACTTCCACATCATGGGACGCTTCCAGCTCCAGCACTTTATCCGCGAACTCTACCATAGTGATCGGGAACACCTGTATGCCGAACTTCTCCAGCAGCTCACCTTCGTTCACCATCATCGTCCAGAAGTCTGCCGGACGTGTATCTATCTGGAGGATCCTTCCCTTGCGGAACTCCTTGATCACATTGGCTGCAGCCGTAAAGTTCCGGACTCCCTTCTCAAACTGCGGACTGTCTACCCGGCAGTTCGGTACATACGTAAATGGAACCTGCATTCTCCTCAGCACTTTTCCCGTGGCGAACAGCCCGCACTGGGTATCTCTCAGCCTGCTGCCGTCCGGCTCCGGGGCTTCGTCCCTCGGCCCCCATAAAAGGACGGGTACCTTCAGGGCAGCGGCCACCTTGCCGCAGCTGTGTTCCGAGCCAAAGTTGCAGTGAGGGATGAACAAGGCGTCTACTTTGGCCTTCCGGAACTTGTCAATCACCGGTTCCACATCCTCCGCACATCTGAGCAGCCCCTCCTCGTTGATATCTTCTATGTCGATGAATTCTATCTCCCATTCCCTGAGCTTGTCTGCGATGAGCTTCTTATACTTTACCGCATCCTCGGCGCTGAATATCCGCCTTCTTGTCGGAGCGTATCCGATCACTACCTTATTGTCCATAGTCATATTCTCCTTTCTTTTCCTTCCTCATCAGCAGCCGAGGACTTCATCCTGCATCCTGCGCAGCTGCAGCAGTACAGAGCTGTTGTCAAGTTCCACCATGTCATATGTGATGACCTCGTCCTTCTTCACATCTGTTTTCAACACCGCTCCTTTAGCAAGCCCAACGGGCAGCATGTTCCCCTCCCGGGCGGCGCCTGCCAGTTCAATTGACGCCCGGTAGCAGTATTCTCCGATTGCATCCAGCACCTCTCCTGCCTTCATGTCCTTCTTGGCTACAGTGATACATTCGCTTGTAAGATGGTCCATAGGATGCGCCGTCGATTCCCCGTATACGGCTGCCTGTACTGCCGTAATCGGCGTCTCGATGGAACAGAGATGGTACGGACGGTACAGGAGGTAGTTTGGGCCCTCCCCCATGTCTCTCTGTACGAGGCCGTCTTTGATTCGTTTGTTCTCCGTCGTCACGATGACAAATACCCCAGGATTGATATCCCCGATTCCATAGTCCACCACGCCTGCATGTTCCAGGATTCCCCCCTGCTCCTTCAGCGAAAACACCTTGGCCAGCTCCTTTACATTGCATCTTGGCCCATGCATCCCTCTTACATCTGGCTTAAGCCCGGTAGCGTTAGAAACCGCGCACATCTCAATCATCGTCTTTGACCCGTCCACAAATTCGATGAGCATCCTCGGGTTCATCTCCCTCTTTTCTGCTTTTTCCTTCCATTCGGGCATACCGGGATTGGCATAGATGTCCAGCGGGTTGTTCTTTCCTTTCCCCGCCGCAACCACGTCAAACCCGAGCGCTTTGGCGAACCGATACACCTCTATGATGGAACCCGGTTCGTCTCCGGCAGTCAGGGAGTATACGATGCCTGCCTGTTCGCACAGCCTGCGAAGGATCGGTCCGATGGTAATGTCGCACTCCACATTCATCATCACGATGTGCTTCTTATGCAGGATACATTCCATCGTGACCCGGGCCCCCATCTCCGGAGAGCCCGTGGCATCGATAACATTCGTAATCTGCGCGGCGCGCACGGCTGCCTTATAATCCGTCGTCACCACCTTCTTCCCTGAAGCGATGGCGTCTTCCGCCTCTGCGGCCGTGTGCGCTTCTACCACCTCGCATGTGCATCCGGACTGGCGGTAGGCATCTGCGGCAATATCCGTTCTTATATCTACGACGATGTCACATTCGATTCCCTCCATCTCTTCCATCTGCGCCACGATATCCTTGCCCATCTGCCCCGCTCCTATGAGGGCTGTCCTCACCGGCGTTCCGGCTCTCTTAAGCTCTTTAAGCTTCGTGTCAATCTCATACATCTTTCCTGTCCTTCCTTTCTGATCTGCTATCTTTGTCTGCTCTTAAAACTGCATGTCTGGCCTGTTCATTTCCTTCCCTCTGCCCCCCGCTTTCATGAGGCCCACGGATCCACGAGCACCTTCAGCGCTTCGCCCCTTTGCACCATATGCATCCCCTCCACAAGCTTTTCGAGGGGAACCTTCGCGCTCAGATATCGATCCGTACTGACCTTCCCTGTATGTATCGTCCTGATCGCGTCTTCCAGCCCTACCGCCGAATAGGAAAATGCGCCAAGTACCATGATCTCGTTATAATGTATCTTGTTCGAGTCCAGGGCAGTCATCGGGCTGTCCTTCGGCAGTCCGCCGTATATGACCACCCGCCCCCGCTTCTTCACTAGTTCCAGCGCCTGCTGCTGTGCCGCTGCATTTGGTACCGCACAGATTACCACGTCCGCGCCCGGACCGGCAAGCTCCTTTACTTTCGCCGTCGCCTCCTTTGGATCTTTATTTAAGATAAGATGCTCAAATCCAAACTTCCTGGCCTGCTCTATGCGGCCTCTGGCAAGCATGACCGTCTGGAAAGCGCCTCTTGCCCTGGCCACTTCCATATGGAGGCACCCGACAGGCCCGTCCCCGATTACGACTACCGTATCTCCATATGATATGTGGTTATATTTCTGGCACGCCACTACCCCGGATACCGGCTCTGCAAAGGCTGCATGGTCATAGCTCATGTCGTCAGGTATCTGCTCCACAAAGCCCCGTTCCAATACGATCTTCGGTATGGCGATATACTGGGCAAACCCACCGGGGAAATGAGTGCCGAGCATGCGGTGGTGGTCGCACAGGTTCACCATGCCTCGCCGGCAATAGTAGCATTCTCCGCAGCTGACATCCGGTGCCAGCGCGACCCGGTCGCCAGCCGCATATCCGTCCACGCCATCCGCCGTTTCCACAACTTCCCCTGCTATCTCATGGCCCATGATCTGTCCGGTCATCCCATTTCTGAGACCGCTGTGGTAGTTACGTATGTCTCCGCCGCAGATGCCGCAGGATACGACCTTGACAAGAAGCCCCCCTTCTGGGCACTGCGGAATCTCTCTGCTTTCAACCTCTATATGCTCAATTCCCTTGAACACTGCCGCCTTCATCATACCCTTCATGCGAGGCCTCCTTTCCGATAAGCCGTTCCCCCACCGCCCCTTTCGGATGGATGACGGCAAACTGCTCTTTTGTATATTCCGTATACTGCATCAAGGCGATGCAGACCGCATCAAAGAGTGATATGACCGCAAGCGTGCTGGCAGTCGCCAGCATATTGAACCGGCACGGCTCACGCTCGACCTTAACTTTCAGGCAGAGGTCCGCCGCCTTTCCGATGGCAGACGTTTCCTCTTCGGTCACACCCACCAGCACCGCCCCTTTGCTCCTGCAGGCCGGTATGAGCTGTACAAGCTCCTCCGTGTTGCCTCCCTTGCTTATGAGGATGAGAATGTCATGCTTATCGAGAACTCCGAGTCCGCCGTGTACGGCATCGGACGGGGTTAGAAATACTGCGGTACACTCCACGCAGTTCAGCGAATGTACTGCCTTCCTGGCCGCCATGGCGGATGTACCGCAGCCAGACACCACCACTTTCCCTTTTCTGCTGCCGATAAGCGCGACAAGCTCTGCCGCTTTTTCCATGTCCAGCTGCCCTGCCAGCCCCCCGATGGCTTTCCCTTCCTCCCGAATCGTCCGTTCCACTTCAGAAATAATGTCTTTTTTATCCAATGCAATCCCTCCGTTTTCATTTTTTTCATGACAAAGTGAAAGTTTTCTTTCTATGTCCAGTAATGTAACACAGCCGGTATCTTTTTTAAGCGGGGGGATTTTTAGAATATAAAGAGAATTTTTGTTGTATAGTGGACGCCGGCGAGAAGCCAGGTGGCATCTGCTCCGATGCGTACGAGGCTCCGACTTGTCCACGGCCTCCTAGCTTTGTGGCAGAGTCGCTGATAGCAGCTCTTCTCCCACAAATCAAGGATTCCGGGACAGATTCTCCGCCTCTCCCGCTTGTACCTGCGCATCTGCCACCTGGCTTCTCGACGGCTGTCTACTATACGAACAAGGGCGGGCATGGCTGTGTGGCGTTGAGGGCTGCATCCATCATGGCTGTGATGCTGTTGCAAAAATAGCCGGAATCAGGCACGGGGATGTTATCTTACATAACATTCTCGTGCCTGATTCCGGCTCTTTGCAGTTGTGGATATCCGCCAGGCCAGACGGCCTGCCGCGGCCTTTTACATAAGCTCCCTTTTGCGTACGCTCGCACGTCTCTGACTTAATCAGCTAATTTCCCGCTCCGATACTGTGACGGGGTCTGTCCCATATGCTTGACGAAGATCTCCCGGAAATATCTTGTATCCTTATATCCCACCGCTTCGGCCACCTCGTTTACGGTCAGGCTTGTCGTCTCCAGCAGGACAAGGGCTTTTTTTATCCTTACGTCTGTAATATAATCTATAAACTTCATATTCATCTCTTTTTTGAAAAGCTGGCTCAGATAGCTTGGATTGATGAAAAATTTTCCGGCGATTGTGCCAAGGCTTACATCCTTGCTGTAATGCTCTTCCACATAGGTCAGAATATCGGCTATAAGTGTCTTTCCACCGCTTTTCTTGCGGTCGTCGAACTGCCGGCTGATTTCCTGCAATGTCTGTTCCAGATACTTTCTGAATTCCTCTAATCCGGTATTTTCCACGGCTTGCCGTTCCAGCTTCTCAAGCATCCTGACCGCGGTCTCCGTATCCTTTCCCTTCTCCATCAGCAGCTTTGCAGCCAGCATGTAGATATCCAGACACATCACTTTGACATTCGTGTAGCTGAGGCCGTCCTCTTTTGCCTTGCGCAGCATCTCCTCTACGAACTGGCGTATTCCGGCTTCATTCTGTGACTTGATATAACCTTCCAGTATATTCTTATCAAACTCATTCAGCAGGCGCAGATTCAGCTTCTTGTCCTTTTGCCCTTCACAGATATCTACTCTGGAAAGCCCGAGCATGGAACACTGGAGGCTGCATTCCAGCGCTCCCGTATAGCTGACGCACAAATCCTCCGTGCGGAGCACTTCCCTGCCGATTCCTGCGGACGCTTCCATGCCATAGATGTTCTTAAGCACATTTACGAGATGGACCGCTTTTTCACGCAGGAAATGTATTGCAAGCGGGGTCTCCGTATTCAGGATGATGATAAACTGGTTTTCCCCCTTCTCATGTACGAAGGAAGTACAGCCACAGTGCAGGAACACTTCATCGATTATGTTGCACACGGCAAACTGCAGGATGGAAAGCCCCGACACATCTTCAAATTCCGGGACGGAGCGGATGTCCTGTATCAGCACGGCCGCCACCCTGTAATGGGGATTTGCAAACCGGATGCCCATCTCCTCCAGATCTTTCATAAGCTCTACCGTATCCATAGACGAGTCTACACGGACAAGCTCTGTCAGGTAGCGGCACTTTTTATAGAATTTCCCCTCTTCCGCCTGTCCTTTGACGATGCTTCTATCCCTTATCTGCCTTTCTTTCTGATCCAGCTCCTGTATGAGGCGTGCGGTCACTTCCCTGAACTCGCAATTGTCAATCGGCTTCAGAAGGTAATCCTTCACGTTCAGCTGGAGGGCAGATCTGGCATATTCAAAATTGGTATACCCGCTGATTACGACAAACTGGAGATATGGATTGTACTGCCTCGCCCTGCTGATAAATTCCAGTCCGTCAACAAGAGGCATCCTGATATCCACATACACGATGTCGACCTGGCTGCCCTGTATATAGTGCAGTGCTTCCAGCGCGTTCTCCTGAGGGGGCGCCAGCTTAAGCTCAGGAAAAAATCGTTCCAGCTTCCTGCATATCCCTCTGCGTATAATCTCTTCATCATCTACGACCAATGCTACGTACATATAAAAACCTCCTCTATGTCCGGACAGGGAGCCTAATCCGCACTTTTGTCCCCGTACCTTCTTCACTTGTAATCGTAATGCCGTATTCCTGTCCAAAATACAGCTTGATTCTTGCATTTGTATTTTCCAGCCCTATGCTTCTGTGGCTCTTAACGTAATCTACTTCATGGACCATCTTCTGTTCCCCGCTCTGGGCCAGCTTTTCATTCAGATGATCCAGCTGTTCTGTCCCGATGCCGGTACCGTTATCCTCCACTTCCGCGTACAGGCAGTCCCGGTCCCTGTATACGCGTATCGTCACTAGACATCTGTCGAGCACATTTTCCATCCCATGTACCACCGCATTCTCTACCATCGGCTGAATCAGCAGCTTGACGATATACAGCTCCCTGCAGTCCTCCTGGATATCGTAACGGACGTCCAGCTTATCACCAAACCGCAGCTTCTGGATCAGCATATAGTTCTCAATGTGCACAAGTTCATCCTGTACATGGACGAATTCCTGTCCCCGGTTGATTGAGTAACGGAATATTTTCGACAGCGCCTGGCAGGCATCGCTGATTTCGTCAGCCTCTTCCTCCTCCGCCATCATATCGATCGTCTGCAGGGTATTGTACAGGAAATGGGGATTGATCTGGGCCTGCAGCGCATTCAGCTCTGCTTCCTTCTGGTAGATTTCAGACTGATATACATTCTCGATGAGCTGCTTGGTACGTTCCACCATCTTATCGAAGGACATGGTGAGCTGTCCAATCTCATCCGATGCCCCTGTTGCCGCCCGGATGTCGAAGTCTCCTTCGCCGACCTGGTGCATCTTCCTCTGCAGCCTTGCCACCGGGTCGCTTATCGTCCTGCTTATATAGCTTGCAAAGTACACGGATAATATGACGCAGAACAGGGCCGTCAGTATGAGGAACAGCCGAAGGCGGTTGATACTGTCCATAATATATTCATTATCCACGACACAGACAACGCTCCATCCTGTGACCGGTGACGTGCTGAAGACGAGATACCCTTTCTCCGACAGCGACTCCATATAACCGTTCTGCACCGTGAGCAGCTCGCTCACCCTTGCTTCCCGGTACTGCGTGCCTATGTAGTCAGAGTCAGGATGGTAGATGATCTTCTTGTTATTGTCGATGATCAGGCACTGCTGGTATTCATTGCTGTTGACGCTCTGCAGCACATTACCGAGGATATCGCTGTTCATATGGATGATAAGGCAGCCTATCTCTTTGCCGGATTTATAATTATATATCTTCTTTACAATAGAAAATAACTTCTGAGGCTCTCCCGTACTGATGTAAGAGCTGCTGTCATATTGTGACAGAATGCTTACCTTCGCCCCGCTCTGTTTCATATCCTCGAACCAGTCCGTCCTTGTAAAGTCATACTCTGCCGTCAGACTCAGCTTGTTCTTGTCCGAACCGTATACGCTCCCGTTATAGGAACAGACGAATACATCCTCCACCGAAAAATAGGTGGCGTAAGAATCATTCAGAATCTGACGCATCGTTCTGTCTTTGCGGTAATAATCTTCTATCGTCTTTGGTTTCTCCTCCTGCAGGATGATACCGAGATCCTGATTCAGACATACCTGAGCGGATACGTCCAGAACCTTCTGAATCTCTCCCTCAATATTTTCCCCCATCTGTGCCATGGTCTCCTGTATGGAATCCAGCATCTGGGTCCGGATAGACTGCTCGCTGAAGGTCATGCTGAAGTAGCCGAGCAGGGATACGAGCACGGCTATAACGAGAAGGAAGCCGAGAAACAGCTTGTTTTTCATTTTTAAGTCTTTATACTTTATTATCTTCATATGTCTGCCCTGCATGTTTTCTAAAAAACTAAAATTTGTCTCCTTGTAAAAATGCTGCTTTTATTATATGATACCTACGGATTGCTTCGCACTTTGTGCTCCCGCAATCCTAAAAACATTCGAAATCCGCCCTATTCGGGCTACTTCCTCATGTTTTGCGGATTCCAAAGTTCTGCTCTTTCATGCAAGCATGAAGCGCAGAACCTTTTAATCCCGGTATCATTATATTATTATTACATTATTTTTTCTATAGTTTCCATGTTTTACCGCAGGGGGGTTTGGCAATTATGCACAAAAGGTTATTTAAAAATATCATATTCATAGTCTTAGCAGCCGGTGCTGTCTTTTCCTTCCTCTTCTTTTATTCTTATTTATACAGTTCACCAGGTACGTCCAAGGAAACCCGCTCCATCAATATTCTTACCTATAAGGACATTCCACTGTCTACGCTTGACGGGTTCCACGACAAGTATCCTGATTATAAGATTAATATTGAGCGCTATTCTGTCTATGGCTACCTGTCATATCTGGATGAAAAGCTGGATCAGGACGACTCTGTAGATATCATCGAAATCCCTGCAGAAGCGTATCCGAAATACATCTATAACAACATACTGCTTCCGATAACAGATATGGATGCATTTACACGCATCAATGCAGCTGCACTCGACTATCTGAAGAGGATGTCCCGGTCGGACAAGTATTTCGGCATCCCTTACCAGAGCAATTATCTCGGTGTATGGTACAATGCCTCACTCTTTGACAAGTATGATCTGGCGCCCCCGGATACCCTTCAAAATTTTATGAATGCCTGCCGCGTCTTTAAGGATAACGGCATCGCCCCGCTTTCCGCCGGCCTTGCCGACAGCGCTTCCGCCAATGACCTTCTGACGCTGCTGACCGCGGATGCTTTTGTTACGGCAGGCTCGCCGGTCACCGCATCTTCCGGATTCCGTAATCTGGACAGCCCCAGGTATCTGGATTCTCTTCGTCTGTGCTACGATATGCGTAAGAACGGATATCTGTCTGAGACGAGCCTTCATATGACCGGCGAGCAGGCGTTCCAGGCATTCCTGGACTCAACTTATGCCATGACAGTGGCGCCTGAGAATTATATATCCATGGTAGATGATTCTGTACTGCAGCAGATTAACATTGATGTATGTGGATTCTATCCGTCATGGAACGGCAGTGCACACATGGCAGTCGGAAGCCCTGCAGACTCTGTTATCGGCATCTGCAGAGGAAGTTCTAACATCGATATCAGCCGTACTTTTCTGGATTATTACACCAGGTATGAAACCGTCTTCCAATATATCGAGGACACCCGCACCATGACGAACATACAGAACTACTCTGTAAATGAAAAGCTGACCGATTCCTGGAACAAAATCAAAAGCCAGGACTGTTACATTCCTTCTGAACATTTTTACTTATCTCCTTACACAGGAAGCAAAGAGCTGCATGCTTTGCCACAGGAGTTATTTTATAACCTGGCCACTCCCGAAGAATTTACTCAAAGGGCCATCGCACTTTCCCACAATTAGGAGGTATCTATGAAAAAGGACATCATATCAAACAGGCTCAAAAAGAACAAGCTGCTGCTGCCGCTCGTACTGACGGGCTGCCTCTGCCTTGTACTGCTGGGTGTCATCGCCGCAGGCCGGCTGTCGGGAGAGAATCCTCCTGATACAGAGACGGCCGCAGGCGAGGAAGAATATATCTGGGTCGCCACTATGACAGGACACAGCATGTTTCAGGAAAATGACATCCCGGCATTCCGCCAGTTTGGCATCGACAGACACGTCACCACGACGATCCTCGGTCCGGAAGAATACGATATTCCCGGTCAGATCCAGGCAATGGAGGAAGCCATCTCCCGCAAGCCCGCCGGTATCGTCGTGCTCGGCATGGAGCAGAGCCTGGCTTCCGTAATCGATAAAGCAATACGGCAGGGGATACCGGTAGTGACGGTAGATTCCGATGTATCCACATCAAAACGTATCGCCTTTGCAGGTTCAGACTGGTACGAGATTGGCGTCACACAGGCGGAAGCCATGGTCAAGCTCATAGGCGGCAAAGGGAAGGTCGCTGTCATGGGCATCGGCGGAGCCGACACGACAGAGGCTGCATTTGATGGCTATCATTCTGTCACGGACAACTATCCTGATATCACCATCGTCGGCGAATATGATGACATGGCCAGCTACGACGAGTCGGAACGGATTACGAAGCTCATCGTGGAGACCCATCCCGACATCGCCGGCATCTCCGGTTTTAATTCCAACAGTGCAATCGGTATTACGAACGGCCTTGACGGTTCCTCTGCAGAGCACGACATCAAAGTTACTGCCATGGACATCGAGCCAGACAACCTGGCGCTCGTAGAAAGCGGTGACGTGGACGTCATCATAGGGCAGAAGCGGTCTGTATTCACTTACTATGCAGCCACTATCCTCTACGACATCAACCATTCCTCCATCAAGATCAACAACCTTTCCGACGGGGTTGCTTCTACTATACCCGACACCGTCTACACAGGCCTGATCTCGGTAAACCGGGAGAACCTGTACACCTATTTCCCGGATATGAAATAGAGGCCGTTATGATTCAGGCCTCTATCTTCTGCGTATGGTGCTCTATTCACTTGCCAGATTTTCATTTCTGATATTTCTCGCCTCTGCTTTGGCCATATACCGGCCTCTCACACTGTCAAGGAACACCGCGAGGAAGATGATGCCCGCTGATATGAGAGGCTGAATGTACATATCTATCTGCATATACACAAGCCCTGACTGAATCATCTGAATCATGACCGCCCCCAATATGGTGCCGGATACTTTACCGCTTCCCCCTGCCAGGCTCGTACCGCCCAGGACTGCCGCGGCGATGGCATTGAATTCCTCACCTTTTCCAAAGGAGGCATTGACAATACCTATCTGGGCCACTGAGATGATACCTCCGATTCCTGCCAGCAGTGCGCTCAGCATGTATACCGTAAATAATATCTTATCATTGCTGATTCCCGCTTTTCGGGCATCTTCCGGATTGTTTCCGACCGCATATATCTGACGCCCGAGCCTTGTCCTCGCCAGAAATAGCGCGGCTGCGGCCGCAATAGCCAGGAACAGGAGAATGGCCATCGGTACATTGGCTATCTTCTGGGAGCCGAGCGAAGTGATAGATTTCGGGAGGCTGACAGATTCCGAACGGGTCATCCACGTTCCTATTGCCCGTCCTGCCGTCATCATACCGAGCGTCGTGACAAATGGCAAGATCTTCAGCTTAATGATACAGAATGCATTGATAAGCCCGATGAGCAGGGCCACCCCGATTCCTGCCACTACCCCGGCTGCTGTCGGGACATGGAACCTGGCAATCAAAAGCCCGGTGGAGGCGGCTGACAGATACATGACCGAGCCGACCGACAGGTCGATCCCCGCTGTCAGCAGTACGAACATGATTCCGATACCGATGATTCCCACATAGGAGGAATTCAGTATGATATTGCTGAAGGATGCCATGCTCAGGAACTTTGGTGAAAACAAGCCAAACAGGACAAATATTATGATGAACAGCAAAAGCGGTATATTTTTAAACAGCAGCCTGCCTGCACTCTCCTTAGACTTCATATTGTCCGTCCCCCTTCCCGCTCTGGTTAAATGCGGCTTTCATGATAGCCTCCTTGTCAAATTCATCCCTCGCAAGCTCGCCGCGCACCTCTCCATTGCCCATGATTATGATACGGTCACATATCCCCATCAGTTCTTCCAGCTCAGATGAGATGACCCAGATTCCTTTTCCTTCCGACGCCAGATTGTTGATGATAGAATACACCTCATACTTTGCACCGACATCGATTCCTCTCGTCGGTTCATCCACAATCAGAAGGTCAGGATTGCTGAGCAGCCATTTGCCGATGACTACTTTCTGCTGGTTGCCGCCGCTCATGCTTTTTGCCGGATTATTTTCAATTGGTGGACATTTTATCTTCAGCGTGTCTACCATACCTTGCGTACTTTTCTTAACCGTCGAGTCATCGACGATTTTAAGCTTTGTTCTGGCTTTTTCCGGTATGGATACGAGAGAAAGGTTATCCTGTATGGTAAACTCCATAAACAGCCCTTCTTCCCTCCGGTTTTCCGTGACAAAGGCCACTTTGTTTTTTATGGCAAGCCTTGGGGTTATCTTTCTGATCTCCCTGTTGTGTATCAGTATCTTTCCTTCTTCATGTGGATCCAGGCCGTATACGATTCTGGCAAGCTCACTTCTTCCAGATCCCATGAGTCCGAACATCCCGACCACTTCCCCTTTGTGTACCTTCATGCTGACGTTGTGCGTTATTCCCTTCTGCGTTATGTCCTTCAGCTCCAGCACCGGTTCTGCTAAAGGACGGTTCGTCTTCGTCGGGTATAGCTGGTCAATCTCTCTTCCAATCATAGAGCTGATCATACGGTTTATCGTGTAATTCTCTTTCCTGTCATTATCCGTAATTGTTCCGTCCCTCAGAACGATAATATGATCTGACAGCCGCTGTACATCTGCAAGTATATGGGATATGTATATGATAGACTTTCCCTCCTGCTTCAGACGCTCTATGATGGCAAACAGCTTTTCCGTCTCCCGGGCTGTGAGAGAGGTCGTCGGTTCATCAAAGATAAATATCTGTGGGTCGGATGACAGTGCTTTTGCTATCTCTACGAGCTGGCGCTCCCCAGGTGACAGCTTCTCCACAATTGTCTCCAAAGATACCTCCAGATCTACTGATGAAAGCACTTCTTTCACCTTTTCCGCAACGGCCGACTTTCGTATAAGCGGCGTTCCCGGGATGCGGGGATAAGAATCTATATACATATTGTCAATGATGCTCAGATTGGTAAACAGGTTCAGCTCCTGATGTATAAATGCGATTCCTGCCTTTGTGGCATCGGATGGCCTGTGCGGCTCATAGGGGCTGCCGTTCAGAAAGAGATTCCCTTTATCTGCCTTGAGAACGCCTCCGATGATATTCATAAGCGTTGACTTGCCGGCCCCGTTTTCTCCTATCAGGCTCAGAAGCTCCCCCTTTTCCAGTGCAAAGCTGACATCTTTCAGTGCTGCGATTCCAAAGAAGCTCTTTGCAATATGTTCTAACTGTAATACGTATTCACTCATATTAAACACCTGCCTCATTCTCGGTTGACATCTTCACCGCCAGCCTTGTCCTCACCACATCCAGAAACGCGGCTGCCAGAATTACGAATCCTTTCACTATATTAATCGTGTAATACGATAGGTTGAACAGGTTTAGCACATTGAACAGTATCGTATAGAACAGTACGCCAAACACGGTCCAAGTGACCTTCCCCTTTCCGCCGAGCAGGCTCGTGCCGCCCAGTACCGCTGCCCCTACGATGTCCATCGTCAGATCTTCTCCCAAAGTAGGGCGCCCCATGTTAAGCCGGGCCGAGTAGATGGCTGAGCCGGCGGCAGCGCAGAATCCGCTGAATGCGTAGCAGAATATCGTGACCTTCTTTGTCGGCACGCCGGATACGATGCTGGCCGTCTCATTGGCTCCAGTCGAGTATATCCACTTCCCAAGTACGAGTTTCTTCAATATAAAATAAGCGATGACGGTCACGGTCAGAGTCAGTATCGCCGCGTATGGTATGATTCCCCCGAGCGACCCTTTGCCCAGTTCTTTGAATCCCTCAGGCAGCCCCATGACATTCCTGGACTGTGTAAGGAAGATGGCAAAGTTAAGCAGAAACATCTGTGTGACGAGTGTTACCATGAAGGGCGGCATCTTGAACCGCGCGACAAAAAATCCGTTGAACATGCCTATCAGCGTCCCAGCCATAAGCATTACAAGAATACAAAGCGGTATTGCCATGCTTGAATCTGAAAGCGGTCCTCCTTCCGGTCCGATAAGCCATCCCCACAGAGGTGTGGAAGAGAAGATATCCTCCTTAAGCGAACTGCTCATAAGTACAGTACCGATAACGCTTGTAACTCCTATGACAGATACCTGCGACAGATCGATGCCGCCCAGCAGCAGTACAAATGTCTGTCCGACAGCAACGACGAGCAGCGGCCATAAGTTCGACATTACGTTGAGAAGATTGCTTCTTGTGATAATCCTCGGCACAAATGGGATGACACAGACAAAGCATAAGACCGTAAGATAAAATATGAAATATTCTGACATGAACATACTCATAACTATCTGCTTTGCAGTTTTCTTTTTGCCCTTCGCCTGTGTTTTCTTTGTAAAAACACCCATATCATAACCTCCTTGTATTCTTTTGGGCCGCGCACCGGCAGTTCACTGCCAGGCGGCGGCCCTTATGCCTGCATGCCTTCTACTTTTCAGCGCTTACTGCGTTGCCCCACATATCCATTCTCTTTTCTTCCAGATTGCCCTGGGTGAGCGCGAAGCCTGGGTCCTCAACGACCTCGTCCGGCGCCGCCTCCCCGTCTTCGATAGCTTTGATGATTCCGTTCATCGCCGCATCGGCCTCATAGAACAAGTCCTGGACTCCTGTAGCGTCTACATACCCTTCGTCGATAAGCTTTCCTGCTGTGGAGTCGCCGTCAAGCCCTCCGAGGATAATGTGGCTGGCATCCCCTGCTTTCTGCCATTTCCCCAGAGGCTCCACTACGGACTGGATGGTAGGGAAGAGGAAATCAGATGAGGAGAAGATGAAGTCTATCTCCGGATTAGCCTGTACCGCACTCTGAAGGTTTGCAAGTGCCGTAGCGGCATCCCATTCTGTAGGAACTTCGATTACCTCATTGAAGATGTCTTTCTCTTTCTCGACTGCAGCGTAGAATCCATTCTTACGTTCTATCGCATTCGGGTCGCCAAGATCACCTACGAGAATACAAGGTGTCAGCTTCTTTCCGGTCTCGTCGTATTTTGCCTTCGCCTGCTCTACCATGTAATCCACAGTAGCCTCCGCTGTCGTGGCATTATCACACACTACTGTGATGTTGCTGCCTTCGTCGGATGTCGGCGGACGGTTGAAGATGACGATTGGGACTTCAGAATCATTCGCCGCCGTGGTAACTGTCACAGCCGTATCTCCATCTACCGGTATCATGATGATTCCGTCAATATCCTGTGTCAGCGCGTCATTGACTTGCTCCAACTGCTTGTTCGCATCCCCCTGGCAGTTCAGCTCAATCACTTTGTAGCCTTCCTCTTTCAGCGTGTCCGTGATAATCTCATGGGCTGCCACCCAGAATTCTGTCTCCAGGTCTTCAAAGCTGAAAGCAATCGTGATATCTTTGCTGCCGCCGTCGCCGCTGTCCTTGGCTTCCTCCTTGTCGGCACATCCCACAAGGAGCGCTGCCATCATTGCCACTGCAAGCAGCACACTCAACAATTTCTTCATAACATTTCCCTCCGTTTTCTTTAGATTTGTTTGTTGTGATTAGAGTATAAGAAAAAGAGACGTCAAGTAACAGACGTCTCTTTTTAGAATATTCGGCAGAATTTTTTTAGTTTGCTGCTTTCTCTTGCAGGGACACGGCCCTACGGTACGAAGTCCTTTACCACAGGCCAAGAAAATCCTGCATCAGCAGGCTTACAGCCGTGATGCCAACCCAACATGCCATTCCCATCAGAATCGGCTTGCCTCCGGTCCTGACGAGCTTGACGATATTCGTATGCAGGCCGATAGCCGCCATAGCCATGATGATGAAGAACTTGGACAGCTCTTTCAGCGGCGTGAATACCTCAGGAGAGATTCCTGCGCTTAATGCTACAGTTGTGATAATTGATGCTCCGATGAAGAACAGGATGAAGAAGGGGAATACCTGCTTCAGGGATACCTGCCCTGCCGCCTCCTTCTCAGCCTTGCGCGTTCTGATGAACGCCAGTACAAGCGTGATCGGAATAATCGCCAGCGTCCTCGTAAGCTTTACGGTTACCGCCTTGTCCAAAGTGGCGCTGCCGAGGCCAAACATGCTGTCCCAGGTGGAAGCGGCCGCGGTGACAGATGAAGTGTCATTGACCGCAGTACCGGCAAAGATGCCAAATCCCTCCCCGGAATGAGTAGAGAATCCAAGCACCGTTCCAAGCATAGGAAATAGCACCGCCGCCAGGACATTGAAGAAGAATATGACGGATATGGCCTGTGCCACTTCCTCATCGTCCGCGTCAATGACAGGTGCCGTCGCCGCAATAGCGGATCCTCCGCATATAGAAGAACCCACTCCGACCAGGGTGGATATCTTCCCCGGTATATGCATCGCCCTGTGCAGCACATATGCGATGATGAGCGACGTTGATATGGTAGCGATAATGATTGGCAGCGACTGCCTTCCTGTTTCCAGGATTACCCTCAAGTTAAGACCAAAACCTAACAGGACAACCGCATATTGCAGAATCTTTTTGGATGTAAATTTAATTCCGCTCTCCAGTTTCCCTTTTTCTTTTATAAATAGTGTAATAACCATACCTGCCAGTATCGCGATGACCGGTCCCCCGATAACCGGAAACTGCTTTCCCAACAGCATGGACGGCACAGCTATGGCGATACACAGGAGCATCCCCTGCCAGTTCTTCTTTATAAATTTCATCTCTTTTCCTCCAGAATCTTCTTCTTACGCAACATGAAAATAATACCATCGAATTACTATAATGTAAAATTATAATTATTTATTTTTTCATAAGCATATGTTATCATTGTAGTATCTTAACGCTGTCAATTCAAAGGAGAATCCTATGCTGGACAACAGAACCGAGACCTTCCTGGCCGTCTGCCGGGAGATGAGCTTTACAAAAGCCGCCAGAGCACTTCACATATCACAGCCCGCCGTGTCTCAGCACATACAGTATCTTGAGGACTACTACGGAACAAAGCTTTTTCATTTTGAAGGAAAGAAAATCTGCCTTACAGATACGGGGCTTCTGCTCCAGAAGTCCTTCAACTCGCTTCGGAATAATGAAATATATCTGAAGGAACAGATCGCGATGCTTAAGAATAAAAAAAACACGCTCCGTTTCGGCGCGACGCTGACCGTCGGTGAATACATGATATCCGGCCCACTGATCCACTATATGAAGTCTCATCCTGATTCGGACGTCACCGTCGCGGTAGCCAACACGAAGAAGCTGCTTTGCAGCCTTGACAACGGCGAGATTGACTTCGCGCTGCTCGAAGGCAACTTCCCGCACACTTCTTACAGGCACCGTGCCTACCGCGAGGAACAGTTTATCCCGGTCTGCTGCCAGAGCCACATCTTTGCCCATCCTCCCGAGACGCTGCGGGATCTGACCTCAGAAAGTCTCATTATCCGGGAACCTGGCTCCGGCACACGTATGATTATGGAACAGGCGCTGGAAGATGCGGATATCACGCTGAATGACTTTGCCAATATCATCACTATCGGAAATATGAATACGATAAAAGAACTAGTAACCGCAGACTGCGGTATAACTTTCCTGTACAAGACGGCCGTAGAAAAAGAGCTGGAGGACGGCATTCTAAGAGAAATAGAATTGCCATCTCCCGGCATCACACATGAAATATCAATCGTATGGAAAAAAAATAACCTCTTTGACTCCTCATTTGAACAGTTGTTTGGAGAGCTCTTCCTTACTACGTGATCAGATGTATTTTTTCCCGTGCTCTGACGCCCGCAGACGCGTCATCGCCCTTGCCAGGGAAGCCTGCGACAGATAATACTCCTGTATGCTCTGCTTCTGCCTCAGGCGTTCCCTGGCACGCTCTTTTGCCTCCCTGGCACGCAGCACATCGATATCTTCCGGACGCTCTGCGGCATTGACCAGGATTGAGACGCGGTTGTTCATTATCTCCGCGAACCCTTTGGATACGACCGCCTCAACCCATTCCCCTTCCTGCGTCTGCAGCCTAAGTTCGCCGATTTCTACAGCCACCACCATGTTCTCATGATGGGCAAGCACCCCCATCTTCCCTTCGGGCGTCGGAAGGATAACCGTCTTGCATCGGCCTTCAAAAAAGACTTTATCGCTGCATATAATTTTCAAGAAAAATGTATTCATGCCTTGCTTACACTTCCTTTTCCGCTTTTTCTTTTACCTCTTCCATCGTTCCTACATTAAAAAAGGCGTTTTCCGGATACGCGTCCATCTCCCCGTCGATAATCGCTTTGAATCCGCGCACGGTCTCCTCAAGCGGCACATATCTTCCCTTGACGCCGGTAAACGTCTCTGCGACAGAGAACGGCTGCGACAGGAACTTCTGAATCTTTCTGGCGCGGTTTACCGTCATCTTGTCTTCTTCCGACAGCTCCTCCATGCCGAGTATAGCGATAATGTCCTGCAGCTCTTTATATTTCTGCAGTATCTCCTGTACTTTTCTCGCCACCTGATAGTGCTCCTTACCTACGACATCCGCCTCCAGTATGCGGGATGTGGATTCCAGAGGATCCACCGCCGGATAGATTCCCTGTTCTACAATCTTCCTGGATAGAACCGTGGTCGCATCCAGATGGGAAAATGTGGTTGCAGGGGCAGGGTCTGTCAGATCATCCGCAGGTACGTATACTGCCTGCACAGATGTGACGGAACCATTCTTCGTGGACGCTATCCTCTCCTGAAGCGCTCCCATCTCCTGTGCAAGCGTAGGCTGGTATCCGACTGCGGAAGGCATACGTCCAAGAAGCGCGGACACTTCCGAACCAGCCTGCACAAAACGGAATATGTTGTCGATGAAGAGCAGTACATTCTGGTGCTCCTCGTCCCGGAAGTATTCCGCCATCGTAAGGCCGGTCTCCGCCACACGCATACGGGCCCCCGGCGGCTCGTTCATCTGGCCGAACACGAGCGCGGTCTTGTCCAGAACCCCCGACTCTCTCATCTCTGTCCACAGGTCGTTTCCCTCCCTGGAACGTTCGCCCACGCCGGTAAATATGGAATACCCTCCGTGTTCTGTAGCTATATTGTGTATCAATTCCTGTATCAGTACAGTCTTTCCTACCCCGGCTCCTCCAAACAGGCCTATCTTGCCTCCCTTGGCATACGGTGTCAGAAGATCGATAACTTTAATCCCTGTCTCCAGGACTTCCACCGCCGGGCTCTGCTCCTCGAAGCCGGGTGCCTTCCTGTGTATCTCCCACCGTCTGCTGCCGTTTTCCATCTCTTTTCCACCATCAATGGCCTCGCCAAGCACATTGAACAGACGACCGAGCGTCTGCTTACCTACCGGAACCCTGATTCCTGAACCTGTAGCGGTCACTTCCATACCTCTATACAATCCGTCGCTTGATGCAAGCATGATGCAGCGGGCGATATTGTTGCCTGCGTGCTGTGCCACTTCCATGACGGAACGGCTCCCGTTATTGTCAACTTCCAGTGCATCTTTTATGAACGGAAGGTCCTCTCTGCTGTCAAATTCCACATCAACGACAGGCCCCATGACCTGTACAATTCTTCCTTTTGTCATCATCTCTGGTTTCACTTCCTTTTCTGTGCATTGGCCCCGCCGATCACTTCTGTAAGTTCCTGTGTAATATCAGCCTGCCGCACACGGTTATACGTAATATTTAATTCACCCAGCATCTGGGACGCGCTGTCGGTCGCATTCTGCATCGCCTGCATGCGTGAATTGTGTTCGCTGCAGTACGACTCAACGAGACATCCGTAGATGATTCCGTTTATATAATTAGGCACGATGCTGTCCATCACGCTGTGGGCGGAAGGATACAGCGTAACCGCTTCCCTGTATACCCCTGTCAGATAAGGCATGTTCTCCGGCGTAAAGTCCATCCGCTTGAGCGGGAGCAGCTTTATCGTCTCCGCCTCTGCCTGTATGGCATTCTTCATCCTCGTATAGATGATATAGATATCATCCAGTTCACCCGTCTCAAACAGGTTCGTCATCTTTGCCGTTATGAGGCGCGCCCTGTGCATCGTCGGATGCTGGACCGTGTACCTGAAGTCCGCATCCACCTTAAGGCCGTCTTTTTTGGAAAAATACTGCCGCCCCAGCTCCCCGAGTACGAACAGCCTGTGTTCTCCCTGTTCTCTCAGCATATCCTCCGCAAGCCTGATCACGTTGTGATTATAGGCACCTGCCAGCCCCTTATCGGCTGTGATGACGATACATCCCGTCTTCCTCTCATCCGGAGACTTCTTCTGCCGTCCATCGAAGAAATGGCTGTGCATGTCAGGGACATGCCGCAGTATCCTGGCAATCTCAGCCTGCATCGCATAGAAAAACGGTTCTGTATCGTGCAGCCTCTTTCTGGCCTGCTTCAGTTTAGAAGAAGAGATCAGATACATTGCGTTTGTAATCTTCTTGGTCTCCTGGATGCTGGCCATCCGTTCTTTCAGTTCTCTCGCATTTGCCATAGTTACACCTGCTTATCTGTTTTCTTTATATTCTCCGACCGCTTTCAGAATCTTATCTGTCAGTACATCGTCAAGCGTCTGCCCCTCTTCTATCTCTTTCCCGATTTCTGGATACGTCTTCCCGATATAATCCAGCATACCGTCCTGAAATGCCTTTATGTCTTTCGTGTCTACGTCAAGAAGCATCTTATGGGTCGCCGCACAGAGCGTAATGACCTGTTCATGCAGTCTGAGCGGACGGCACAGAGGCTGCTTCAGAAGCTCCGTGAGGCAGGCACCGTATTTCAGCTGCATTTTCGTGGCCTCATCCAGATCTGAACTGAACTGTGTAAAAGACTCCATCTCACGGGCCTGGGCCAGATCGATACGCACGCTGCCGGAAGCTTTTTTCATCGCCTTCGTCTGAGCTGCCCCTCCTACACGGGATACGGAGAGTCCAACGTTGACGGCAGGACGCATACCGGCATTAAACAAGTCGCTCTCCAGGAATATCTGGCCATCAGTGATGGATATGACATTCGTAGGAATGTATGCAGATACATCCCCCGCCTGCGTCTCAATAATCGGCAGAGCTGTAATGGAGCCCCCTCCCGCTTTTTCGTTCAGGCGGCTGCTCCGCTCAAGAAGACGAGAATGCAGGTAGAAGACATCACCCGGATACGCTTCCCGGCCAGGAGAACGTCCAAGAAGGAGGGAGATTGCCCGGTAGGCCACTGCATGCTTTGACAGGTCATCATATACGATCAGAACGTCTCTCCCCTGATACATGAAGTATTCTGCAAGAGCCGTTGCGGAATAGGGCACGATATACTGAAGCGGCGCACACTCGCTGGCCGTGGAACAGAATACGGTCGTATACTCCAGTGCCCCATATGAGCGGAGCGTATTGACAAGCTGTGCTACCGTGGATGCTTTCTGTCCGACTGCCACATAGATGCAGATGACATCCTTCTCTTTCTGGTTCAGTATCGTGTCTACCGCTATAGAAGTCTTTCCGGTCTGTCTGTCACCGATAATCAGCTCCCTCTGCCCCCGTCCGATAGGAAACATAGAATCGATTGACAGGATACCGGTTTGAAGCGGCACACTCACAGACTTACGTTCCACGATGCCGGGAGCCTCCTGCTCCACAGGCCGGTATCCGTCCGCCTTTATCTCGCCCAGGCCGTCAATCGGCTCTCCTAGTGCATCTACGATTCTTCCGATATACTTCTCACCTACCGGGATTCCTGCCCTCTTTCCGGTACGTGCTGCCTTGGTCCCTTCTTTTATATCAGAGTCGTCCCCGAAGAGGATGCAGCTTATCTCATTCTGCCGTATATCCTGCACCATTCCTTTTAGGCCTGTCTCCAGCGTGACGATTTCCCCATACATGGCATGGTCTATTCCATAGACGGAGGCAATCCCGTCACCGACCGAGACCACTGTACCGGTTTCCTTGTCTCTGCTTACCGTATCATAATTCTCTATCTCTTCTCTTAAGATCGAGATAATTTCATCTGCGTTGATTGCAGCCAATCTCATCACCTCCAGGTTAATTTTTGCTCCAGCCTTTTCAAGCGGCCCCGCACAGTATAGTCATACTCTCTGCCATCCACATTCAAGAGGAACCCTCCCATGAGCGACTTATCCTCTTCCATCCTCCAGCGCACCCCGGATGCTCTGTATCTCCTGCATATGAACTGTTCCATCTTAGCAAGGCGTCCTCCGGAAGGAGGTTCTGCATAGACAAGCCTGGCTGCCACGATTCCTGCTTCCCTCTCCATCCGCGCTCTATATACGTCTATACTTTCGGGTACATACCCAATCTTTCCACAATCTGTCGCAACCTTCAGGAAGTTCCTTACGGCGGCCGGGAATATCCGGTCTATGACACGGTGCTTTGCCTCTTTTTGTATGACCGGGCTTTCAAGCGCTTCTGAGAGACCGGAGGATTGCCGGAGGATTTCAGACGTACGGGCCAGGAGGTCCTGCGGTATATCAAGTTCAGCCAGCACGGCCGCATACCGGATGGCTGTCATGGAACGGCGCTCCCCATTACGATTTGCTGTCTTCATGACCGTCACCTGCCTCCTCTAAGAATAAATCATAGGCTGCCTGGCTGTCACTGCGCCCGTCTTGTCCGGCAGCAATCTTTTTCGCCGCATCCATGGCCAGCCCCGCCACTTCCGCTTTCATGCGCCGCATCGTCTGTTCTCTCTCGGCGCGGATGGCATCCCTGGCTGTCTGAAGCATTCTGCCTGACTTGGCATCAGCGTCGCTTACGATGCGGTCATACTCGTTCTTTGCATTCAGCTTCGCCTGCTCAATCAGCTTTTTGGATTCTTCCTTGGCGCCGTTTAGAGACTCTTCATACCGCTTCTTAAGTTCCAACGCTTTTTCCCGCTCATTCTGTGCAGTCTTAAGCCCGTCCGCAATCATAGCCTCTCTTTTCTCCATGATACCGGTAATTGGACGAATCAAAAACTTCCTGAGCAGCAGAAAGAGAACGAGCAGGTTAATCATCTCTAATACAAGATTAAAATCTAATCTCAGCACTTTCCCGTACCTCCTCTTATTTTAAGAAGAACACGATTAGCAGCGCGATAATAAATCCATAGATTGCTGTCGCCTCTGCGAGTGCACATCCGAGAATCAACGTCTTGCTTATCTTGCCTTCTGCCTCCGGCTGTCTGGCGATAGCGTCTGTCGCCTTTCCCGTTGCGATTCCGATGCCGATTCCCGCACCAAGACCTGTCAATACTGCAACTCCTGCACCAATAGCTATAATTGTACCCATCATAATTCTTCTTTATCTCCTTTTCTACTTCTTACTATTCCATTTCCTCATTCATAAATAAAGCTGTGAGGAACACAAACACATACGCCTGTAGCAATCCGTCAAATATATCAAAATAAAAACTAAGCGGAATCGGTACAAGCAGCGGAACCACAAGCTTAATCAGTTCCATTACGACAAATCCCCCGAGCATATTGCCAAACAGCCGCATACAGAGCGACAGCGGCCTGATAAAGACTTCCAGCACCATGATAGGCGCGACTACGGGGACCGGGCTGGCGAAATGCTTCACCCAGTGCTTTCCTCCGTTCTTCCGAATTCCTGAATATTCAATCAGAATCATACTCATGACAGCCAGTGCCGCCGTAACGTTCAAGTCTTTTGTCGGAGGTTTGAATCCAAGCAGCCCTATTACATTAGATACCGCCAGATAGAGGGCTACCGTAATCAGATAAGGAACATACCTCTTGTTCTCCTTTCCGATGATTCCTTCAAAGAAATCCTGTGCCCATCCGATGGAAGATTCCAGCGCAAGCTGCAGCTTTCCAGGGTGTTCAACGCTCAGGTTCCTCACGAATATTACCGACAGGACCGTAAGCACCGCCATGATTATCCATGTTACGACAATGGATTCATCCACAGCGATGCCTCCAAATACCGGAATCGTAAACACGGTCTGGCAATTTAGCTCTTCCAACAGATTCTTTGTCAGCTCTTCCGTATTATCCCCTTCCTTCATGTCTTTTTTTCTGCAATGTAATAACAGCCAGACGCTTTTAAAACGAAAGCATCCGAAAGTTGTATACACATTACTGCCAATAAATTATTTTGTCAACAGCTCTTCCAATTAATTATACATACATTTATATAGGTAATTTTTAGTTATTTTTTAACTTTTCCGCGATGTGCTTTTCTCAATTTTTATATATATTTTCAAATCTTAAATCCCCTTCAAAGAGCCTTTTTTTTTCAAGATTAAATTTATACAATTTTTCATTTTTTTACCCGCAATTTTTTGTATTGTAACAAAAAAAAATTTGGTAAATTTTTTTAACAAAAACACACGGCAGCCGGGCACTTTTGCCTGGCTGCCGCCATAATATATGTGATATCAGTTGCTTTCGTTTCCATTCCCGGGACGGTTTCCGGTGTACTCGACCCTTGACTCTCCCGCATAGATGCAGTACGTATTCTTGCCGGAGCTTTTTGCCTGATACAAGGCGATATCCGCATGCTCATATAACGAGTCGTAGGCGTCTCCAAAATCAGGGCAGAGCGCAATCCCGATACTTACCGTCGTCTGGAACTCTCTTCCCTGCTCTGTAACATGTGTGCGTGTAGCTGCTGCATTTAGCCTTCTGGCCTTATCCTCAATGCTTTTTATAGAGCGGAGGTTGGACGCGTACACGCAGAATTCATCCCCTCCAATCCTTCCTATGATGTCCTTCTGGCGGAAATGGGCGCGGATTACATCTGCCATCTCGTTCAAAAGAAGATCCCCTGCGCGGTGCCCGAAGGAATCATTCACCATCTTGAAATTATCCATGTCGATGATGAACATCGCACCCGATACGATTCGCTCGCACAGCTGAAGATCGATGTGCTTTTCCAGTGCAGAACGATTGTACAGCCCTGTGATGCCGTCTATCTGGGCTGCGTTCAGAAGTTCATTCTCCTGCTCTACGCATTCATTCACATCTATCAGGTCGATGTATGCAATATTATCTCCTGACGAATCTTCATGGACAATGATTATCCGGGCTTCCACCCATATCCACTCCATGTCCTCCTCACATCCGCATGTGTCAGACGGCGTCCATTTGACAGACCTGTCCAGGTATTGTAACGAGATTCTGAAACGGAACTCATGGCTGCTGTTTTCTCTGGCCTCCTGCCGCTTTGCCGAATGGGATATGCTTTCTTCCAGCACTTTGATACGGTCGTCCGGATGTACATTCGGACAGATCTCTTCCTGAAGAATGCGGGAATAGTCGTTGCTCCCCCCAGTTTCCATATATTTTGAAAAGTAAGACAGACCTTCCACAATACAATTCTTCCGTAGGTTGACGGTATAGCTCATAATCGCCTGCCTCTGAATGGCACAGCGGAACTCCTTCTCCTGCTGCAATGCTTCCGTAAGGTCGCTGTTCTTCTGGGATGCCCGCTCTGCATGGCATTGCAGAAGTGCTATCACATAACTGCACGCGAGTACCAGAAAGTCTTTTAATATCAGATCTTGATACACCGGAACGCTGATATCGTCCGGTATGCTGTCACTGAACAGGACCGGTACCGTAACTGCCGATGCAATTATCAGCACTATGCTGCCAAGCGCCATATAAGTAAAGAGAATCATACTCTTCTCTCTGGAGTGCATCAGGGCCGACAGCTCTTTGGCCGGCATGAATCTGGCCAGCAGAAGAAGCATAAAAGCTGCGGACAACAATGCCAGAGTAAAGATGCTGATACGATACTCTACAGAATGGGGAGCGCATACTTCCCGGTACGACCAAAGCCCCATAGCTGCCACGGCCAGATCGTGGACCGCGCTGAAATTCAGCAGGAATGCAGAGAGTACAAACAGATAGGCCCATATGCTGTCATTCGACACGAGCCTGAGTTCCACTACTGTAACGATAGGCACAAAAGCCATCATTACATACGGCGCCGGCCTGTCCACTGCCGTCTCTGCAAATACCGCGATTATCCCGTTGAAGCTTCCAGCCAGCAGCGCTGTAAAGAGAGATCCCCGGAATTCGGAAAGTAGCTTTCTGACCCAGTAAAAACTTGCAAACGTAAATAAAATGGAAGACAAAAATAAGATACCCGGACTGGACAGAAAAATATTAATAACCGAATGAAAGCTTTTCATAACGACACCTCCTGTACGCTCAGACGAAACAATACGGTAATAATAAAAAGCCTTAGAAACAGCCGTTTCCAAGGCAGTTTAAAATTTTCCGCCAAATCAGCCATTGTGCCGGTCTGGACTGAGAATACTTTTTATCTTTTGTATCTGTTCCTGGCCTGCTACCGCCTCCTGGTTGACGATTGCAGCCTCCGCAAGTTCTTTTCTAAGTATCTTGACATCTTTCGGCGCTTCAATCGCAAGCCTGACGGTATCCGTCCCGATATCGACGACAGAGATCTGAATATCCTCTCCCAATAGGAGCGACTCCCCTTTTTTGCGCTGTAAGACAAGCATATTCAGACCACCTCTTTTCCTATGTCTTTTAACGAGTGACGGAAACGGTATTCTTCCGACTCCAGTATGACCTGTACCGCCTTTCTGCTGACCGTATTGACGACAATCGGGCACTTGAAGTTGACCGTGCTGTTTTCCGGACTGTCACCGACCACGCATATGACATAGTAAGACAAATCAGCCTCGTCCTTTGCCTCAAGCTTTTTATAGATATCTTGTGACAGACGGGGTTCGTAATCACTTACGAGCAGGAATGGGTTCATGATGATAAAGGACAGGCTCTCGTCCTCAACGCTCAGCAGATTCAGTACAGCGTCACTGTCTTCTGTTATAGGGAGCGGCAGAAAACGCTTATAGTCTTCAAATCCGAATAACCCCTCCTCAAAGCTGATCAGCTCTTCCTTCTCAAAAGGAAGGCTGCTGCCTTTCTTTTCCTTCATAATATTACTCCCCCTGTCCTTATCCGCCTATGCCCTGACATCTACTATTTCTCCTGTAAAGTGAGCTGCCGCACTCGGCGGAACATATATCGGCTCTCCCATATACTCAATTTCCACATCCGGATACTGGGATATAGACAGCTCAATGGTACCGGGTATAAATTTCACGTCACCTTTATCTATCTTCATGTCGAAGTTCAGCTTATCCATCTCATACCTGATAGAAAGTGAAGGTGCCTCCCAGTTGATATCCGGTCCTGTTGCAGGGACGAACCCCATCTGGAACTGACCGGTCGGTAATGCCACCCTCTGTTCGAATATAGACTTAAGCGCTTCACCGCCTTCACCTATTTTGGTCTTCAGCAATAGCTGCCCCTCCTTTGCGAACTGGGCCGTGGCCTGATATGCCGCCTGTTTCCCCTTCTGAGCGGATTGGGTTATCGATGTCTTCGTGGTAGGTACGACGGAGTTCCTCGCTTCGTATGTATCCAGTTGAAGACGGATTGGCCTGCTCTTGATGCTCATACCGCCTTCATTGCGGCTGATCTCCATCTCTGCGGTGCCGTTTCTGCGTTCCAGCTTCGCATTATTGATTTTCAATTCATACTCAATCGGTATCGTCGTAATTTTAAGTAATTGATTCATCATCCATCACCTCACCATAAAATCAATATACATGTTACTTCATAAAATCAAGCAGAGAGTTTGATAAAAGGCTCGTTCCAATCTTCAGTGCAACATTGTACACATATTGGGCGTAAGAAAAATTCATCAGCGCTTCTGCTTCATTAATATTGACAGTGCTGTCAAATTGCGTCGTTATATTGAGCTTTTCATTTTCCAGACGCTGCTGTGTCGAGCTAAGAAGCTTTGTCTTCGTACCAATCTCGGTCATGCAATTCTGCAGGTCTCCTGCGCCTTTGTCAAACTGCGTCCAAAGCTTTTTGTAGGCGGCCTCGTCGAATTCATCCGCTTCCAGCACATCTGCCATCTGCCCCATGAGCACAATCATGTTCTTACTTGTCCCATCATCCTCCTGTCCGAACCCTACCGCCTTTATTCCCGGAAAGGCAGCATCAAATGCACTGGATGACACGATCTCTCCTCCGGAAAATGTAAGTCCGAAGCCAAGGTCGATATAAGAGTGCTCATTTGTGAGCTTTTCAAGCTCAGCTGCATTGGCAGGGTCATTTACGTCCAGTCCCCGGTACGTCACCGTTCCATCTTCCTTTAGCTCGAACGGCGCGTTCTGCCCGTCAGAGCCTGCCATTGCAAATACGTTGCCGTATTTTGTATTCAGTGCATAGACCATGGATTTCTGCATCTCACGGAATGTAGCCGCATAGGTGTCCCTCACACTCGCATTTGTTCCTGAGATAGCTTCCACGCCATAGTTCTTATTTACTTCCTTTGCAATCGTGCTCAGCTGCATGAGGACATCCTCCTGGGTATCCTGCCACTTCATCGTATCCTCGACCGCATTCCTGTAGTCGCCGTTTCTGGCATATCTGTTCTCCAGGATAGTCGCTCTGGCTGCCGCAGAGGGGTCTTCATATGATTTGCTGAACCGTCTGCCGGTCTCTGCCTGCCTGCGAGCCTGTTCAAGCCCGCTCAAGGTAGAATTCAGATTGTTCTGATAGTTTCTTCGAATCATATTTGTCGTTATGCGCATCTTGCTACCTCCTGCTATCTTCCTACCACTCCTGTATCATTGATCAGCTTGTCCAGCATCTCATCCAGCGTTGTCATAAGCCTGGACGCGGCATTGTAAGACTGATGATAACGCATCAGATCCATTACTTCTTCATCCATGTTGACGCCTGATACTGCGTCTCTCGAGTCTGCTATCTGATTCAGCACTGTCAGATGGTTCTTCAGTATCGACGACGACGCCTTTCTTTCAATGGCCTGTACATCCTGTATATTGTCAAAGCAGTTCTGTATCGTACCCTGGAACACGGTGATATCTCCCCCGTCTGCTCCTTTTATCGTAAATATCTGCTTGTCGCTGATCAGTGCATTGATCATAAGCTGTACATTTTCATAAGCCGTAGAGGGATCCGTCCCTCCGGTTCCGTTCGATTTTTTAATCGACACGGTTCCGTTCATCCATCCGTCGGATATCTTGATATTGGATGCGGTAAATGGCTGACCTGCACCGCTGCCGTCACTCTTTTCAAACAGCGCATCTCCGTTCAGGTCATTCAGTACAGTGGCCATCTTGTCCACGAATGCGTCAAACATGCCTCTGTAATATCCAATCCCCTTTGTATCCGTGCCGTCAAATATCTCCGCCTTGTTCAGCATATCGAGATTGCCCTTGAGCACTCCGTTCTGGATGAGGTTCGTAATATCGGTCGTCGCCGCCGGGTTAAGGGCATCCGTAACTTCCAGTGACACCGGAATCCCCCCCGTGCCGTCAAAGCTGAATTCTCCCACCTTCGTGTCTGAGATGAGTGTGATGTCTCTAAAAGTGACTTCCAGCAGGTCTACTTTTTCCCCACTTGAAGTATCGGTCTTATACGTCACCTTTATCGGAAGATATGTAGCGAGATCGTCCAGCAGCTGGTTACGCGTATCCTGAAGCTCAAGTGCCGGATTCCCAAGTACCTGGCTGTTTTTAATCTCTTCGTTCAGGTTCTTTATCTGCTCCAGGCAGGAATTGATATTCGGAACGATGGAGTCTTCCATCTTTTTTATCATCTCTGCTTCTAAATCATCCAACGCAGTAGCTTTTTCATGAATAGCGTTAATCAGCACCTCGAAAGAGGAGCGCACAAGCCTGTCTGTACTGCTTTCTCCTGCATTCTGAGGTGTTGCCAGATTCTTAAGCTGCGTTATGACGTTGTTGAATGCCTCCCGGACAGCTGCACTGTCCGTCTCGTCAAAGATTTCCCCTATTCTGCTGAGTATCTCATCCGTGGCGTCTGCGGTACCCACCTTTGTAATCTGGTTCCTGTACTGGATATCCAGAAACGGATCCCGAATCTGCGTGATGCCTTTCATCATGACTCCCTGGCCGACTTTACAGTCGAATACGGAGCTGCTGTAGCTGGCTCCTACCGGCGAGATGCTCGCCAGATCCAGACGCTGCCTCGTATACCCTGGTGTATTTATATTTGACAAGTTCTGGCCCGCAACGTCAATTGCCCGCTGGTTGGCATTTAGTGCCTGCTGTGCCATTGTAAATCCGCCAAATGTTGAACGTATCATTCTGCTGTCCTCCCTTATATTCTAAACACTTCGGTCCGTCATGTGCTTATCCTGTTTCAGCTCTTTTCCACTGTTTTCATATAACTGGCCTTCCCTCTTCTGAATCTCCTTGTCAAGCTGGCGCATGTTCACCTCTATAATCCGGGCAGCATCTTCGCTTACTTCCTGGAACATCTGAATCTCCCGGCTCAGGGAATCGAACTGTATAAGAAGCGCCTCCTTCTCTGCCCCGGATAAACGGTCCAGGATTTCCTGAAAGCGCATGCCGCCGAACCCAAGTTCTTCCTGCTTCTTCTCACGTGCCTTGTCAAGCCCTTTGAGGCGCATGATGAGGGACTGCTCCTTTGTCATGCATTCTTCTACCGCGGATACCTGGTTCATCCTCCCTGCATTCAGCTTGATATTCTCTATTGACGTCAGTTCCTGGAATAATGTAATTAATTCTTCTAATATCTTACTGAACTCATTCATCGGCGTCTTCTCCCTTCTGCAGAAGGATTCTCGAAGCTACCGCGTCCGCGTCCACTTCATATCTTCCTTCTGAAACGGCTTTCTTCAGCGCTTCTATTTTTTCCGGAGGTGTTGTCATCTGTATCTCATGCATCGTCTTCTGTGCCAGTTTCTCTGTAATCTTCTTTTCCTCAATCTGTCTGCTGTTTGCAGTAATCAGGATCTCGTCAAAGTTCCTGTCCCCTTTCTCGTTCTGGACTGCCCTGCTCTCCTGGGCTGTCTGAGCGAGCTTATTTATATAATGATTCGATAGATTGTTGCTGTCGATTGAAATACCCATATCCGCTGCCTCCTTCCATATCAGTATAAACTTCTGTATATTTAGATTATCGTCAATCAAGTATGAATATTAAGGTTTTCTCTTTAACTTTTGAATCTGTTTTCTTAATTCCAGGCGGACATCCTCTGCAAGCCCGAAGCTCTTGCGCCGAAAATTCCTAATCTTTCGCTCCACATACTCTTTCTTCGGATTGACAATATTGCGTATGGCCTCTTTTTTCGGATTCCAGAACGCTGCCCAGGCATGGCGGAATTTCCTGATTCTTTTGGCTGCTGCAATATAGGCCTGCTGCCTCCCAAGCCTTCCAAGTCTCAGAAGCCAGAAGGCAGGGAGAAGCCACCGCATCTTGTGAAGGGATGGGAACATCGTATCCATATAGTCCATGTGCGGGAATGCCCAGTCCAGAATCTGCTCCCTTCGTTTCCTCCTGAGATCTTTTTTGTAAAAATCCGCCACCTCTTTTACGAGTGGAAGCAGCGTTGCACTGATTTTCCTTCCCTGCATTCCTTTTGTCAGTATATACTTCTCCATTGCATCAAATACCGCGTCATTTTCCGGAAAAACCATACCGCCGAACCAGTATGCCGCAAGCTGTATCAGATACATGTGGAACTCCTCCAGCCTAAGATATTCCAGCTCTTTATTGATGACTTTCCAGTCCAGATCTTTGTATACCTTCAGATAATAAAGCCACAGGTCGGTCATGTCACGTATGTCCAGACTGCCTCGCGCATAATTCTCTGCCGCACAGCCTATGATATGGATATAATACTCCTCCGGAATAAAGGTATGTATATATTTATGGCCTTTCTCCTTCTCATAGCTTTTGACCGGTACTGCAAAGTATTTCTGCATCTTCTTGTTCGTAAAGGGGAGTTCTGACCTTATGACAGCCATAACCCCGGGGACTTTATAATACCAGTCCTCCCCTGCCGTCCTGGATTCCTTCTTCTCATAATCCAGATAGGCCATCGCTTCCCTGACCTTTTCCTCTTTTCCTTTTTCTGTCAGCAGCCTGACGCATTTAAGCGCTCTCATATCCTGCTGTGGATAATAAGCACGCATCCGATATTCCTGAAGGACGACCGTGTGTATCTTCCGCTCCTCCAGTAATTCCAGTAATTCCGGTACCGCCACGGAATACCGTTCCTCCGCCAGCACCGCCTGATGGAACCGCTCTTCAAATTTGGGCTTCCACGGGGCCAGCTTCTCTCCCTCCATGCCAATCAGCGCATAGTATATCATGTTAGCAACATTATGGTAATCCGATAGCTTGTACAGGCTTCCCCACTCTGGCTGCCTGTTCCATTTTGGAAGCTCCTCTTCGTTTATTAACGTTTCCAACAGCTGCAGCAGGCATTTTACCTCATAATTTCTTATTCTTTGCTCGTTCATGAACTATCCTTTTCTCCTCAAATATGTCCATCCGCTTCAAATCATAGATCGCTTTCTTCTCGTCTCCGGCCACAGCCCCCGCCACAAGCGTAATCACTCTTTTCTTCATGATTGATACAAGCTCCCTTGCATGGCTTGCCACAATCATAGTCACGCCAAGCCTGTTGAGCTCATCGAGCAGGCACATCATATCCCAGGCGGCACCTGGACTTAAGTTCGCGGTCGGCTCATCGACCACCATAATCTTGGGATTCATGACGATTGCCCTGGCAAGCAGAGCTCTGGCAGCCTCTCCTACCGACAGCTCTCCAGGACGCGCAAGAGCCTTGTGGGCGATGCCTACGGTGGACAGCGTCTGCTCTACCCTCTTCTTTATCAGATGCCGAGGCTGTTCTGTCGCATACATCGCGAGGCTGATATTCTGATATACATTGCGGTCGTTCAGCAGTCCAAGCTCCGCCTCCATGATTCCAAACTGCCTGCGGTAATACGGAAGCTGGTTATTTGTCAGGCGTCCTGTCTCACAGCCGCCCACCCATATCTCCCCTGATGTGGGGAACAGCTGGGCGCTCAGCAGCTTGAGCAGGGTGCTCTTCCCCGATCCGCTTCTGCCCACGATGAACACGAACTCGCCATGTTCGATTTCAAAGGAAGCATCTTCCAGGCCGATTGTGTCCTGACCGAATATCTTCGTCACATGATTAAACTTTATTTCCTTCTGCATATCTTATTTTTCCTCATTATATACCGATATATATGGTATGTATCCTATATTTAAGGAGGTCGCCTCATGAAGACTTTTTCCCGTGTTCTCTGTGTGTGCTGTATCTGTGCCGTATGCAGCCTGCTTCTGCCGGCCTCGGCGGGAACATTTGCCTCTCCTGCCGGTTCGGCACCAGCTGAACCAGCCTCTGGCACAGATTACCAGACGGTGGCTGCCGGCACAGGCCGGGCCATGCCCATCGTCATGTACAGCCAGGGGGATCCGGCCTGGGGAAGCTACCTGTACGGTGGCCGGGATCCCATGGCATCGCACGGCTGTGGTCCGACGGCTCTCGCCATCGCAGTCACGTCACTTTCCGGACAGGAGGTTACGCCTGTAGATACTGCCAGATGGTCGTATGCCAACGGGTATTTTTCACCCGGCAGAGGCTCTGTCCACGGGCTTATTCCCCGCGGTGCAGAAAGCTACGGGCTGAAAGCGGAAAAGCTTGCAGCCATCACACCGGATTCTTTCCGCATGGTGCTGTCCGCGGACAAGCTGCTAGTGCTGCTGATGGGCCCCGGAGACTTCTCTGATTCCGGCCACTTTATCGTCGCCTACGGTTATGACGACAGCGGCTGCATCCTCATCGCAGATCCCGCAAGCACGGAGCGCTCTCTGGCCGTCTGGCCTGCCGAAACCCTAATCGGACAGCTGTCTAAGACAGCAAAAGACGGCGGTCCGGTATGGGTACTTTCCAGACCATAGAAAAATCCTTTGAAGCAATACATGCCTGTATTGTTTCAAAGGTTTTCTTATTGCTTATAATAAGAGTCTGTCCCGGCCAGGCGCATGCTCGTCACCCGGTCTATCTCCATCGTCTGCTGCCATATGCTCTTTGTCTTTTCCACGATATCCGCAGCTTCCCTCCACATGGCGGAGTCCGGAAGTTCCATCTCCTTCAGCCTGCCGTCAAGCAGGCAGGAGAGCATCTGTACGTCCTCTCCCTGAATGCTCGTGAGGTATAGCTGGATATGCCGGTCGCACTCTACCGCAGCCTCCAGCTCTTTCCCCCGCATATCAAGCACCATCTGGGCCGTCACCTTGTCATCTCTGGACAGGCCGTCCGCAAGCTCCCTCGTCAGACGGCATATTTCGTCCATATGTCTGTATTTAACTCTCAGCTCCTTTATGACCTCCTTAAGGAGGCCTTCCAAATATTCCCCGCTCATACTGCCTTCTCAGCCTCCGCAAATGTATCCCTCAAGTCCTTGACAAGCGGCTTAAGTTCCCGGATTATCTCCTTCTTCCTTCCGGCTTTCAGCCTGCTGAGCTCATACAAGAAGAAGTCATAAAGGCTGGAGAGCTCTCTGCTCAGCGTATACTCATAGTTCAGCGTATCTTTCAGATACTGCACAATCTCCACTGAACGGCCCGCCGACTGTTCAAACAGTACATAATTTTTCGTATCCAGAGCCAGCTCTGCCCTTTTCAGTCTTTTCAGCAGTTCATCATAGAGCAGAAGCAGCAGTTCCCCTTTTGTCATGGTCATGACTGACTGCTCTTTATACTGGCGGTACCCATTTTCATTCATATGCCTAACTCACTTTCTTTCCTACTGTGCAAACATGTTGCTGAGGTAGCTGCTCTGGGAGTTCATCTGAGAGATGAGCGTTTCCAGCGATGTGAACTGGGAGATGAACCTGTCCTGCTCTGTTTTCAGCTTGTCGTTAAGCCGGTCGATGTAATCATCGATGTCGTCAATCTGCTTCTGCAGCCCATTTTTCAACACTGTGGTCGGCGCATAGACAGAGCCGGCACGCTCTACGAGAACGCCCTTCGTAGCGCCGGTCATCGACGCATAGCGGTCCATCACGGTCTTCATGTTCGTCATGAGTCCTCCCTTGGTGACGGTCCCGTCATCTTTCTTCTCTGCTTCCTTTGAAAATGCTTCCCGGACCGCATCCGGATTCTCGCCCAGAGCTGCCTTGAACGCCTCTTCATCAAATACAATCTTACCATTATCTGCATAGTTGGTAGACACGGTGATGCCCATCTTCTCAAACTGCGACCTCATATCTGACGGAATGATGAACCTGAGCCCGTCAGCAAATGCACTTACATCCGTATCATTGAACAGCAGGCCCTTCTTGGCCTCTGTCTCCCACTTTTCTATCTCGCTTTCACTCAGCTCGTCCCTCTGTTCATCCGTAAGCGGGGCATAGTTGCGGTTCGGCTTCTGACTTACCTCATCGTGTATGAGCTTGACAACCTCATTGTAAGCCTCCACCATCTCCTTCACTACTTTGGCCGTATTCTCCACGTCTACCTGTGCATCAAACGTAATTGCCTCCGTGCTGCTTATATGGTTGCCGGAGGCATCGTATCCGAACGTCCCTTTGATGGTCAGGTTCAGCCCGTCGATAGTCATACTGTTGCTTCCGCGCGTAATCTCCATCTCTTCTCCGGAACCGGCGTACTTCACCCGGATAACCGCATCCTTACCGTCCTCTGTCGTGTAATCCGTCCCTTTTATCCCGAACATGATGTCCGCCAGCTCTCCGGACAGATCTATCTCGCCGCTAGCCCCCTGCTCCGTGGACTGCACCACGAACCGATCCGCGTTGGACTGGTAGGTAATCTTGATACCGAGCTCTTTCGTCTCATTTATCTTGTTGATGATGTCGCTGACGGAACTGTTCCAGTCCAGCCCGTAATCCTTCAGGTCAATCTCTTCTCCCCCGGCATTTTTGATTGTCATGGGTCTGCTCGGATCCACGCCACTGCCTCTGATGAGCCCGGAATCCGCCAGGCTTGCGGAAAGGTTCAGCCGATTGGATTCCCCTCCCTGGATGCCAAATACGCTGTGGCGTCCAAGCACACCTCTGTCTGCCGCAGTCATAGACAGTACGGAGCTTTTATCCTCTCCTCCTCCCGGAAGCGTTGTCTTGAAGGTAAGGTGGGACTTTGTATTGTCTGTAGCGTCAACCGCAAGATCGACCTGGATCCTGCCTCTGCCAAATGCTTCATTCAGTTTGGACTGCAAGTCGTCCCTGACATCCTGCATCGTGCTTGTTGTTTCATACTTATCCAGCGTAATCCACTTGACGGCGCCGTTATATGAAAAGCTTATCTGCTTTTCACTCAGCTGTTCCGCCAGTGTCATCGGTTTCGTGACCTGTGCGTCTTCCACGGCCTCGAGCCCGTCGGCCGTAATAACGGTTCTGGAATCCGGCAGCAATTCAAACCTTTCATCCGCGCCTAAGAAGCCCAGGTCCTGCAGCAGATCTCCGGTGGACCCGGAAAGCTTAAGCGTATTTCCTGACGTATCTTTGCTCACGAAGCTCATCCTGCCTGCATCCTCTTTTACTTCCATCACATCTCCAAGCGTCTTGCCATTGCCGATCGTGATACCGGACAATACTTTGTTGATGGATTCTGCCGTCTTCTCCGGCGTACTGTAATCATACTCCGCACCCTGGTTCAGTGTTACGGTATACATTTTTGTCCCATATTTTATAAACAGCGATTCTCCTGATATCACATCCGCATCCGTTACTACAGACAGGTCATTGCTTATTCCCCCCGTCTGCATCATCTGGTTCGACACGGCGTTTGACGAAGTCATCTTGGCATCCTGCGCGAGGCTCTTCACGCCAAGTATAGAGATAGTATCTGCCGATACGCTGCTCCCCGATACGGATACATAATTACTGTTCGCCCCGAGCGCTGTAACCTGGTTCCTGGAGAACAGCTTGCTTCCGAGCAGGTTGGAAGAAGACGAATAAGACATGTATGTATTACTGAATTCATATACCTTCCCTGTAATATTGCGAATCGCTTCCTGCGTCCATTTATATGTCTGCTTTTTCTGCTTCTGCGCGGCAATCTTGCTTCTCGTCGCATACGTCATATTTTCAATCAATGTGTCCCGGTCCAGTCCGCTGGCCAGTCCTCCGTAACCGCGCAAGCTGGATGTACTGTTCAGGCTCGCACTTCCTAATCCGCTGATAGATGCCATATCATCACTCCTCTATATTACGATAAGTCTCTCTGTTACCTGTATAATATCATTTATCGGCACACGGTCCCGAATAGTTAAGTATAAACCGCTAATTCTTCGTATGATGCGGCACATCGCCCACCTGGATACATGCCTTTGTAATCTCCACCGTTATATGGCCCGCATATTTCTTAGAGTAAAAGTTCATAAGCGGAGATATGGCTGCCTTGCTTACCACTACATATTTGGGCGGGAGCTGGGTAAGCGCAAGTGCAGACGTGTCCGCGATGCAGCGCGGGCAGGTGCAGATGCCGAACTGCTCCATATATTCTAATACACGTTCCTGGACAAGCGTTTCCATCACATTCACATAGGCGAAGTCCAGATCCTCTTCCGGTTCAGGCACTGATCCGTTATCCTTGCCGTCCACTTCCGGTCTTGCCTCTTCAGCAGCTTCCCCTTTTATATCTTCCGTTTTGGACGGCACTTCTTGTTCCGCCTCTTCGTCCGCTTTTTCTTCTTTTTCTTCCTTTTCCTGTACTTTCTCCAGCTCTTCTTCCAGAGACAGCCGGATAGCGTCCGCCAGCTGCTCTTTGTCTGAAGACGGCTGTACGACAGAGACAGAAGCCGCCTTATCCGGTTCCACCGGGGGCTGAGGCTTTACTGTCTTGCTCTCTTCCGTGCTATCCTTGTCACTCCCGCTGGACAATAGATTCAATACATGATCCGTCTTGTTCGTCTTCCTAGCCATTGTGTCTGCGCCCTCCTATGCCTGGTTCTTGATTTTGTGCAGTAATTCGTCTATGAACTCCCGGTAATCCTTTGACGGGTTAGACCGGGGAGAATAATCTAAAATGCTTATTCCATGGGCCGGCGCCTCTGCCACAGACACGCCGGTACGTATCTTGGCATCGAAGATTTCCGTTCCTATCTGGAATGCGACTGTCTTGGCCATATCCTGTACATCTCTCGCCAGATTCGTCCTTTGGCTGTATCTAGTCAGAAGGATGCCAAGTACATGGAGGCCTGGATTGACAGAGTTCTGTACCGCTTCTATCGTCTCCTTCAGCTGCACGAGGCCGACCAGGCTCAATATTTCCGCCGCCATAGGTATGATAAGATAATCGGCGGCGGCATATCCGCTCACTGTAAGTATATTTAGAGAAGGCGGCGTATCAATGATGAAGTAGTCATAGTCATCCTCCACTTCCTTCAGCACCTGTTTGAGAATCAGCTGCCTGTTTTCCCCTTTCAGAATCATCTCTGCTTCGCTCAGCAGGATATTAGACGTCAGCACATCGCCATACTCGTCCGAAGTACGGATGGCTTCCCTGACGGATATGTCTTTTTTCAGGACTTCGTACATGGTATGTCCGTCCTCGATATTCATTCCGAGGCTGAATCCGAGATTTCCCTGTGGATCCAAGTCCACCGACAGAACTTTCTTTCCTTTTTTAGAAAGCCCTGCGGCTATTGCGCCGGAAGTCGTCGTCTTCCCCACGCCACCCTTCTGATTAGTTAACACGATTGATACTGCCACTGTCATATACCTCCAAGTCTGCTTTCTTTCCTTTAGTAAAGAACATCTTCCAGATGCTCCCTGTCGTCAGAATCATCAAAATTCATGAATCTGCGCTCTTCTCCCGGCCTGTCATATTCTGTCGTCAGTCCCTGCCATATCTCATTGACCTCGTCCACGCAGTCGATATATGTCTGGGCCAGTAGATAGGTCGGTACGCCCAGGCTCTCCGACAGTTTTTTGCTGAGTTTCCAGTCTGCCTGTTCATACGCAAGAAGCAGCCTGTATATCATACCGGCAGTCCCCTCCTGTGACACAAGCGCTTTTTTCACTTCCGGATTGACTGGTATCTCTTCCAGTATCTCCTCCTCTGTAGCATTCACCATATATTCCAGCGTCGAGAACATACCTATCAGATATGCATCGGTCTTGCTGATTGGGCATTCCTTGATATATCCGACAAGTTCTGATGCGAAGGTCGCGCGCAGGAAGGATATCTTGAGCAGTTCTTCGGAACTGCTGTCTTTCCCTTTGTAATCAAAGCTCAGCATATAGACCCATTGCCTCAGCTGCGTGATGCCAAGGGTGACGAGTGCCTGTCGGATGGAAGCGGTCCTGCGTCTCAGGGCAAAATATGCAGAGTTCACAAGCTTCAGTATCGCGTATGTCAGACCCGCGTCCCTGCTGACAATCCGCTCAATCTCTTCCATATCCGGTTCGTCTTCGGATACGGCAACCATGAGCTGGAAGAAGTTTCCCTGCATGTACTTTACTTTATCCACCTTGCTTGCCAGCGTCTTGGCTACGTAGTTTCCTTCCAGATAATCTACCTTGAGCTTGACCGCATAATCATATACCTCTTTTGTATTCACGCCGGTGGCAATGCACTTCTTACCGGTCCCCTGCGCCATACTAACGATATTTTCAATTGATTTCTTCCCTCTCGCAGATTCTGTCGATTCTGCCTGAGAGAGATTGATTCTAATATATTGGGCATATTCCAGCATCTCCATATATTTCTGTGAGAACTGAAAGTCATTGATAGCAAACCGGTAACCCAGTTCACAGTATTTTTTTATAAAAGGCCTTGCCAGAGGATGAATGATGAGGTTATCTTCAATCTGGATAACCACCTTATCCGGCTCGAACATCTTCGGTGTATTCCGGAATAACAGTGACGGTGTAAATGTGATAAACATTATTTTGTCAGATACAAATTTATTGCTGTTATTCATGAGAAAATTAGATATCATATCAGCCGCGGATGTCTCGGGCTCATCGTAAAAACTGTCATTGCTCCCCTGGAACAGCAGTTCATAACCTATGATATTACCGGTCATCGTCTCCTTAATCGCCTGTCTCACAACACATCTGTCCATTATTCTCTTCCTCTCTGAAGCAAGTGGTCCATGACGGCAACCAGATGTCCAATCTCAGGTTTGGACAGCTGCTCGTCTGCGCCGAGTTCTCTGCCCTTAATCTCCATCTCCGGGTTGATGAGTGATGAAAAGATAATGAGCGGTATCTTTTTAAGCCTGTCATCTTCTTTTACGAGCTTCGTCAGCCTGTGCCCATCCATCTGCGGCATCTCTATATCCGTGATGATGAGACTCACCTTATCGTCCAGCACTTCCTCATTTCTCACCTGTGACAGGTAGTTCCACGCCTCCTGCCCATTATTGAACTTATAGATCTGCGAGTATCCGGACTTTGTCAGCGCTGTCTCTATCATACGGGAAAGCAGCACGGAATCTTCCGCAAGGACAATCGAGTATTCGCTTCTGTTCCGTCCTGCGAAGCTTTCCACTTCATCAAGCTGGATGCCGGTCTCCGGCGCGATATCAGCTACAATCTTCTCAAAGTCAAGGATAGTGATAAGCTCCTTGCCACATTGGGCAATCCCTGTCGCAAGCCCTTCTTCCCCGCCATTTAATGTTTTATCCGGCTTCTTTATATCTGCCCAGGAAATTCTCTGTATTCCCACCACCGTATGTACCCGGAAAGCAATATGCATCTGGTTGAAGTTGGTGACCATAAATAAATCTTTCGGCTGCGGTTCTGTTTTTTGTCCGGTTAGATAATATGGAAGGTCTACGACCGTAAGCATAATATCCCTTGGCTTGAATATCCCCTCTACCGCATCATGGGAATGGGGCACCGGTTTTATTTTGTCAGTCATCATGATTTCCCTGACTTTTGCCACGTTGATTCCATAGAGTTCGTCGTAGATCGTGAACTCCATGATTTCTATTTCATTTGTGCCTGATTCCAACAAGATTTCCGTATTCGCCATACTTTTTTCCTCGCTTTCCTGTCCTGTCTGTTATAATAAACCGCGCAACGCGCCCTTTATGTATTATATCGGCATAACCCTTTCATCTCATAACTGAGAATCACATTACAATCTCCTGCCGGCCGAATGTACGTATGTACACTTTACCTGTCGCTGCGTCCACCAGCATGGTTCTCGCGTAGTTCTCTCCTACTTCCTGTCTTGTCAGGCGTATCTGTTCCTTTCTCAGAATATTACGGACGCTTTCGATATTCCTCTGCCCGATATTGGCCAGGCTGCTGTTGCCCTGTACTTCAAACATTTTGGCTCCCCCCGCTATCTTGCAGATGTAACGGCTTTTCACGCCGCCGAATACCGACATCCGCCGAAGCGTCTCCCGGATACCAGTATCCGCAAACTTATATACCTGTGGTTCAGAAGGGTTCTTAGACTCCGGAAGCATAATGTGCAGCAGAGCTGCCAGTTTGATTCCCGGGTCGTAGAAGCTGATTCCGATACAGGAACCAAGTGCATATGTGATAAGCGTCCCTTCCTGGCGGGTTATCTTCATGTCGGCAATACCGACTTTAATCTCTTTATTCACCTGCATTCACCAGCTTCTTCAATAATTTATTCAACGACTCGATATCCGGCAGCATAAGCAGGCTGCTTTCAAGCTTGTGCTGTCCGAGGATAAAGTTGCCCGTTATCATCATAATCTTATCGGTCTCATAGCCGAATTCGATCATCGGTACACTTAAGATGCCTCCGAGCATGTTGATGGACACCGCGGGTACCGACAGATTAATCTCCATGCCGGCCAGCCCTGCCAGGGCGCTTACATAGGACGAAATGATAATATTGCCCACCTCGGTAACCGCCGACACCGCCATCTCATCCATCTGAGAATAGTCTTCTATCTTACAGCCAAGTATCGTCTCCGTGACCGCATTGATAAAATCAAGTTTTAGAAGGAAAAGCATAATTCCCTTCAAATCGCCCGACATCTGAACGAGCACTGCAGCCACCACCTCCTCCGGTTCACCGAGATAGTTTGCCGCTTCATTGAAACCAAGTATCTTTACATCCGGGAGCGTAATCCTGACATCTGTATTCAGAAGTCCTGAGACCGCCGTGGCCGCGTTACCGGTGCCTATGCTGCCCACCTCTCTCATCACGTCCATCCCCATATCTCCCATATCGTCGTAGTGTTTAATCTCCATAATTTCCGCCTTCCTGCTTTTATCCTCTGAGACTGTTAATTGTCTGTTCTATCTCATCCGATGACTGTACCATCTTCAGCATATAGGAATATGCTCTTGACGCTTCCACGGTATTGGCCATCTCCTGTGCCATATCTACATTGGACATCTCCAGATATCCTTCCAGCAGTTTCGCCTCCGTATTCAGCACCGGTGCACCATTTTTTGGAATGGGTACAAATTCATTCTCCCCAAGGCTCTGCATGCCGTCTGTATTTGCAAAACTGTACACACCCGGACGTCCCTGCAGCACCCCTGCAGCCACCCGAATCGGGTTCTGCCCCCCGTCCAGCACGAGCTTGCCTGAATCTGACACCAGATAGAAGCCGTCCGCCCTTCTGGAAAGTGAAAAATGTCCGTTCCTCGTGTAGCTTATTTCATTGGTTACAGGATTCCGGAGCATAAAAAAGCCGTCACCGGATATGGCATAGTCATATCCACCGGCTCCCTCCCCGAATCCGGACTGGCCGAAATCGGTGTTCGTATGGTCCAGCACGGTTCCTGTACCAGAAGTGAGCTGTGTAGTCTCACCGGCTGCCGCTCTCATGTTATAGTACATCAAGTCCTGGAATACAGAGCTTTTGGCTTTGTAACCATATGTATTGATATTGGCAAAGTTATTGGAGATTACATTTAACTTTTCCTGCTGCGTCCTCGCACCGCGGGACGCAGTATAAAACGAAGCATTCATACCTTACCCTCCTTCTTATACCGGACCAAGCTGAGTGACAGCCTTTCCAATGAGCTGGTCATACATTTTCAATACCTGTGCGCTGCTTTGCAGTGACCTCTCGCTTGCCATCATACGCGCCATCTCGTCCACCGGCTCTACATTAGAGCTCTCAAGCGCCTTCTGAACCACACTACCATTCACTGCCGTACCCTGTCCATTGGCGGTGAACACATCACCGGTCCCTTTTGTCAGATTAGCATCATAATTCTGAAAGTCTACGATGGACAGGCGCCCCAGAAAGGTATTGCCATTCTCCGTGTACAAATTGCCAAGGCTGTCCGAGACGATCTTATCCGTACCGAGGTATATGGGACCGTTCTGTCCCAGTACCCTTCCGACTCCCTGCAGACAGAGATAGCCTCCGTCATCGAGAGAAAATGAACCATTCCTCGTATATACGGTTCCGTTTCCCGATTGGATGCAGAAGAATCCTGACGAATTGAGCGCGAAGTCCAGCGGGCTATCCGTGGACGCATATCCTCCCGAAGCAAAATCCGTATAGTTCCTGTCGGCGGTTACGATGCGGTTCATAGTCCCGAGCTGAGTGGGATTGCTCTTGTCCTTGTTTCCACTGCGGTATATCATCTCTTCTTTAAATGTCTTTGCTATAAACTGGTCGCTTTTAAATCCGGGTGTCGATACATTGGACATATTATTGCTTATGACGTTCAGCCTTCTCGTCTGAGTAAGGACACTTGATGTAAGATTATAAAATCCCTGAAACATGATACCCCTCCTTTTCTACCTTTGTTTTTTCCGTAATATATTCTTTTAGCTTTCTGATGGCGCCCGCATGTATCTGAGAAATCCGCGGTTCACTTACATGCATGATACCTGCAATTTCCTTCATGTTCAGCTCCTCTATATAATACAGCGATATCACCGTCTGCTCATTGTCTTTCAGGTTCCGTATCCCCTCTGCCAGGATACGCCGGAATTCCTTATCCATCAGATGTGCTTCCGGCTGCTCTTCTTTCTTGTCTGATGGTATCTGTATACTTCTGTACTGTTCTTTTGTCTCCTCAAGAACCATATCCAGCGACAGGACAGAGAACAGATTGGCCTTGCCCATGATATCCCTGAACTTTTCTTTGTCCATGTCAAGCAGCTCTGATAATTCATCTGCGGTAGGCTCCCTGCCGTTCTCGGAATAAAACGCTACGGCCGCTTCCTTTATATCTCTGTAGCTCTTTCTGACCGTACGCGGTATCCAGTCCTGCTTTCTTGCGATGTCGATAATCATACCGCGTATCCGCTTCGAGACATAAGTTTCAAACTTGGCATTCTTGTCCGCCTCATACTTGTCAATCGCTTTCATCAGCATGATGACGCCTTCATTGACGATGTCTTCCACCTGGCTGAACCCGGCATAAACATTGCGCATCTGCACGGCGATGCTTTTGACGATATACAGATATCTGAGCGCAATCTCCTGCTTGACCTCCAGCCTCCCGGTCTGGCGGTAGAGCGCAAGCAGTTCTTCATTCGTCTGGTCTGCCAGATTCTTTTTCAGCTTCTTCTCCTGTACCATAAGCATCCCCTACTCTTTTCTTATATTCCCAACTGCCTGTATCTGGATATTATCCGCAATCTCGTTGAAAGCCAACACATAGACCGATGGGTAGAACTGTTCCAGCATCCGGTAAAGGTATGGGCGTATCACCTGGCTCGTCAGGATTACCGTATCCTGAGACAGCTCCTGGAATTTCTTCATCTCTTCTCCTATCTGGGTGAGCATGTTCTGCATTATATCCGGGCTTACCGCGAGGTAGACTCCCTGTTCGCTCTTGGTCATGCTCGTCACAAGCAGCTTTTCCAGTTCCGCATCCAGCGTAACGACACGCATCTGCCCTCCTTCACAGAACTTCCTCGTTATGGTCCTCTTCAGTGCCGCACGTATATTCTCTGTAACTCCTGTTATATCAAGCCCTGCTCCGGAAGCATCCGCAATCGTTTCCAGTATGCTTTCCATATCTTTGATCGGTATGCCCTCTTTCAGCAGATTTACAAGCAGCTTCTGAAGATTGCCGTGAGAGATGATTCCAGGCACTACCTCGTCGACGAGCTCAGCAGAAGTTTTTCTTACATTCTCAAGCAGCAGGCTGACTTCCTGCCTGCTCAGCAGCTCGTACGCATGCTGGCGTATCGTTTCGGACAGGTGCGTCAGCATTACGGAGAGCGGGTCTATTACGGTATATCCGTATATTTCAGCCATTTCTTTATTTTCCGGAAGTATCCATTTGCTCGGAATCCCATATGCCGGTTCAATCGTCTCTATACCGTCTATCTCACCGGCAGGCGACGCTGGCTCCAGGGCAAGATAATGGTCCACAAGTATCTCTCCCCTTGCCACTTCTTCGCCCTTTATCTTGATAATATACTGGTTCGTATTCAGACTGGAACTGTCCCTAAGCCTGACGGACGGGATGACAAAACCCATTTCCTGAGCATACTGCCTGCGGAAAATGACAATCCTGTTTATCATCTTTCCCCCGCTCGATTCATCTACCAGAGGTATGAGACTGTATCCAAATTCCATCTCTATCGGCTCTACGCCAATCAGATTATATATGTTGTTGATATCTTTGTAATATTCTTCCTCTGTCGCCGGAGAAGCAGACTCCGCATCCGCACTCTGACGCTCTGCCGCCTCCTCCAGCACAGCCTGTGCCTGAATCTTCCGCGATATCTGGTATCCTGCCAGAAGAAACAAGATGGCAAGAAATGCCATTTGGATTTTTGGCATGCCCGGTACAAGCATGAGAATGATAAGTACACCACCGGTCATCATCATGGCTTTCGGCTGTGCCAGGAACTGTTTTGATACGTCCTGGTTCAGGCTGCCCTCCGATACGGCACGGGTTACGATCATTCCCGTCGACGTAGATATAAGCAGTGCCGGAATCTGAGATACAAGACCATCGCCGACCGTTGCTATGGAATACACTGACAGCACCTCTGAAAAACCCATGCCCGACTGCAGCATCCCTATGGCGGAACCTCCAATCAGATTGATGAAGGTGATGATAAGCGACATGACCGCGTCACCTTTTACAATCTTCGTCGCACCGTCCATGGCACCGTAGAAATCCGCCTCGCGCTGTATTTTCGTCCTTCTCGCCCTGGCTTCCTGTTCTGTAACCAGGCCGGAGCTTAAGTCGGCGTCAATGGCCATCTGCTTGCCCGGCATGGCGTCCAGCGTGAATCTGGCCGCGACTTCTGCCACACGTTCTGCGCCTTTTGTAATGACGATGAACTGTACAAGTACGATTATCATGAAGATGATAAAACCGACGATGACATTACCCTGCAGCACGAAATCACCAAATGATTTTATGACCTGTCCCGCGCTTCCCTGATGGGAGAGGATGTTTTTTGTTGACGAGACATTGATGCCAAGCCGGAATAATGTCGTTATGAGCAGCAGGGATGGAAAGATGGAAAATTCCAGCGGCTCTTTTATATTCATGCTTATAAGCAATATAATCATTGACAAAGATATATTTATAATAATCATGACATCCAGTAAAAACGGAGGCATGGGAATAATCATAAGTAATACAATAACTATCACAAAGGCAGCTACCGCATTGTTCAAAATTCGTTTCATGTCTTACCTCATTTTTTTGTTCAGCTTATATACGTATACCAGAATCTCTGCCACAGCACCGTAATACTCCGACGGTATCTCCCGGTTTAATTCTGTCTCTGCATAGAGGCTTCTCGCCAGCGGCCTGTCTTCGATGACAGCCACATTGTTTTCTTCCCCTACTTTTACAATCCTCAGTGCCAGCTCGTCCATCCCCTTTGCCACCACAATTGGTGCGTTATTCTTGTCGGTGTCGTAGGACAGCGCTACCGCGAAATGGGTCGGGTTTCTGATGATGACATCAGCGGAAGGCACCGCCTGCATCATCCTGCTTCTGGCCCTCTGCTTCTGAATATCCCTGATTCTTCCTTTTATCTCCGGATTCCCTTCTGTCTGCTTGAACTCTTCCTTTACTTCCTGTTTGGACATCTTTATCTTCCGTTCATAATCCCACCTCTGGAACAGGTAGTCTAAAAACGCAATTACGGCAAAGACCATGGAGACCCTCAGTATCATAGAGATAATCATATCGAACGTATAAGCCGCGGAAGCGCTTATGCTCATGTCCATCGTACGGATTACATTTATCGCGTCCTGCTTCAGGAGCGAATAGATAATTACGATGAGCACGATAACTTTCAACAGATTTTTAACGAGTTCTATCGCATTCTTGAGTGCGAAGATTTTTTTTATCCCCTGCAGCGGACTGATCCGGTTTAATTTGGGATAGAAGTTCTTGGATGTAAACAGGAACCTGGTCTGTATGCCATGCATGATAATCCCTACCGCCATACAGATTAATGCGAATGGCAGCACCGTCTTGGCCGCAGCCGCCAGAAACTCCATCCCATATTCGCCTGCCGACTGCCCTGTAAGGTCCGTCACGTTTCCTGCCAGCCCAATGAATCTCTTCATAAAATTTCCGGCGGTATCGTATATCTCCGGAAAGATAAACTTTAATATATAAAAGGAAACGAATACAAATACGACATTGACCACATCCGAGCTCTGAAATATATTACCTTCTTTCCGCTCATCACGGCGCTTTTTCGGTGTGGCTTTTTCTGTTTTCGAGTCCGCTGCCAATATTCATCACATCCTTTTATATGTTTACTGTTCTCAATATATCCTGCAGCCCCTGCATCATCTGGGTGATGATACCTTCCAGAAAATCTCCCGCCGGCGATATGAGGAATACCATCATCGCCAGCCCTATGATGACCCTCAGCTGAATGCTCATAACAAACAGGTTGATCTGGGGGATGATTCTCATCAGAAGCCCGGTTGCAACTTCCACAAGGAATTCAAACGCAATGATTGGGAATGCAAGCTTTACGGCAAGCGCGACACACTCTGTAAATATCTGCAGCACCGCCTGTACCGGACCCGAACCAAACTTAAGCGCCGCATAAGGCACGACTTCCTGTGAAGTCATCAATATCTTAAGCAGTGCCAGATGTCCGTCAACTGCAAAAAACAAAAGCAGATAATATATCTGTAAGATGTTACCCGTAAGTGCAATCTGAGTACCATTCTGGGCATCGTACACCGTAGCCATGGACAGCCCCATCTGAAAATCGATGACAGCTCCTGCAAAAGAGACGATCATATCAAACAGCTGCATGACGTAACCAAGCAGATATCCAAGGGCAAATTCTTTCAGAAGGAGTACCGCATATACAATCGCGGAAGTCACCTCTTCCTCTGCCGGCCCCGCCTGCGGATATACGGTCAGTGCCAGCATAAGTGCCAGCCCCGCCTTAAAGATGGGGGGGATATTCTTCCTTCCCAGCACCGGATTGAGAAATATGAACCCGGACATCCTCATGAGTACGAGCGTAAATACAAGGAATTCCGGCGTGCCTGCAAGTAACATATGTATAATCTCCTAACCTTCAGCGATAAACCGGAATATCTGCTCTGTGAATTCCTGCAGCATCTTGAGCATGCTGTTACCGGTTATCACGAGGATAATTCCTATTACTATCAGTTTGGGCACAAACGTAAGCGTCTGTTCATGTATCTGCGTGGCAGCCTGGAGGATAGATATGACGATTCCCACCACCATGCTTATGATAAGGATGGGACCTCCAAGCTTTACGGCCAGTATGAACATCTGATACATCAAATCGCCAATTTCACCACTTGTCATCTTCTAATTCTCCCGTCAGTAGTTAAAGCTTTGTACTATAGATGAGAACAGCAGCTCCCATCCGTTCAGCGTCACAAAGAGCAGAAGCTTAAACGGCAGCGCAATCGTTGCCGGCGGAAGCATAATCATTCCCATGGACATAAGCGTGCTTGAAACAATGATATCTATGAGTAGAAACGGTATGAACAGCAGCAGCCCTGCCATGAATCCCCGTTTCAGCTCGCTCGTCATAAAAGAAGGGATAACTACCCGCATCGGAAGATCTTCCGGCTCCGTCTTCTCCTCAATTCCCGCCATATCTACATACAGGTTGAGGGCACTCACCTCTGTCTGCTTCAGCATGAACCTTTTCATGGGAACCACTGCCCTGTCTAATGCCTCATCCTGTGTTATCTCCCCGCTTTTGTAAGGTTCATATGCATCTGTATTGATATCTTTTATGACAGGATCCATAATGAACAACGTAAGAAATAGTGCGATTCCGACAAGAACCATATTCGGGGGGGTCTGCTGTACCCCGATGGCGTTCCTTGTAAAAGATAAGATGATGATGATTCTGACAAACGAGGTCATCATCACTACAATGGAGGGAAGGAGCATCACGATTGTCATCATGACGAGTATCTCTAATGTCGGCACCTGGTTTCCGTTGATGTTGACTAATGCCCCTGTGTTCATTCGCTTCGCTTCCTTTTCCCTATTTTATCCATTACTGTCCTGAAGTCGGCAAACTCAGCTTTCTGCCCCTCAGGAGGTTCGATTTCCCGGAGATCCTCTTCGCCAAGTTCCTTCAGCACCGTAATCTGTGTAGCAGTAATACCAAGGAGCAGGTATCCCGTACCGGTCTGGATTACTGCAATCGTCCTGTCCTGGCCCGCTGCAATCTGATCTATCATCCGTATATATCTTGACGACCCTTTTATCCGTCCTGCTCTTCCTATATATTTTGAACATACATAGGCGAGATACAGAATCAGCACTACGATCAGAAGCGTACCTGCGGCTGTAAAAAATCCTTTCAGCATATCCTACGCACCTCTACTGTGCCAGCGGAATCTCATCCGCCAGAATCTCTGTAATCCTGATACCAAAGTTATCGTCCACTACGACCACATCGCCCTGTGCAATACACTGTCCATTGACGAACAAGTCTACCTGCTCTCCCGCAAGCTTATCTAATACGACAAGTGAACCTTTGTTAAGTTCAAGCACGTCTTTGACCAGCTTTTTCGTCCTCCCGATTTCAACAGACACCTCCAGGGGAACTCCCATAATCAATTCCAGATTAGAGTCCTGAAGTTCCGCGTCATCCGTTCCACCTTCCAGATTAGGCTGTGGGGCCGGATTGACTTTTATCTTTTTCGGCCCTGATGACTGCGCCTGCTTCATCTGCTGTAGCTGCATCTGCTGCATCTCCATCTGCTGCTTCATCATTTCCATCATCTGTGTCATGGAATTCATGAACTGGGCATCCACCGCACCGGCCGGGGAGCCGGATGGCTGAACGGCATTCGCGGGCGGGGCCGTCTGTTCCGCCACCGGTGGCACTGCCTGAGGCATGACCGGGGGCGCGGCTGTTGCTGCACTCTGCGGAGTCTCGCCCGAAGGCGCCGCTGCTACATTCTGCATAGTCTCGCCCACAGGCGGCGCCGCATCGGCTGTACCGGCAGGCACGTCAGGCGCCGGAAGCGCTTCTTCGGCCGTCTCCTGTTCTGTCGGAATATCTCCGGCAGGAATGATAGCATCTGTTTGGATATTGTCTGAAGGTTCTGCTTCTTCCTGTGAAGCCGGCACCTCTTCTTCCGCAATGTCCGGTATGCCATCTGAAAAGAATCCTGCCACAAGTTCTTTAGCCAGTCCGATTGGCATCAGGTTCATAAATTCGCTTTCCATCTTATCTGCAATCCGCAGTGTAAAGCCGATTACGACCATCGGGCTTTCTTCTGTAAAATACTTACCCTTGAACTGTTCAGGGCTCTCTATCTCAAAGGATACAGGAGTGGATATGTTCACAGCCTTGCCAAGCAGTTCCGACAGGGCTGTGGCGGAAGCCCCCATCATCTGATTCATGACTTCGCAGATGGCGCTTATGTTCATCTCGTCCAGCTCAAATTCTTCCTCAGGAATTTCCATTCCCATAAGCATCTCGACGATAACACGCACATCGTTACGTTTGAGCAGCATGATGTTGCTGCCTGTCAGCCCCTCGATATATATGATTTCAACCCCTACGGCGGGTTCCAGATTACCAAACTCAAATTCGTTTTTGTCTCTGACCTGTACGATTGGCGTCGTTATGTCAACTCTTGCATCCAGCATTGTCGAAATGGCAGTTGCTGATGCCCCCAGGCTGATATTCAGTATCTCGCCTATAGCATCAATTTCCATCGAACTCAATTTCTTTACGTCCATTATTAACTCTCTTTCCGGCAAACGTTAAGCCTTCCTATTTCCCTATTTCCAAGGCCTTTTGCGCCATTAATTTCACCGCGTTAAAAGCAGTAATGTTTGCTTCATAAGATCTGGTTGCCGACATCGCATCTGTTGTTTCTTTAATCATGTCCACATTTGGCATCATAACATAGCCGTTATCATCCGCATCCGGATGCTCAGGGTCATACACTGCCTTCAATTCCGTATCATCGTCTACGATTGCCGCAGCTGCCACGCCCCCCTGTGACGTCCTGTTCTTTCCATCCATGGCTCTGTTAAGTACAGTCCGGAAGTTATCCTCCCTTGCCTCAAGCACGACCATTTTCCGCCGGTACGGCGTGCCTTCCTCAGTCCTGGTCGTCTCTATATTGGCGATATTTTCAGACGCTATGTCCAGCCTCAGCCTCTGCGCTGTCAATCCTGAAGCGCTGATATTCAAAGAACTCAAAAAAGACATATCTGTCTCCTCCCTCTTATAAGCTAGTCGATAATCTTAGATACCGTATCCAGGATCCTGTTTGCCTTAAACGGCTTAACGATGAAATCCTTTGCTCCGGATTTGATTGCTTCTATAACCATTGTCTCCTGTCCCATCGCGGAGCACATGACGACAGTGGCTCCCGGGTCAAAAGCCTTGATTGCCTTCAGAGCCTCCAGCCCGTCCATATTCGGCATCGTGATATCCATCAGTACGAGTGCCGGTTTCTCATCCTTATACATCTGCAGAGCCTCTGCCCCGTCCGCCGCCTCGCAGATATCGGTATATCCTCCTTTGGACAGCGTGTCTTTTACCATCATCCTCATAAATGCCGCATCGTCTACCACCATGATTTTTGCCATTATTCTTTACCTCTTTCTTCAGTAATCGTTAGTTTAATTTTATATTGACACAGCAGATTATTCATCTACTGGTGCTTCCTCCTGTTGTATGCACCGCTTTATCTTGACTGCGGCATTCTTATTGTGTGCGCCCAGCTTTCCTTTGAACCACGGCTGTTCTTCCACATACAGTACGATGTCTGATTCCTTCGGCTTATTCAAATCTATGACATCACCCACCTTCAGTCCGCACACTTCTCTCATGCTCAGCTTTGCTTCTCCAAGCTCCGCCCTTATCTCCATAGCGCTCCGGTTCAGCCGGGACATTATGAGTTCTCTGCTGTTGTCTATCCTCTCATCATATGCACCTTCTATATGCTTGCGCTTATCTATGATATTAAATATATTCATCAGCAGATTGCCGGGGATACATATGGTTATTCGTCCATCTATGCTCTGCATCTTTACATTCAGCAGTACGATTGCCACCGGCTCATCCAGGCTGATTTCCTGAAACAGCCCAGGATTTTCCTCAAGACGCTGTTCGCCCAGATTTATCTTTATATAATTGCCCCAGGCGTCTTTCGTTATATCAAGCATATATTTCATCACTTTCCTGTACAGCGCGCTTTCAATCTCCGTATAGGTATAGGATGAATCTACATCATCGTCGTCCCCTGTCCCTCCAAGCATGCGGTCTATCATATTCACCATAAGCTTCTGGCTTATGTGAACCATCATTGGCGGATTCTTGGACTCATCAGGCAGCTTCAGATTCAGCATCATCATGACATCGTTTTCACTCAGTATATTGCTGAATTCAAAATACCTCTGCTCTTCCACAGACAATACTTCCATCTCGCAGGCCGTCCTTAAGACGCCGTTCAGCCTAGATGATGCAAGTCTGCCGTAATTATCGTAAATGCCCTTCAGAAGCTTCAGCTTATCCTTTGTGAACTTCTTCGGACTCTTAAAATCATATTTTTTCCAGTTTTTTTCCGGCTTCTCCTCTTTGGGCTCATCCGCTGCGTCCCCATTCATCATAGAATTGAGCAACGCATCAATCTGACTTTGTGATAATACATCTGCCATAGCCACACTCCTGTTGTTTATTTATCTGGCCCTTTATGTTAATTCCCCTCGCCTTGATAGACCTGGCTGTAATATTCATCCAGCGTCTGCTCGACAGAACCTGTCTTAGTTATCAGAATTTCTACTCTTCTGTTTCTCGCTCTTCCCTCAAAAGTGTCAAACGTGTCGATGGGACGGAATTGTCCATACCCTGCGCTCACCAGCTTCTTCGGTTCAATTATGTTCTTTTGCTGTACATAGGCGACTACGACTGCCGAGCGTGTCGCCGACAGTACTCTGTCTGTCATGACTTCATTCGGTATATTCGGCTCTGCCTGGGATGTATGCCCAAGCACCTGGATTTCTTTTATGGCATCTGAAGCAGGCGCAATGATTGAAGAAAATGTATCCAGAACAGCCTTCCCTTCGTCTCTGAGTACATAGCTGTCACCGTCAAAAAACACATTATCCTTAAAAGTGATGAACTGGTAGCCGTCACCCTTGGCTATCTGTATATCCGCCACCTCTCCGGATGCGTCCTGCATCTCCAGGAGATTGTCATACATCTCGTCAAATTTCTGGTCTATCTCTGTCGTGTTGGCTCCCGGTACATTCTCTGTCCCCTCTTTTTCCATAGCATCCGTAACAATCTGCGATGTCTCTGCCGCCTCCGGATTCATACTCTTAACCAGGTTCTCCCACTTAACCTCGTCTACAGAAGATATGGAGTACAACAATACAAAGAAGCAAAGCAGCAACGTCACCATATCGCCGTAAGTCCCCATCCAGTCGGATCCTTCTTCCGGACTTTTTTGCCTTCGTTTCACTGTACCTTCACTCCCTTCTACTTCTTTTTCTTTTCTTTCTTCGGCTTCTTTTCTTTCCCCTCACCGCCGTCCATGAGTTTGGCCTGCTTCTGCTGATGGAGGAGTGATACGAGCTTTTCCTTCAGGTTCTTAGGATTCTCACCCGACTGTATGCCAATGACGCCTTCGATGATTATCTGTTTATACAGAACCTCCTCTTCGTTTCTTATCCGCAGCTTCTTTGCTATGGGCATGAACAGCAGGTTAGCCATGATACAGCCGTAGAATGTCGTGACAAGTGCAGTAGCCATGCTTTCGCCGAGCATAGACGATGAGCCCTGCGACAAATCCATGCTCTTGAGCATATTGATAAGTCCTACAAGTGTACCAATCATACCGAATGCAGGGGCGTAATTGGCTGCTTTCTCATAGATTGCAATCTCTTCTTCATGTCTCTGGCTCATGCTGTCTACCTCTGTCTCCAGCATCTCCCTCACCTTATCCGCCTCCATGGCGTCTACGACAAGCATAATTCCCTGCTTGAAGAACAGATCTTCCAGCTGGTTCGCTTTCTCCTCGAGAGCCAGAAGCCCGTTCTTCCTGGCAAGCTGTGCAAACTCAACCAGCATGTCTATCACAGGTTCTACCTTAAATTTCTTATTCGATAACAGCTTCGTAAAATGTTTCCCTACATTTTTGAGCATATTAAACGGGAAGCTGGCAACAACAGCACAGAACGTGCCCCCCACTACAATCATGATGCTGGGTATATCTATAAAGCTTCCTATCTTTCCTCCCTGCATGATTGCGTTCACAATAAATGCGAATCCACCGACAACGCCGAGTAAAGTGGTTATGTCCATGTCTATGCCTCCTCATTCCGCGGATAATGAATACACTGGTTATTGAAGATGATGATTTTTTTTATAATTTCGTCCTTGCCTTCCCGCACGATATGGTACTTGCCGTTCATCATGATGATCTTGGACTCCGGTATCAGCTCTATGTATTCCATCTGGCACGAGTTGATCAGCACGGGTTCCCCGTTCAGTTTCGTCAGTTCTATCAAGTCCGTCCCTCCCTGCTGCATGCACGCGGGGAACTGCTTCCCCGCGGCTTATTTTTTAACGTTTCATATTGACGAGCTGCTCCAGCATCTCATCTGTCACTGTAATAATCTTTGAATTTGCCTGGTATCCTCTCTGTGTCGTAATCATAGCTGCCATATCGCTGGCAAGCTCCACATTGGACATCTCCAGATAGTTGCTCACGAAGTAGTCTGCCTGAATCGCCGTTATCTGTCCCGCATTCTCGCCAGCCATGTACAGGTAGCCCTCCGCCTGCTCCAGACCGTTCGGATTTTCGACCGCTGCTACCGCAATCTTACCGATTGTCACCTGCTTCTTGTCATAGGTGACGCCTGTGATTGTACCGTCTGTCCCAATCTTATACGTCTGTATCTCGTACTGCTTTCCCGTGTCATCGCTTGGAATCTGCAACGGTTTTATCGTTGTAGTATCCCATGTACCATCGGTGTTCTGTGCAAATCCATACACGTAGTTCTGGTCGTCGTCTACAAGATAGCCGTTGTTGTCCACGGAAAAGATTCCGACCCGGGAAAGGGACATCCCTTGTGTCGCAAAATTATTAGACGGAATGCCAGCCGTCGGATTCGCTATCATCGGTCCCACGATGAAAAATCCGGTACCGTTCAGCATACAGTCCGTCGGTCTTCCGGTATAACCCCAGCTACCGGTCGTAAAATTCGTTGTTATGGAACCGACGTTGACGCCGTATCCAAGCTGTGAGCTGTTCTTGCCTCCGGCACCTCCGGCCGCGGTATTTCCTCCCGTACTGCTCGTCAGGTTCTGGTACATGGCATCCTGGAAATTGGCTGACCTGGATTTGTATCCCCATGTGTTTACATTTGCTATATTGTTACTGATTACATCCATCTTGGATTGATGCGACCGCAGACCTGCAATCGCTGCATACATTGATTTGACCATTTCTTTTGTACTTCCTTTCGTATTCTTTCTGCGCCATATCCGCCTCTGTCATTCGGACATAAGGCCAAGCCTCCTTCATGGTCCGGCTATAGCAACACGGCGCTGTCAATATTGGTAAATATATTATTCTTCATCTCTTGTGCATTCATGGTTGTAACTACTGTATTATTTGTCACGTTAACGATAAACGCACTGCTGCTTCCTATGACAACTACATCTTTGGCTCCCTTGTCCCGGGCCTTTTCCACAGCCGTCTTCAGACTCCCTGCAAGTTCAGGCGTCATCTCTACTTTACGCTCGCTCATACGCATGGCGGCATGTTTTGAAAACTGAAGCCCGGTCTTTTGTATCTCCTTTTCATAGAGGGCGCCAAAGTCTGGCTTTTCCTCTTTCTGACGGTAAACTTCATGCTGTAGCTGCAGTTCCCGGGCAGAGGAGATATTACGTACTTCCATCGTCTCCTCCTTCGTCTTCCGGACTATCGGTTGCCGAGTCAGGTACGTCCCCTACCGTCATGACCTGTGACAGTGTATATTCCTTGCCGTCTATGAAGAGAGTCGGATTGTTGCCCATAAGGATACCAGTAACGATACCTGTCGTCTTTTCCCCTGTAAATCTGCCGTCACTGTCCACTTCTGCCATCGTCACCGTCTTGCCTACCATAGAGCTTGCATAAGATATGGTATTGATTGCATACATCTCCAGATTGATGGCGGACATATCTGTAATCGCCTGTATCATCTGTGTCTGTACCATCTGTGCCATCATCTCGCTCGTATCCATCGGGTTGTCGGCGTCCTGATATCTGAGCTGTGCGGAAAGCAGCTTATAAAAATCGTTGATGCTCAGCCCATTGGTTCCGCCTGAAGCTGTTCCCCCTGAATTATCGGTGGAATTCGTCCTTGCAGATGCGGCGTTTCCATAATTGGACAGTATACTTCCTAATGTATTCATGTCTGCTCCTTTCTCTATGCGAGTCCAAGTCTCAGCTGCTGCAGGAAATCAAAGCTCTCACGGAACTCTCCCTTGTGGTTATCTCTCTGCTCCCTGTCCGGTTCCCTTTCTTGTCCCCGGCTGTTCTGCTCCTGCTGTTGCTGCTGCAGATAGTCCTCGGACGGCCTTTCGACAATCACTTGCGTCTCATTGCCGGTCCTCGCCTCCACAATGCCTGCCAGCTCTCTCGCCTGCTGCGACATGGCCTGCATCGTCTTTGCCTCGCTGCACATGATTGATATGACAGCTTTTCCAGCCTCACAGGATGCTTTGATTACAAGTGTGCCCAGATTGTCCGGATGAAGCTGTATCTCGATATGCTGCTTTCCTGACGCTACCTGCTTTGCGATGTCACCTTTCAGCATATCCATATACTCGGTACGTATCTCCTGGTTATGTGCCGGTTTTGGGGCTGTCGTAATCTCTCTGGCTACAGGATTGTATTCCACTGTCCTTTCGGCAAATACGGAGCTTTTGGCTGCTTCAGCGTTCCTTTCCGGGATATCCCTTGTCTCATGCACGCCTGCTGCATCAATCTCTTCTGCCTTCCGGTCCGTCAGCTGTACCGCCGCCTGTTCTGTCTTCTGCTGTGCAGGCTTCCCGAATCCCTGTATAGTCTCAGTAGGAATCTCAGGTATCTCGTTCTTCACAGCAGATTCTTTTGTGATCCCATCATTGGCGGTCATGACTGCCCGTTCAGATACACGGTTGAGCTGCTTGTCTGCATCTGCCGATATAACAGCCGGTATATCCGCCTTTACAGGTTCGGATACTTTTGCTTCTGCTGTGCTTTTGGCTTCCCCTTCCGGTACCGGAAGAATGAAGCACACGTCACCTGCTGCCTGGGCTGCACCTGGCACATATGGCAGTGTCAGCATACCTGCCGCGTCGGATAGCGCAGTCCCATCGGCCGTATTGGAATCCTGCTTTTTGTCCTTGTCTTCCGTATGTTCTTTCTGGCCTTTTAGGACTTCATCAAATTTAATCTGATTCCCGTCATCCGAACCTTTGCTTTTACCGGCATTGCCGCCCGTCAGATTCGCCTTTGGCATTTCTGCCACGATTGTGTTCATCTCTATCTCCTCCTTTCCTCTGTTAATATATATAGTAAAACTGCATTGCAGTTACTATCCTGTCTTTACTCTTGTGGAGGACGTATTGGCTACGAACTCCTCTACAAAGATCTCTTCGGCTTTTCTTTCCACCGCATTGTATTCTTTTTTCCTCTTGTCTTTCAACCTGTCTATCGACGAAGTCTCTGTCTTTGCTGCGATGACTTCTTCCCGCTTGGCTTCTTCTTCTTTCTTAAGCCTTTTTATCAGCTTCTCCGTCTTTTGTATGTTCCAGAGGACACTTTCCAGGTAGCTCTCGTATATCTTCAACCGGCGTATCGTACTGCCCTTGTGCTTTTCCTCTTCATATTTCATACGGCAGGCCGCATGCTCCGCTTCAAGACCTTGAAGCTTCTCTTCTTCCCTCGCCACCTTCTGCACTATCTGTGCATATTCGGACCTGAGATTGTGCTCAATCTGTTCTTTATATGTCAATACTTTGTCTAGTGAAAATGCAAATTTTTTCATTTGAATTCCTCCGCAGCCGGCAACTGAATATTCCCTAACGGGCCAGTATTTTTCTCATGGCATCCAGCATCTCATCTTTATTATATTTTCTTCCGATTTCCTGCATCAGGAATCTGTTTACCTGGTCTATCCTGGAAATCGCGTCATCCAGCTTCTGATTTGTCCCTGCCTTGTATGCACCGATGGAAATCAGGTCTTCATTCTGCTCGTAGACGCTCAGTATGTCACGAAGCCTGGATGACAGTTCCTTGTGTTCTTCTGTCACGATATCTGCCATCAGACGGGAGATGCTGGCACTTACGTCAATGGCCGGAAAATGGTTCGCGTTCGCGAGCTTCCTGCTCAGTACGATATGGCCGTCTAGGATTCCCCTCACTGTATCTGCAACCGGTTCATTCGTATCGTCGCCTTCCACAAGCACGGTATAGACTCCTGTTATAGATCCCTTCTCAAACATGCCGCTTCTCTCCAGCAGTTTCGGAAACTCCGCATATATGGACGGCGTATATCCTCTTGCTACCGGCGGCTCACCGGTGGCAAGCCCGATTTCCCTCTGGGCCATGGCGAACCGGGTCAGCGAATCCATCATAAGCAGGACATCCTTTCCCTGGTCTTTAAAGTATTCGGCAATCGTCGTCGCCACAATCGGGCACTTCATCCGAAGCATCGCAGGCTGGTCTGAGGTTGCGACGACTAGGACGGAGCGCTTCATTCCTTCGGGGCCCAGGTCTTTTTCTACAAATTCCCTGACCTCCCTGCCACGCTCCCCGACAAGTGCGATGACATTGATATCTGTCTCCACATTTCTGGCTATCATCCCGAGCAGAGTGCTCTTGCCTACGCCGCTTCCTGCAAAGATGCCGATTCTCTGCCCTTTCCCAATCGTATTAAGGCCATCGATTGCCTTTATGCCAAAGTGCAGCTCTTCTGATATGGGCGGCCTTGATAGCGGATTAATCTTAGGGCTTTCCACATAATAATAACGTTCGGATTCGAATTCTCCTTTACCGTCTATCGGATTGCCGAGTGCATCTATAATTCTGCCTTTTAAAAACTGCCCAACCGGTATTTTCAGTCTCTTCTTCGTACTTCTGACAAAACTGTCTGTTCCGATGCCGGGCATATCCTCATATGCCATCAGCTGTATCTTCTCACCGCGGAAGCCTACTACTTCCGCCGGTATCTGCTTCTTCTGCTCTTCGTTGTAGATTAGCACGATATCTCCGATATTGGCACTGCCTCCCGATGCCTCCATAGACATGCCGGTAATGTTCTCTATCTTACCTATATGATTGATTGTTTCCGCTTTCATGATCATGCCCGGAAGGTCTCTCAGCATCTTCTTCACTCCAGTCCTGCTTATAGTCTTGCATTATTTAGTATTTCTTTTATGTTTTCGAGCTGAGCGCCCACGCTTATGTCTATAATCTCATCAGGCAGCTCTACGATGCAGGTCCCCTTTTCTTCTTCGTCCATCATGATTACCTTTACACTGTCCGCAAGCTTTGACAGGCTGTGCAGGAATTCCGCGTCCCCCTGGATATCAAGCGGCTCTCGACCGCTGCCGATATATATCTTGGCCCAGGCCGCCTTTTTCAGCTTCTCGGTGGCTGCCAATATCATGCGTTCTATAACGTCTTCGCTCGTTTTCAGGCTCGTCTGCACAATCTTCTCCCCGATTGAAAGCGCAATGTTTTTCAAGTCATCAATATACTTTTCCAGAAGCTTGTCCTTCTCTTCTCCAAGTCCTTTTACATAATTGCTTATCTTGTCCTGCAGCATCTCCAGCTCTTCTTCGAAGCGACGGCTGTTCTCTTCCATCGCCCTCCTGATACCTTCTTTATATCCCTCTTCCTCTCCCTGTCGGAATGCCTCCTGCCATGCGTCCTCTTTTATCTTATCCGCGCCCTTCCTTGCGGCGTTCAGTATACGTTCCGCCTGCCGGGCAGCCTCATCCAGTATGCTGTCCGGCCCGGGCTCGTATGGATCCTCTGCTGTTTCATCCCCGGCAGCCGGCTCTTCTTCAAGGGACAGTTCCTTATACATATCGTATTTCAGCGCATGGCTATTCTTATCTTCTTGACTTTTCAGTACCCTATACAATGATGTCATCCTTTCCGCCCTTGCCGATTACCAGTTCTCCTTCTTCGTCCAGCTTTCGGATTATGTTGACGATGCGCTGCTGCGCCTCTTCTACATCACGAAGGCGCACGTTAACCGTAACTTCCAGATCTGACTGTATCGTCTCTGCCATACGTGTAGACATGTTTGAGAAGAACAGCTGAAGCATCTCTGAGCTTGCATTCTTCAGCGCGTAGACCACATCCTTCATGTCACAGTCGCGTATAAAGCGCTGGATGGAGCGGTCATTCATCGTCAGGATATCCTCGAATACGAACATCTTCTTCCGTATTGCCTCTGCAAGATCTGGATCATCTTTGCCCATCTCGTCAAAGATATACTTCTCATTGCTCCGGTCCATATGATTCATGACATCTGCGATGTAATCGATACCGCCGATTGTCGTAAAGTCTGTAGTAAGAATATTGTCGAATTGCTTCAGCAGCTGGGATTCCACGATTTTGATGGCGTCAGGGGAGGCACTCTCCATCCTTGCGATGCTTTCCACAACCTTCAGACGCTTCTCCTCGGGCAGCTCCGCGATGAGATCTGCGGCCTGCGCCGAATCCACATACGACAGTATCAACGCTATCGTCTGAGGCCTCTCATGCTGCAGTACCGAGAACAGGTTCTTCGTATCCATCTTGCTGATGAAGTCAAAAGAGCGGTTCTTAAGATACTTCGTCATCTTCTTCAGAAGTTCATTCGCTACTGATTCCCCATACGTCTTCTCAAGCACCGTGCGTGCATATTCCATACCACCGTCTGTGACTACCTTCTGGGTCAGGCAGGATTTGTAGAAATCATCCAGAACAGTTTCTGTCTGCTCTGCTTCCAGATGGCCAAGCTTTGCCACTTCCAGCGTCAGTTTCTCTACCTCATCCTCAGTCAGGTACTTATATACCTTGGAGGCCTTGTCTGCGCCGAGCGCAGCTATGACAGCGGCCGCTTTCCGGCCCGGAGACAGATTTACCGCACTATTCGTCTGCTTTTCGTCCATCCTGTTCTCCTCCATTCAGCCAGTTTCTTATCATCTGTGCGGATATTTCCGGATTTTCATCCGCAAAATCTCTAACGTTCTCACGCAGTTCCCTGCTCCTTTCGTTTTTCAGGTTCAGCATCTCAGGCTTCCTTATCTCTTCTGTCACATCCGGAATAAGCAGATCCTCCAGTTCTTCCTCTTCTTCTAGCCGCCGTTTCCTGCGTCTGCGTATGAAAATGACTGCAAGAGCAATCACTACGGCAGCAATTGCGGCAGCCACGGCAATCACCGGGAGATTGTCTTGAATGTTCTTCAGAATATTTGATACCTCTTTCGTATCATCGTCTTTTTTGTCCTCATAGAATGGGGCATTTACAATCGTTATCTTTTCCAGCCTGTCGGCGGCAGCGATACCGGTGGCATTGCCAACCAGATCTCTCAGCTCATTCATACTGATATTGCCTGCATTCTTTCCATTGATTGCCACTGATACGGTCAAGTCTTCGAGAACACCTGTGTCCAGCTCGCCCTGCTCCTTAACCTGGTTGACCAGATAATCCCTCGTTGCAGATTCGCTGGACGAACCGGTTGAACTGCCGTCTGTCCCCGCATTATACTGGGGGGTGTCTGCATTCGACTCCGTGCCCGCGGTACCCGAACCGGTGCTTCCGCCATTTACCGAGTCCTGCGTGGTGGATTCGCTCGATACGATGCCGGTCTTATCATTCTCATCTATCTTTTCCGGAGTCGTATATGTGGTAGATTCCCTGATTATCTTCTCCATGTTCACTTTTCCCCGGGCCGACACACGTATATTGTCCGCCCCGTAAAAAGAGCCAAGTACATTAATTACTTTTTTCGATATCTGAGTCTCTATCAGCTGCGCAATCTCTTCCGTGGCATTGCTTCCGGACGCGCCGCCTCCGTTTTTGTCCACAGATACTTCTATTCCATTCCCGTCAAAAACCGCTACATTTTCCATCTCCATATCCGGAACGCTCTTTGCAACGAGGCGCTGGATTGCGGATGCCTGTTTTTCAGAAGGAGAGTCGCCGTTCTCCATCGTCACGACAACCGACGCGCTTGGAGTCCCTGCCTCATCTTCATTATCTTCCAGAACATATTTCTGTTCCTCTTTCAGGGCGATTGTCACTTTCGCGTCCTTCACCCCATCAAAAAATCGGATAGTTGCGCCTATCCGGTCCTGCAGATCATAAAGCTTATACATCTCCTTTTCGGAATCTGTCGTCATCCCTCCGGAGTTTTCCGTGAATACATCATAGGTAAATCCACTCTTTGGATATCCTTCGTACACGAGTTCCGCACGGGTTTTGTCCGCTACGCTCTTGTCTACCAGGATATCTCCATTTTCCTTGTACTGGAAATCTACACCCGCTTCCTGCAGCTTCCCTACAATCTTCGTGGCTTCTTCTTCCGTTACACCGGTAAAAAGCGTCGTATAATCTTTATGGTTCAGAACGAGTGCAATTATGACTGCTGCCGCTATAATGGCTACTGTTATGACGCCGGCAAGTATCTTTGTCTTCCTGCTGTACTTTCCAAGGAATTCTTTGCATTGGTTTAACTTCAGCTTTATCTTATCCATGTTCTTGCTTTATGTCCTTTTCATTTACTTGTTACAGACTGATTCTCATCAATTCGTTATAAGCGTCTATTGCTTTATTTCTCAGCTGTACGAGCATGTCAACCGCCATCTGGGCCTCTGATGCCGCGATAGGAACCGTGTGGGCGTCGTCAATCTGCCCCGTCGCCAGCAGATACTGCTGTTGTTCCAGATTGGCCTGCGTCTGCTTTACATCATTCACCGCATTGTTGAAAATATCAGAAAACAGACTGCCTCCGTCCTGCCGCACATTCTCATTCTTTTTCAGTTCCCCTATTGTCTCCATTCTCTGAATCGGGGTAATAAATCCGCTTTCTATCATAGTCTCCCTCCTACTGGCCCTTTATTGCTGTTCTAAGCCTTGTAATATCGCTGTTTACAGAATTAAGCCCATACTGGTACTGAAGTGCGGTCCGCGTAAGCTCTACCATCTCTGCATCAGCGTTGACGTTATTCTCATCAAGCCTTGCCGTCTCTCCTGTTGTCTCATGAATCACTGTTGAAGCCCCGGCTATCGCCTGTTTTATCTGGCGTCCGTCACCCGTCCCGGAAGCAGCGGCAAGCCTTCTTTGAAATGTCTCTTCGAACGTAACATATTTAGATTTGTACCCAGGCGTATCTACATTTGCAATATTATTTGTAGTAACCCCCTGCTTCGTCCAGAGAAAGTCCAGAGACCTTTCCATCATCCCAATTGTATTGCCATACATATTGCTTATCCCATTCATACACTCACTCTCCATAAATTGACTAATTTCGACATCAGTTGGTAAAAAAAATTAAAACCCAAGATATTTTGTTTCAAATTCATTCACCGGGATAGCCTTATCGAACAGATATCCCTGCCCAAGCTCACATCCGAAGTTCTTCAGAATCTCTCTCTGGGATACCGTCTCTATCCCTTCCGCTACGGAATGCGTAAGCTTCAGCTCCATGCACATCTGAAGCACATACTCTGCAATCACCCTTGGCTTGCCGCCGATTTCAATCCTGTCAATGAGGCTTTTGTCGAGTTTGATCTCATTAAAGTCCGCCAACGACAGCAATGCCAGATCCGAATAGCGGGAGCCAAAGTCGTCAAGAGATATACGGAATCCCGACTTCTGTATGTCATCCAGCAGCTCTTTCAGCGTATCTCGTTCCAACATGCCGATACTTTCCGTTACCTCTATCGTAATCTGCCGCGGTTCCACTCCAAACCTTTTGCACACCGCCCTCATCTTTTCTACGACTTCGTCTTCCATCATCGTGACACGTGAAAAATTGACTGCGATCCCAACGTCCTGGCGGCCCTTATCCTTCCATTCTTTCAGGATGCCGCATACGCTTTCTAAGACGAAGAAGTCTATATATCTGATAATCTCATCCCCCTCGTACCTGCTGACGAAGGAATTGGGAAAGATGATATTCCCTTTTTCGTCCAGTCTTCTTATGAGCGCCTCCGCCCCGCCTATCTCATTATTCTTCAGATTAATCTGCGGCTGGAGATAAACGACAAACCTGCCTGTCTCAATCTCCCTCTGGAGATTGTCCGCCAGCACTCCCCTATACTTCTGGATGCCTTTCTGAGCTCCTCCTCTTTTATAATTTTTCAGCTTGTTGATGTGCATCTTCTCATTGGCAACCGTAATCTGGTAGTCTATATCGCACTCTCCCTCATACCAGCTTGAACCGATTGCTATCTGCAGCTGCTCATCCCATTTGGCTGTTTTCTGCAGCTCTCTCACTTCCTCTTCAAATCTTTCCTTGCTGATGTCCAGGCAGAATGCCACGAATTCGTCATCACCGATACGATACACGTAATCACCGAAGCACTTCGTCATCGTCTCTGCGACGTAATTGAGCATATGATCGCCCCATGCATATCCATAAGCATTGTTGATATTCCGGAGACTGTCGATATCTGCTGTGACAATTCCAAATTCTCCCTGGTACTGCTGTTCCAGCCATTCAATCATATGACGATACTTTTTACGGTTGCCAAGCCCTGTAAGATCGTCCATGTACCCCGAATTCTTAGCCGCCTGCCAGATCTGTCTCTTTTTGATATCATTGATGACAAATTCTGGAGCCAGCCTGAGCAGTACCTCTGCACTTGCATTTATCTTTGCGTTATCAACCCCAAGGTATCCGAGCACCTCTCCCTCCAATACGAGAGGCGCAGCAAGCAGACTGTCTATTTTTCTGCTGGTCAGGATTTTGATTTCCTCAGATTCCCGCTCCTTTGCCTCTGCAGACAGTGATATGCTATATATCTGCCCATTTCTAAATGTCTCCATCAAGCACTCCACTGAGGACAAAGGCTGCTCCATCTGTCCGGCTGACTGCGGTTTTATATTCTTACAGCTGACTTCATATGTATTCTTGAATACGTCTTTTTCTTCGTTTATCTCATAAATGTAAGTCCTGTCCGCATCATAGTAGTCCCGTATGATATTCAGAAAGGCATATATGGATTCGTCCCCTTCTTTGCTTTCCCTGTTCAGAGCAAGCGCACAGTCAATCAGCACCTTTTGTACTTCCAGTTCCTGCTTCAGCTTCTTCTCCATATCACATATTTCCGTGACATCTATCGCAAATTCCATCCGGGTCTTTCTGCCATTAAAATTAACGATTGTTCCCCGTTTCGCAAAGTTTCTCTTCATATGTTCATTGAAAAAGTTCCATTCATAGAAAGAATTTTCCCTGAGCAGATGGTTTGTACAGAACGGACACGGACTAGTCCTGTTCTGCAGCACTTCATAACAAGGCTTTCCATACCACTCGTCCATATCAGGATTCCCTAATATTTCAAGCCCCTTTCTGTTCACAAAATACAGTTTATAATTCTCAATATCAGAAAGATATGTGACATCATTACCTTCATCTACAATTAAAGATAATATCTCTTTATCACTGATAGTCATACTTCTATTATCCTTTCCATACGCGTATTTTCGCTGCCTGGCAGGCTTTTTGCCCTATTCTTTTACTGCCGCGCAAAGCCGTATCATCTGTAATTTCATACGGGATACGTGGCAATAAAAGTAGACTTTTAATTCCACAGAAATAATTCCGGAATTGTTGAATTTTAATCCAGATACTACTTAATTAAAGCAATTATACAAAATTATAATAGCATTCGTGGGGCTAAAAGTCTACTTTTCTTGCTATCTGTGCGGTTGTATGATTTTTTGTAGATTCTCCATGAATCAGAACATCACCAGCGCACGGCTTCATAAGACCATTCAGCATTTTCACGGTTGTGGTCTTCCCAGCGCCGTTCTGTCCGATGATAGCAATATTTTCTCCGGCTTCAATGGAAAAGCTGACATCATCTACAGCAAGGTATCCATTAGGATATTTATATGAGATATTAGTCACTTCTACTAATGACATTTTTCCTCCTTTCTATATTTCTAACGTTTTTTTCAGTTCACGTATTGTTTCTTCTACTGTAATCGGAATTTTTGAAAACGATATTCGTTCCTTCATCATTTCCAATGCAATTCTGGTACATTGAGGCAGACGCGTATGATACCGCAGTATATCCGTATCTGTGAATACTTCTTTTGGAGTGCCGTCCATAACAACCTTCCCTTTTTCTAGCACAATAACATGATCTGCATATTCTGCTATCTGTTCCATTTTATGTTCCACAAGCACGATAGTCTTCCCCATCTCTTTCATCTGCCAAATAATTTCAAAGATATCATCTGTGCTCTGTGGGTCCAGTTGGGAAGTCGGCTCATCAATGACAAGAACCTCCTGTTCCATCACCAGAATTGCCGCAAGAGCAACCCTTTGCTGCTGGCCCCCGGATAATTGATATGGGTCACGGTCACGGAATTCGTCTATATGGGTAAGCTTCATGATACATTCAATGCGTTCATGAATTTTGTCAGGCTCTACTCCCATATTCTCAAGGCCAAATGCCAGTTCTTCATATACCGTTTTTGCTATCCCGCTGATTTGTGTGAATGGATTTTGGAATACGAACCCTATATGTAGCGCTAAATCTCCCATTTTCTCCTTCTGTACATTTATTCCATTTACCAGTACCTCTCCCGTCATCTCTCCTTTATAAAAACCAGGGATAAATCCTCTTACTGCATTACAAAGCGTCGTCTTACCACTTCCATTTGCACCTATAATTGCACATAGCTCACCTTTTTTTACGGAAAAAGAAATATCCTTTAGCACCTTTTGCTGAGAGGTTGGATACTGGTACGTCAGATTTGTCACTTTAATACAATCCATATTTTACCTCCAATCCCAAGGAGTAGTATGACTGCCAGTAATATGCGTATTATCTTATCGCTTTTGGCATCCTCTACATCTCTAATCTTTGTTTTGGAGCAGGATGCTGAAAAAGCCCTGGCTTCCATTGTAATCGCCCTCTCTTCCGCGCTGACAAGAGAATTCAGGAGTAATGGAACAACGGCCGGAAAAAACGCCTTTGCTCTCACAATGAGATTACTGTCTGTTTCTATTCCCCTGGATTTTTGCGCTTCCATAATCGCATTCATCTTCTTTGACATCTGAGGGATGATATTGGATGTGGATAACAGGATGTATGTGGCTGAGGGGGATATCCCCTTTTTTTCCAATACCGTCATCAAACTGCTCATATCGATTAACTTCGCACCCAATAATATGGCCGATCCTACCCCCAGAATTCTGGAACAAAGTATTATGGCCCTGCCGATGGATTCTCTCTTTATTTGAAATACCCAGAATTCCCACAGCACCTGCTGCCCAGGAATAAAAAGAGACTGTAGCACAAAGCATATTGCACATATGACAACAATGGATTTTATCCAGGCTTTTAAAAAGTTATGCCCTTCACCTGCCAGCATTGCTGTAATAACCATAATCATAACAATCACAAGCGTCACCTTATAATTATATAATACAGAAAACACAGCTAATAATATAATCAAAAACAGAAGTGTTAACGGATTCCATCGTTTGATAATGTTCTGATTTTTCCGTTCCATTTTCACCCTCCTTCAAAACAAGATTATTTGTTCTTCTTCTTTTCCTCTCTTGCTTTTCTTGCATCAATAAATACCGATCCATTTGAAAACTTATGTAAATAGCGCTCCGACATTCCCCTGATTACTAAATATGGCACAAGCAGAGAGATAAATTTATCCGGCACCTCGGAAATAAAATTAATCACTACCACAGCCGGCCAGAACGGGATTCCTGCAGTCACCATGGTACCCAGCAGCAGTGCATTTCCGCTTGTATCAAACCCACCATAAAATATATAAGAGATTGTAATACTCATCACCATTGCGACAAACGCTGTAATAATACCTGCGATAATAAACCTGCCAATCGTTGTGAACATCTTTCTTCTTGCCATAAAACCAACGATAAAGCCAAGCGCACATGCTATAATAGAAAACGGGAACAATGTTGGGTCTGCAATGGAGTTAATTGCGATACTTAAAAAACCCGTCAGGGCGCCAACCCAGGGCCCGGCCAATATTGCCACCAGAAACGTACCTATACTGTCCAAATACAAGGGCAGTTTTAGGGTGAGCACGAGACTTCCAATGATAAAATTAACTGCAATTGCGATTGGAATAATCAAAATAGTAATTAAAGTAAAATCTGCTTTTAGACCTCTTTTTTCATTTAACATAATTTTTCCTCCTTTTCTAACCTCATTTAATACTTGTTTATTTTGAGTCGTAGTAATTTGTTAACAGCTGTGCTGCGGTAGCCAAATATTCAGGAAATAAATATTTGAAAAAAATGTCATAAAAATGCTTTACATCTGCCTTTACTGCCACCTCACAGTTTTTCTCTTTTTGGGGATAATATTTTTTGCGGTATACGACAGATGCCCCCTCACACAGTCCCTTTGTTTCAACGTCCACAAATGCATCCACCTTTTCAACCACGCTCTCATCCAGTAAATAAGCAATCGTAAGAACATCACACAGTTCACATCCCAGCTTTTTTTCAATCTTCCAGTGGCCATCCATATAAACCCTGGATATTTTATGCATAAATCTGGAAACAGGAGTGTTGATTGCATACAGTAACTCCCTGAGTACAGGGTCTAAATAAATATAAGCCGTGGCATCAAGGCCAATCATTGTAATTTTGCCGAACCCTGCTGCAAATACAATCTTTGCCGCCTCTGGGTCTACCCAGAAGTTAAACTCTGCATGGGGCGACATATTTCCTTTGAATTCCGCGCCGCCCATGATAACCAGCTCTTTTACATTTCCTGCAAATTCCGCATCTTTTTTGATTGCTGCTGCAATGTTTGTCAGCGGACCGATAGCGGTCAAAGTAATCTCCCCCTTCTCCTCCCTTGCCTTCCTTACTAAATAGTCCACTGCGTGCTCACAGCCTACTTTTACCACTGTATCCGGTATCCCAATATTTCCAAGTCCATCGTCCCCGTGAAACACTGCACTGTTTTCCCTCTCCCTGCAAAGCGGCCTGCTGCAGCCTTTGAATATGGGAAGTTCATTTTCATCTGCGATGTCGCATATCTTGCAAGCATTTTTTGTCACCTGATCCACACCTGCATTTCCGTTTACCGTTGTTAATGCCAACACTTCTAATTTTTCCTTTGCCGCAAGTGCAAGCAAAATTGCAAAAGCGTCGTCAATTCCCGGATCCGTATCTATAATAATCCTCTTCATTCTCTCACCTCTTCTCTTTTCGGAATGGATGTCTGTGCGCCTTTTTTTGTTACAACGATAGAAGAAACTTTCTGTCCAAACTTCACTGCTTCTTCATAGCTTTTCCCTTCACTTAATGCAATGACAAATGCGGCCGTAAAACTATCCCCTGCTGCAGTAGTATCTACAACCTCTACCTTATTTGCCGGGAAGAATGTTTTTTTTCCTTCTTCCGCCATCAGGCATCCTTCACTTCCCAGTGTAACTACAACCCTCTTTATCCCCTTTGCAAGCATCTGCTCTGCACCATTTTTCAAGTCTTTCAATGTGTCCAATGTCCTGCCTGACAAAATACCAAGCTCTGTTTCATTGGGTTTGAGAATGTCAATTCCATCAAAGAAACTATCCGGCAGATTTGCCGCAGGAGCCGGGTCTAAGACAATCTGTTTTCCCATACTCAATGCCAGGCTCTTTACATATTCCACAATAGGAATCGGTATTTCTAATTGCATAATTACCATATCGCATTCCTCAATGAGATTCCGATTCTCATCTATCATTTCTTTTGTAATCATTGCATTAGCACCCGGTATTACTATAATGGTATTGTCACCGTTATGGTCTACGTTAATGTAGGCCTGTCCGGTAGGACAGTTGTCCAGCACCTTGATTCCACTGGTATGGACATTCACTTTTTTTAAGTTTTTAACTAGCTTCTTACCGTACATGTCATTGCCTACTGCTCCTATCATAGAGACATATCCACCCAATTTTCCGATTGCATAAGCCTGGTTGGCTCCTTTTCCGCCCGGAATCTGGGAAACACCTTTTCCAAGAATGGTCTCGCCAATTTGGGGCATATACGGCGTCTCAATTACTGAATCCATATTCAGGCTTCCCACTACCAGTATTTTTTTCATTATTCTTTCCTCCTGTCTATGATGACCGCGTTGTTGTACCAGCGTTGATGTCATCTTCATATATATTCAGGTTCTGTCTGTCCGGGAGTGCCGGCTGGACACCATATCTTGTTACGGTAATTCCCGCAGCATAGGTAGCGAATTGTATTGACTGCTCGATATTTTTTCCTTCGCTCAAATAAACTGCCAAGGCGCTTATAAACGAATCTGCACCGCCTGTAGTGTCCACCGCCTGAAAATCAGCACTTGAAAAAGTAATTTCCTTCTCATCATTTTTAAAATAGCATCCTTTTTTTCCTAAGGTAACAATTACATTCTTTACTCCCCGTTGCAGAAGGATACCCGCCTTCTCCTCCACACTTCCGGTCCCCGCCACAATCTTATGCAGTTCTTTTTCATTGGGGATAAAAAAATCAATTCCGCTCAGCAGCTCCTCCTTCATTGTATCCGCCCCTGACGGCTTTAAAATAATAGCAATGTGGTTTCTATTACAAAACTTTATTGTATACTCCGCCGTCTTTATCGGGATTTCCAGGGAAAGCAGACAGTACTTTGCATTATTAAAAACATGCCGGAATTCTCTTATCTGTTTCTCATCCAGATTCTGGTTAGCACCGGGATACACTACAATTGTATTCTCACCCTCCTTGTCCACATTGATATAGGCCTTTCCACTCGGCAGATTGGAGTCAAACATAACTCCGTCTGTATGCACATGGCTCTCCACCAGGCTTGTATATAACTGTTTCCCGTCCATATCATTGCCCAGGCATCCTATCATGTATACATCCCCACCCAGTCTTCCCGCACCGACTGCCTGATTTGCCCCTTTACCACCGGGTGACACCCTTACCCTTCCTGCTATCTGTGTCATTCCCTTAATTGGAATTGTTGCAACTTCTATGGTGACATCCATATTCATGCTTCCCACTACCACAAGTTTCTCTCCCTGCTTCTCCTGGGCCGGCCTTGCCACACTGCCTCTTTCAATAAGCACCGGGAGGAACTTTCTGACCCTACCCATTTTCTGCGGATTCTCAATTACATCTAAAAGATATTCTGACGCTTCTACATACATCTGCTCTGTGGGAAACCGAACCACCGTAATATCATATCCTAGCAACTCAGTCAAGTTGTCCTGGCCAATTACAATCAGAGAAATATCTTTGGGAATTAACGTATTCGTACGCTCCAGAAACCGGCAGACACAGCATGCGATTTCCTGAGAACCGCATATGAGTGCAGTAGCATTCTGACTGAGGCACTGACTAATACCATATCTCTCAATCTCCTCCAGAAGTTCACTCTCATAAATCAAAATAGGCTGTACCTGCAGATTTTCTTTTCGAAGCATCGCCTTATATCCATCTGCGATAGACCTGTCCGCCTTAGTAAATATACAGCCGATAGTCCTATGTCCTGCATTTAACAAATATTCTGCAGCCAGCTCCCCTGCCTCTGATAAGCGATAATAAAATGTAACGGGCTGCCTTTCGTCAACTACTTTCGTCTGGCTTATGTATATGGTTTTAGATTCCCATCCGTCACAGGGGATCCACCGCTTTGAATCAATCAACAATCCGGATACTTTTTTTTGAATTAACCCTTTAACACAATCGGAAATCTCATCTTCATTATCTGCAAAGCAGACAATCATTCTGTATCCTGCCTTTTTAGCTGCCTTTTCTACAGATAAAACCAAGTTTTCACGATCCCGGTTATTTCTTTGAACAATAAGTCCAATTAATTGTTTTTTCAATCCATCCTTCTCGAGAAACTTAAAATATGGTACATAATTATATTCCTTTACAATCTTCAGAACTTTTTTTCTTGTTTCTTCACTGATTTCTTTATCCTTCCCGTTGATTACTTTCGAAACCGTAGAAGCCGATACCTGTGCCAGCTTGGCTATATCCTGTATGTTCATCCATGTCCCCCTTTCTGTTAAAATATTCTCCTCAAGGAAACTGTTTTACGAAAACCTTTTATAAAATTCTAACATTTTATCTGTTTTACCACAATAATTCAGAATTACGAAACTATTTTTCGACATATCGCACAATTAAATGCTTTTACTAAACATTTTTCGCTCTCTACGGTGAATTAAACAACCAATAAACTGAGTTGATTTTTACCGGAACAAAAAAAGGCACGGCGTGCCTGTTGCACACTGTGCCTGTTCTCGTCTTTATTCGTTTTAGAATATATTGCGTATCCCTTTCAGATCATCCCCATATTCCTGCTGCATGAGATCTGTGAATTTGTCCGCGCTCTTATAGAAGTACATGTCATGTCTGACACACTCTGCCGCAAGAGATATCATAGGCCTGCTCTCTGTCCAGATTACCTCGGCAATCGTGTCGCTAATAATCTGTCCGAACACTACTTCCCTTCTGTCCGACACGAGAGTAATCCAGCGTCCTCCCATCTCCTCTTTTTTCTCCTGTCCCATTCCGTGCCTGCAATACTTCTTAAGAGGAATCTCCTCATCATCTTTTGCACCAAATATGACAGCACCGAGCCTCAGTCCCCTCTCTTCCAGCTTCCGGACGTCTTCCAGGATGTATGGAAGATCCTCCGTCCATATCTGAAGCAGCAGCTCTTCTTTCGTCTTTCTGATAATATCTCTGCATTTGGCGAATACATTGCCATTCGTCCTGATATGCCAGATATAGTCCAGATTCGTCTTCTGAGGAAAGATGCCAAGCCGCCCCTTTAAGTCCGACAGGACATTCTTCGTCTCGTCTTCGACCCGTTCCGCCACTTCTGTCATCGGGACTGCTGCGTATTTATTGTTGCTTTCATATTCTGTGTAGAGTATGAAGCCTTTCTGAATGAGCGATTCCAGTATATTGTATATCTTGGAGCGTGGCACCCCCGCCAGCTTTCCTGCCTCATACCCGGACAGGCTGCCGTTCTGCAGCAGCGTAAGATAAACCTTGGCTTCTGCATCGGTCAGTCCAATCTTATTGAGCATTAAGATTTCATTATCCATGGGGAGTCCTCACCTGCCTAGAAATTTGCCTTTACGTATAGTTCCTCCGGACGGATCTTGTCGGCGACTTCTTCCTTCCAGTTTTCCTTCTCATATTCCTCCACAGATACAGAGATGTATTTTTCTTCCATATTCATCTGCTCCATGATAAATTCCTTCGTCTTTTCAGCCAGCTCTTTCTTGACTTCTTCCGTTCTGCCTGGATACATCTTGATACTGATATGCGGCATATCACGCCCTCCTTCTAGTTCCAGTTGGTGCCGACACCGGCTGCCACTGCCTTCTCATAGATTTCCTTGGCTGCGACAAGATCCTGTGTCGCTACGCCTACCGTCTCAAACACGATAATCTCTTCATCATTTTCACGTCCTGTTATCTTGCCTCTTATTACGTCGCCAAGGTCCCCTGTAAAGTCATCCTTCGTGATGATTCCTTCTTCAAGAGGAATAAGAATATCACCGGACTCGGACAGAACCGCTTCCTCGGAATCAAAATATATCTTGGACGCACGGGTCAGAATACGTGGATCCATCTCCTGCATATGGTGCTGATAGGCGCCTACACAGCTTACGGTCGCTCCGGCCTTCACCTTTGTTCCATCGAATACAGGTTTGGAAGACGGTGTGACTGTGATTAAAAGATCTGCACCCTCAACCGCTTCATCAGAAGATCTGACTGCCACGATCTTCGTGCCATAGTCCTTCAGCTCCTCCTGCATACGGGCAGCAAAGTCCTGCGTACGTTCATAATTCATGTCATAAACTCTTACCTCTTCCAGATTACGGGCCGCCATCATAGCCTCAAGCTGTGTCGCCGCCTGTCCCCCTGTCCCAATCAGGGCTCCGATTCTGGCATCCTTCCTCGCCAGCACGTCAAACGCTGCTCCGGAAGCCGCGCCGGTCCGCAGCTGCGTCACATATGTACCGTCCAGCACTGCCGTCACGATTCCCGTATTGCCGTCAATGAGCAGTACCTGTGCCGGAGATGACGGTATCCCATTGTCTATATTGTGGGGGAATATGTTGATGATTTTCAGCGATGCGGTATCCATCTCTTCGACATAGGCGGGCATGAATAAAAAGCAGCCATCATGCTTGGGCGCCTGGATATTCGTGCGCAGCGGCGCGTCACACTTTCCTTCCACTACGAGCTGGAACGCCTTCTTGTCTGCTTCAATCGCGTCCTTGATTGTAAATACTTTTTTGATATCCTCTCTGGATAATAACAGCATATGGTACCTCCTTTTTTACTAAATGTATGTTTTATATTTAGTAACTCCTTTTGGGGTATATTATAATGCGTCGTCTGGCAGATTGTCAATACATCCACAATAATTCCTCATTATTTTACTTCCTCATAACGGTTCGGCCTTTCGACTTTCGAAATAGATAAAACGGTCGATGGCATCGAGAATATCTTGAAAATCCTCCCTTGATGCAAGGTCGATATATTTTGTAAGCAGTTCTTGTTCCTCTTTTTTATATCTTCCATAATATATGTCATAAAGATTGTGCCCCCTCATATATGTCTTAATCTCTTCCATATGGGCTTTGACATCGTCCACCGTTTCCAGGTCCTGTCCGATTATATTTCTTAGCTCTGTTCCGCTTTGAATCTTATGCAGATACTCTTTCCACCGGTCCAGAAAAATCTCATAGAATTCTTCCTCTGCATCTATCATTCCGAGCTGCTCCATAATAAGCGGGTTCAGGAAGTAATTCTCAAAGGAGTAATATTTGAGGATGAGCACATTCTTCTCTGTGACGCGGGGCAGCTTATCTGCGTCTTCCATGCTGCGTTCCTCGTAATATCTGCACAGCTGCCGCTTCAGCATCTCTGGGTCCTTGCCGTCACCGTCGCGTACCATCAGGAAATTATCCTTCAGATATATCTGATTCATATATTTAAGGTTCGCATATGTCTTGATATTTGTGCAGCTGTTCGTTGTTATAATGGCTATGCGTGACAGATTGCCGTCCTCGTCATAAGTCTCGGAATAATATTTCTTAATCAAAAGCGGCAGCCTGCTTTTGTCCTGTTTTCCTTCTACGATAAACACAAAGTTCACATTCATCAGGTCGTTTGCCGTATATCCAAGCGTCTCCAATATGGCACTGATGTCTGTCTTATGGCAGACCTGCGAGCATCCTTCCTCATCCAGTACGACCTGCCGGATCTGGCGGCTGTTGAAATTAGCCAGCATATTGGGTGAATGGGTAGAAAATATTATCTGGTTATTTCTGGACAGCCGGTATAGGATCTCCCCTGACACTTTCTGCAGCTGTGGATGGAGAAATATCTCCGGCTCTTCCACTATAATCATGCCTGGATTCTGCCCCTTCCCCTGGGCATAAGTTTCCAGAAGCGACAGCATATAGATGCTGCGCATCCCTTTTCCCATGCGGGCCACCGGCTTTACTATATTTCTGCCGGAATCATATGCCTCCGCAGTGACCGACAGCATACGCTCGATGTCACGGTTCATGGAGAACCGTATCTCATCATGGCCGCCGTTTCTGCGGAAGTTCTCATTTACCCGGCGGGAAAAATCATCCAGGTTCAGCCGGTACAGTTTATAATCCAGCAGCTTTGCCGCTTCAAAAGCATTCATCTCCCCCGGCTTCTTCTGATTGATAAGCCCGATGCACGCAAAGCAGTTGCTGCACGGCTTTGCCTGGTCGAAAATGCAGCAGCCCTTTCTCATCTGCTTCAGCAGGCTGTCCTCCTGCATCATCAGCAGCTCCTCCTGGAACTGTCCGAGTCCGCGCTGCGTGTCCATGTAGTATATCTTCGGGAATACTTCCTGGATATATGGGTTGTTCTTCTGCTTCCCATCGCCCCATCGCACCTTTCCTTCCCGATTCACTACGTATTGGAAAGACAGGACCGTCCCGTCAAATGAGGGCAGCTTCTTGCGAAGGTCAGAAAGCCATGCATCATATCTTCGGTACTGGCTGACTGCACCGCTCTTGTGCAGAAGCCTTAGGTCCTCCTCAGCGATGCTCAGCGATACCATGATTTCAATATTGGGATAGTCCTCCTGGAAATCATCCCGGCTTATGTCATACGAGCCACCTACTGCCCGGATAGCATCCAACACTGCTGTCTTGCCCGTATTGTTCTGTCCCACTAGGATAAGTGCATTTTCGATTCCCTGGATGTGCATGTCCCGTATGGATTTGAAATTCCGAATTCTCAAGTCCGTAATCTGCATATATACTTGCCTCCTGCTATCTTCCGGATACAGATACGGGCAGCCAGAATGTGAACCTCGTTCCTTCATCCAGCCTGCTCTCTACCTGAATCCTTCCACGGTGGACCTTCACAATCCATTGCACCATCGGGAGCCCCAGTCCAAATCCTCTGCGCCCGTCTTTCGTCCGCACGGCATCTGCCTGGTAGAACCGTTCCCATATATGGGGCAGATCTTCCCGCTTTATACCACACCCGTCATCCTCCACACAGCCTTTTACAGAGTTTCCTTCGATGGAAAGGGATACCCGCACGGTCCCGCCTTTTTTTCCATAACGTATGCTGTTTTCCAGCAGATTGATAAAAAGGCGTATCAGCATTTCTTCACTCCCCCGTACTTTTAGGCCGGGACGGATATCCGTCACAATCCTGATATCCTCGGCTTCCGCCTTTTCTCCCATCTCTTCTGCCGTCAGCTGTGCAAGGACACTCATATCTACTTCCTTCATCTGAAGCTTCTGTACGCCAGCCTCCCCCCGTGACAGCACAAGGAGCTGCTCTATCAGGTCCGACATTCTGCCTGCCTGCTTAAGGATGACTGACAGGCTATCCTGCATTTCTGCTTTGGATGTCTCGGGCATCAGGGCAAATTCACTCTCTGATGTAATAACTGACACCGGCGTCCTCAGTTCATGAGATACGTCTGCTGTGAAGACCCGTTCCCGTTCCAGCGCCTCCTCTACCGGCCTCAGCGTCCTGCCTGTAATAATATAACCTCCAACGATGGCAAGAACTGCCAGTACAGGGGTGACAATCAGCACAAGGGTCAGCAGTACCTGCCCCATCATAGACAGGTCGCCTGCCGATGCCACTGCCCGGAACCAGATAATCTGCCCTTCCGTGCGGTATGCTTCATCATAGGTGATCCATTTTCTATCTTCTGACGAGACGCTCTGCACTTCACCGCTTTTCAGCACTGTGTCTTCCGGAAAATGTACGGGCACGTTGCCTTCCTTCAGCTTGCCCTCTTCATCGTAAATGCTGAAGCTAACGCCGTCATCATAATATTCCGTATCCTCATCCGCCTCGTAGCCGTCCGCATGTATGTCGATCTCCTCCATAAAGTCATGCAGGCTCTCCTTTAAATTCCCTTCCGCTCTGTTCCATGACACTTTTTCAGCCGTGAATACGAGGGCGGTCAGCGGGCCTACCATGAGCAGGAGTATAATCAGAGCATACCACAGAGTTATCTTTATCCTCACTGCGTTTCGTTTCATACTTCTTCCCTCAATACATAGCCTTGACCGCGTACCGTGTGTATCAGCTTCCCTTCATGCCCTTCATCTATTTTTCTTCTGAGATATCTGATGTACACATCTATCATGTTGGAACCGCCGATATAATCATAATTCCATACATGAGCCTCGATGGCCTCTCTCGTAAGGACGCACCCTTTGTTGCGCAGAAGATACTCCAGAATCTGGGATTCTCTAGCGGACAGTTCAATCTCCACATCCCCTCTGCACACCTGGTGTGTCCTTATATTCATCGTAAGATTGCCCGCGTGCAATATGTTATCTAATTCGCCGGACTGGCTGTTCCTGCGAATCATCACACGTATTCTGGCCAGAAGCTCTTCAAATCCAAACGGTTTCACAAGATAGTCGTCAGCACCCAGGTCAAGCCCGCGCACCCTGTCCTCAATCGCGTCTCTGGCTGTGAGGAACAAGACCGGCGTACGCTTCCCTTCCCTGCGCATCGTCTTCAGGACTTCTGTCCCTGGCATGCCAGGAAGCATGATGTCCAGGATAACGGCATCATAGTCCGTCTGTCTGATATACTCAAGCGCCTCGACACCGTCGCTTACACCGTCTGTACTGTAATGTTCTTTTTCAAGCCTTTTTCTGATTACATTAAGAAGATTTCGCTCATCTTCTACTACAAGTATACGCATATTATCTCACCTCTTTGTCTTATTATAGTATAAAAAGATGAAACTCACATTAAAATATATTTAATCTTATATTTTAATGTTGTTTTAATTTTTATCCTATATGATAAGCGTATCAAAGGGAAAGGAAGGTATTCATATATGAAAAGGAAACGAATAATTGCAGCGGCAGGATTAACCCTCGTATTAGCGTCATCTGCACTGACAGGTTGTTCCGATGAGCGGAAAGACAGGCTGGAGGATAAATTAGATAAGCTGGAGCAGCAGGTCACTGATCTGGAAAACAAGAAATCCGGCACCGGTTCTGATAACAGCGGTACAGACAGCAGCACATCAGGAACTGCTGACCAAGGACAGGACACGCAAGGACAGGGCGGCTTAACATCTGCTGGCAGCACTGATTATAACTCACTCAAATCAGCAGTCGAAGCCGCCGCAGACAAGGTCAATTCAACCACTCCGTCCGGCTCGGCCTCTGAGCAGCGGGAACAGTTCTATACGCTGAAGAATGAGCTGGATGATATCGACCATCAGCTGGACCTCTATGATGATAATCTGGAAAACGGGTACCGCAGCGGTTCTATTGACGCCTCTGAGTACAGGCAGCAGGAAAGAGAGATCGACGCCCTTGAGGATATCCTGGACACTGCCGAAGACAGGCTGGAGGCCTTATTTGGAATCGACGACTGATTTGCGGACAGGGCATTCTTTCATGTGTGAGCGGGATCGTAAGGCCCCGCTCATTACTCGTTCATATGCAAAAAAATCACCGTCCCCGGAGTAGCAAAATGCTCCAAAAACAGTGATTAAACTGCGCGATCAGGGGTTCGAACCCTGGACACCCTGATTAAGAGTCAGGTGCTCTGCCAGCTGAGCTAATCGCGCATTTCCCTATGTTGCCACAGGTGAGCCTGTCACCTGTGACGCAAGGGTTATTATATAATATCGCCTGTCAAATTGCAAGCCCTTTTTACAAATTTTTTTCAGCTTTTTTAGACAAAATCAATTTCCGCCATCTGTGCTGCCTGCTCATGTCCTGTCTTGATTCCGGTAAATATATGCCTTGCCATTATTACGGTTCCGGCCGTTACTACGAGCGCCCCGCCTACGACGATATACGGCATCTGTCCAAGCTTATCGAACAGCACCCCATACATCGCCTGCCCAACCGGCTGTGCACACATGGAAACTGCCATCGCCATCGAAATGACTTTACCGACAATGTGGACAGGAGTAACTTCTTGAACATAGGCCAGCATCTGAACAGAGAACATAGTGGCTATCATCATGATGATGCCATAGCAGAGCGTCATGACAATATAGGCTGCCATTGCAGGTACAGGAAACGCGAGTATGGCTCCCATCGGAAACAACGCAAATGATGTCCAGAGCAGAAGCTTCCATGCTTTCTGTATCTTAAGCTTTCCCGCCAGTATGCCTGTCAGCACCCCTCCGATAAGTCCTCCCGCTGCGCCGAACCCCTGGGCATAGCCATAAAGCTGGCTGGAAAGTCCGAGATAAATCTTTACGATGACAGGTACGCCTACGATGATGAGGGAAGTCAGAAACAGGTTGAAAAATGCGATAAGGACCACCACCTTTTTGATGACTGGCTGCTCCTTTTGGATATAATTGACGCTGCTGCCTATATCCACCTTTACGGTAGCCCATATGCTCTTTTCCGCCTTTTGCTTCACATTCGGTATCCTGATAAAGATTTCCATAACGGCAGACAGGAAGAAGCAGACGCAGCCTGCGGCCACGACAGGGGTCAGGCCCCACACGCCGTATACGATGCCGCCTGCCACCGGTCCAAGCAGCCCGGACAGCGCATTGATCTGATTAATGATTGCATTGGCGGTCATAAGGTTCTCCTTCTCTTGCAGAAGCGGCATGCTTGCCTGCACGGACGGCTGATACACTGCCTGAATGCCGGATAATATTATCATGACCACGGTGACGAGCATCACCGGAGAATACACATGGATCCCCAGCAGGAACAGCACTGTAAGCAGCGCCGTTGCGAAGTCCAGAGCTACCATAATATTCTTCTTGTTAATCCTGTCTGCCAGCAGGCCGCCGACAGGCGAGAGCAAGGCCATCGGGATGAAAGAGCACGCCATAGCCGCGCCAAACACGGCGGAAGATCCCGTCGCGTCAAGCAGGTACAGAGGCAGTGCAAATCGTAATATGCTGTTCCCGAACAGAGATATAATCTGCCCAATCACTACAAGTACAAAGTTTCTGTTCATTAATTTCATATTTCATTCTCCTTTTCATACATTCGTTTGGTATGTATATGGCTATAATATATGCGGCCTGAAGATTTCAGACCGCTTTTTTTCAGTCCAGTACTTTCCGCATATCCAGTAACGCTTCCCTTATTTCATCATCCACAATCGTAAGTCCGATACCGTTCAGAACCTGTTCGATACACCCCAGCTTACGTTCAAACCTATCCATATCTACCGCAAATACAAGCGGGTTAATCCAGATATTCGCCAGCAGCATCAGAACCTCCGCTGCCTCAGCCGGATATTCGACCTCCAGTGAACCGTCTTTAATACCTTCTTCGATATAGGAGGCTATAATGGGTGCGAACTCGCTTACCGACTCCCGCACTTCCATAGCCAGGAACTTGGGATTCTGCATGATGGTAGGCGCCGACTTCATGAGCTTCCTCTGGTCCGCATTCTTCACGCTGTACAGTATCATCTGCTTTAGCTTCTCACGGCCTGTCATGTTATCGGCACTGTCATACATCGTTCGGAAGTCCACACCTTCGTGTACCTTGTCTCCGACAGCCTGGATGATGTCTTCTTTTGATTTAAAATGATGATAAATCGCACCTTTGCTCAAGTCGCCGAGCTCATCTACGATATCCTGGATGGTCGTATTCTCATAACCCTTTTCCAGAAATAATTTCATAGACGCATCCAGTATGCGCTGGACTGTCACTTCAGGATATTTGTTCCTTGCCATTTTACTTTCCTCATCTGCAAACATTCATACATTCGTTTGGTATGTATATGTTATCACTGCTTTACCTGTTTGTCAAATACTTTTCATATTTTTTCTTTCCCTTCATATATTAGTATAAGGAGGACAAGTTATGATGAAAAAATTATATAACAAGGCGGAGCTTCCGTACATTATCGCTGTGGCGGTACTGGGATGCCTGAACCATTTCCTGTACGAGTGGACGGGTGAAAGCGCAGTCGCCGCTCTCTTTTGTCCTGTCAATGAATCCGTATGGGAACATCTGAAACTGTTGTTTTTCCCGTATCTTTTGGTGGTTATCTTTATCTATTGCTATGAGCACAGGACGTCTCTTTCCCGATATTTTTGTTCGCGCTTGCTGGCTGTCCTGTTTGGAATGTCTGCCATAGTAATAATCTTTTACACGTATACGGGTATCGTCGGGCGGAGTTTTGTCGTTCTCGATATATTTATATTCTTCCTCAGTGTCCTGCTTGCTTTTCGTGCAGCCCCTGTGTTCTATCGGTGCCCTTTCTGCAAGAATGCCAGTTCGCTCGTGTTTACGGGCTGGATTTTTGCTGTCGTATGCTTCTTTTTCTTCACATGCCACCCGCCGAATCTGCCGCTGTTTTTCTCTCCGGTATAAATATTCTTAAATTATGGTTTTCATATACTTTTCTTGGCTGTATAATATAATTGACGATTTTACTTTAATGCGTTACAAGAAAGGGGTATGGTATTATGGCAGAAGAATGTGTCAAATGTAAAATAGAACATCATGCTGTGCTTTTTGCATATCTCGCAAAGCACGCGATAGAGCTGTGCAAAGAAGAGGGCAAAGAGGCAGTGCTTGAGGGGATGACCGCCTATGGCCGCGAGCGTGGCTCCCGGATGGCAGCCAGAGCGCTGGCCCACGGGGACGAGTTGACGACGATGACGAACCAGGCTTATGGGGAATGGAAGCCTGACTTCGACGGGCAGATGGAGTTCGGACAGCTACGTACCGAACCTACGCTTAGGACCTACATATCACGCTGTGCCTGGTGCGACGCCTGGAAGAAGCACGGACTTCTCGACTATGGGAAATATTATTGTGTCAATGTAGACAATGCAGTTTACCAGGGATTTCGCCCGGACTTTGTATGTACGCCAACTACTACTGCTCTTAGCTGGGGTGGTGAGCGCTGCGAGTTCGACTGGGGACATCCTCTGACGGCAGACGAATCCAGACAGCTTGCGGATAAAAAGAAAGAGCTCGGCACGTCTTGTATGAAAGACTTTAATTTCCACACTGCCCATCTGCTCCACACGGTCGGCAATATGCTAAAAGAAAAGCTTGGATCGCAAGGAGAGAAGGCTGTTGCCCTTGCCCTGGAAGATTATGTACGAACGTTTGGGCAGGAATACCTCGACGTCTTAGAAGGAGTGGACCATGAACAGTTCTGATAACCTCATCGCAGAATGGCTCTCTGACCATGAGGCATCCATAACAGCAGTTGCCGATTATATATTCAGGCACCCGGAAACTGCCTATAAAGAGACGCTGTCTTCCCGGTGTCTTGCAGACTTTCTGGAGGCAGGCGGGTTCCAGATTGCCTGGAAGACCGCAGGTATCGATACTGCATTTACCGCGTCCTGGGGAAAGGGAAAGCCAGCCATCGGCTTTCTGGCCGAATATGATGCCCTGGCCGAAATCGGCCACGCATGCGGCCATAATCTGCTAGGCACGGCCGTTGCTGCCGCTGCATGTGCGCTGAAGGCATATATGGAGGCATCCGGAATGGATGGTACCCTTCTTATGTTCGGCTGCCCGGCAGAGGAGATAATGTCCGGCAAGATAATCATGAACCGCCAGGGTGTATTCGACAGCCTGGATGCCGCTGTGACGTGGCATCCATTTGACCGCAACAGGGTCAGCAATGATATCTGGCAGTCGCAGGATATCAAGAATTATATCTTCCGTGGGGTCAGTGCCCACGCGTCCCGCTCGCCAGAGGAGGGAAGGAGCGCGCTTGACGCTTGCGAGCTCATGAACGTAGGCGTCAACTATCTGCGGGAGCATGTACCTCAGGATGTGCGCATGCACTATGCTTACAAGGATAATGGCCTCCCCGCCAATGTCGTTCCAGACTACGCGCAGACGAACTACTTCATCCGTTCAAGTAAGCGTTCGCGCACTGAAGACGCAAGCAGCCGCGTGGACGACTGTGCCAGGGGCGCGGCCCTGATGACCGGTACTGAGCTAGAAATCGAGCTTGTCGGAAGCTGTAAGGAGATGAAAGTCAACCGAGTGCTGTCAGAGATATATTATGACGCGATGACCCGGGTTCCGGTTCCCGAATACACCGAGGATGAAATCCGCTTCGCCGCTCAGATCAGTGAAAAGGCCGGCCTTGACAATGGCGGTATATATTTCCAGGGGCTGGAACCACTTGAACAAGAGCCGGTATCCATCTCCATCGGTACCGACGTCTCGGAAGTCAGCCACACGCTTCCGACGATTACGTTAAGTGCCGCAGCCATGTGCAGAGGCACCCCCCTCCACCATTGGGCCGCCGCCAGACAGGCCGGAATGAGCATCGGCAGAAAAGGAATGCTCTACGCTGCCCGATGCATGGCAGAAGGCACAAAACAATTGATTGAGAAACCGGAAAATTTACAAGATGCCTGGAAATTCCACTTAGGGACAGGGTAAAGTTCAATTGGGGACGTACCCTTTTTAGATTTCCCCCGTCCCCAACGAAAGGAGAAAACATGATTACGAAGAAAATCGGTATTATCGGCTGTGGAAACATGGGTGGCGCTATTCTATACGGAGCCTTGAAAAGCGGCATCCTCCCGAAAGAAAACGCCTATGTATATGATATAAATCCTGAGATGATGGATAAGGCCCATGACTGGGGCGTGAATCTTGCAGAAAGCGATGAGGACGTATGCAGAAGCAGCGACATTGTTCTACTTGCAGTCAAGCCTCAGAACGCCTCGGAGGCGCTTGCACAGTGTAAAGATGCGCTGGATGGCAAGGCCATGATGTCCATCGTCGCGGGGGTGACAGTGGAACGGCTGCGCGCTATGATAAGCGGTTCCTCCCGCATTTTACGCATTATGCCGAATACTCCTGCCATGGTCTTTGAAGGAGCTTTCGCACTCTGTTCGGACAACGATTTCAAAGAGGAGGAGCTTGCAGAAGTACAGCAGATTTATGACTCTATCGGTATCGTAGAGCTTGTTCCGGAACACCTGATTGATGCGGTGTGCGGCTTGAGCGGCGGGGGGCCTGCCTATGCAGCCATGTTCATCGAGGCTATGGCGGACGGAGGCGTCAAGCAAGGACTCCCAAGAGCAACGGCCTATCGGCTGGCAGCCCAGACGTGCCTTGGCACAGCAAAAATGATTCTGGACATGGATATTCACCCAGGCCAGCTAAAAGATATGGTGACCTCGCCAGGAGGCACTACGATCGAAGGATGTGAAGCTTTGGAAAAGGGCGGCATGAGAGCTGCCGTTATAGAATGCATCAACGCCGGCAGCGAAAAATCCCGGCGGCTTTAAAATATTGGTAATTTGAACTCCTATTTAGGTACAGGGTTTCGTTCATTAAGGTACAGGGCAAAATGCAATTGGGGACGTAACAAATTTGAAAATGGTTACGTCCCCAATTATATTTATTCTGAAGTTCCGTCCTGCTGCCCTTCATTTCCTTGTGTGCTCTGGCCGTCTTGATTCTCCTGTGTATCTGTAACGCTGCCGGTATCATCCTGCTTTGGACTGTCAGCCCCGCCTGCAGGCGTATCGTCTCCGGCATCTTGTGGGCTGTCAGAAGAATCCGGCACATCCGCGTCATCGGAAGTATTGCCCTTATCGGAATCATCTGACGCATTTTCCTCCTCATCACCTCCGAAGAGGTTCTTGAAGAAGTTGACAATCTTATCCCAGAAGCTTTCACCGTCACCGGAGTCTTTAGACTTCAGAGCGTCAATCGTACTGTCGATAACAGCATTGTCGCCCAGAATACTGTCATTCGTATTATTTATAATGCCGCCGTCACTGTCTCCGCCTGTGAAGAAAGACTTGATGGAATTCCACAGGTTGGAGAAGAATCCTTCGCTTTTGCCCTCCAGGTTCTCAAGCGTATTCTTCAGCGCCTTCACGTCATAATCATATTCTGATATGTTCTTCATAAGAGATACGATCTTGGCCTTCTGATCCTCATTCAGAGATATGTTCTGACTATCTGCCGCATCATTTACGGCACCTTCTATCTCGTCATCATCCTTAAGCCCGTCTTCGATGACTTCCTGCTTCACCTCGTTCATCAGATCTGCCGCTTCCTGCTGGCCGATAGACTCCGCAAGCTCGCCTGTCGTGACAAGCTCTTCGGTCGCAGTGGCCTTCTGGTCTTCGCTCAGCTCTTCACCACTGGCCTTTTCATATGCCATCATGATTCCCGTGAGCGCACCTGTTCCGGACACTTCAATCGGAGAACCCGCCACCACGTTGCAGTTTTCGACCCCTGAGGTCAGGAGTGTACTTGCAATCATAGAGCTCGTTACAAATGTAAGGTTCGCCACCTTCACCTGGATTCCGCCGCTGCCGGTCGGCTCCACATAGGAACAGCTGTATGTCCGCGTTCCAATCTGGGCTTCTGAAGCGATTCCTTCCATATATTTTCTTTCATCTGCGTTCGTAACTTCAATCGTATCAACCTTATCTGCAGATGTGCCGAAGTAATCATACATGGATTTCTTCTGTTCATCTGTAAGATTCGCTCCAAGCGTGACAACTTTAGAGCTGTCTGCCATCGCTGTGAACGGCACGCTGACAAATGCCAGCACAGCTGCCATCATAACAGGTATTATCTTTTTAAACTTTTTCATCATAGTCTGGTGCAACCACCATACCCCCTTTTCATCAATTATTTAGTAAGCTCCCACATAATATATCATATTCGCGGACATTTGCAAAGAAACAGCCCCTTAACTATTTCTGAATATTTTCTGTATTCTATCGTAGAATACATCCTCATCGATGATTCCCCGCATCGCCCCCACTATCCTGCCTTCCTTAAAACAGATGAACGTCGGCACGATTTCTGTGTCATACTCCGCAGCCAGAAGCTCCGACTCTTCTATCTCAACCTCACAGAACTTTATTTTTCTTTTATATTTCTTCTCCGCATCCTCCGCAATCGGCTTCATCATAGCGCATTTACCGCACCAGACCGCATAGAACATAACGACCACCGGAAGACTCTCGTGTTTTACTTCCGAATCAAAATTTTTAGCTGTTAAATGTAGCATAAGTTTCAACCTTTCTTAAGCCATCTTTATGTCAGCACTTGGGATTCAGTATTCTGCATACCTCATCCAATGATTTTTTAATACAGGCAAGTTTTTCATTTAAGTGTCTTTTGCGATAAGTGATTTCACATAGTTTATGTTTCAATCCTTTCTTTCCACGTCCCACATGCTCACATCCTGACCATTATTCTTCTTTATATTATATGCAGCAACCGCCCTATGCTTTCCTGACAGCCCTCAACTTGCAGATAGGGTTGCCTTTTGCGGAAAACTTCTCCTCGTATTCCGTCATAACATTTCCGCGGTTCATATCCTCATCGCTGTGCAGGTCTGTTGTGTATCCTCCCATCTCCCATCTGCTGCATTCCCTGACTTCCCCTATAGAAAAGTCGAACAGCCCACGGTTGTCCGTCTTAAATTCAAGCATTGCACCATCAGCCGCTATCTTGTCATATCTGTACAGATATTCCTTTGATGTAAGCCTCCTTCTTGCATGTCTCGCCTTCGGCCACGGATCTGAAAAGTTCAGGTATATTCCAGAGACCTCCCCCTGGTCAAATACATCAGCTATGTCCGCAGCATCCATACAGATGAAGCGGATATTACGGGGAGCTTCATTTTCAGACTCCATATACTTTTCAACGGCACGCAAAAGCACGCTTGAGTATCGTTCGATTCCGATATAATTCCTTTCCGGATGCCGCTCTGCCATCGTCAGCAGAAACTTCCCCTTGCCCATTCCAATTTCAATGTATAAGGGATTCTCATTTCCAAACACGTCGTTCCAGCTTCCCCTATAGAGAGCAGGCGCATCTATCACTTCCCTGCATCCTTTCAGTACGCTTTCAGCACGTGGTATATTTCTCAATCGCATATATCTGCCTCCTCTTTTTTGCTTCTATTTAGTCTATCTATTTCCTATAGAAAAGTCAATTAGTGTTAATTTTTCAATTTGTTTATTATTTACTATGGTAATTTAGAAAAATAAGTGTATTATTAACATATAATACAAATTATACTTATCAGATAGTAAGTAGAAACGGAGGCGTAGTATGGACTCTATTGTGGAGAAATTATCAGACATCGAGACGACTGCAGAAGCAATCGTAGAGCATGCAGAGGCTCAGAAATTCAACATTGAGCAGCAGATACAGTCCCGGCGTGACAAGTTTGATGAAGACCTGGAAGCTGACACGCAGAAGAAGCTGGAGCGCATCCGCGCGGAGGCCACCGAGAAAGTCGACCGGATACTGGAGACACAGCGGCAGAAAAACAAGGCGACGATAGACGCATTAGAGAAAGAATATGAGGAAAACCATACTGCGTATGCACAGGATATCCTAAAACGTATAACTGAGGTGTAGAACATGGGCAATCTTATGGCATACAGCGGAATTGTAACAAAAGTACGGGCCATGCAGGCAAAGCTCCTTACAAGGCAGGATTTTGAAAATATTGCATCGCTCAGGAGTGTTCCCGAGATCATCTCCTACCTGAAAGAGAAGCCCGCCTACGCAGAATTAATGAATCAAATGGATGTGTCACTGTACCACAGGCGGCATGTCGAGAAGATACTCTACCAGTCTCTCTACGACGACTATACAAGAATCTTCCGATTTGCAGGGCTGGAACAGAAGAAGTTCCTGAAGCTCTATCTGAAGAAATACGAAGTAGACTTGATAAACTACTGTTTCCGGATTGTATTCAATCATTATGAAAAGCCTTTTGACCTGGACTATAAAAAAGAGTTTTTTGACAAATATTCACAGATTCGTATCGAGAAGCTCATCACATCCAGGACCATCGCCGAACTGGTAGACAATCTGCAGTCGACAGAATATTACGCACCTCTGCGGAGGCTCCGGGATTCTAATTCGGCCACTCTGTTCGACTATGACCTGGCACTGGAACTGTACTACTTTTCCACGGTGTGGAAAAAGAGAAAGCAGATATTGACGAACAAGAAAGAGCTGGAAATCTATACAAGAGATTGCGGTACTAATATGGACCTGCTTAACATCCAGTGGATATACCGTGCCAAGAAGTATTACCATATGCTTCCGCCCGATATATATTCACTCACAATACCGAACCACTACCGCCTGCGCATCGATGAATTCAAAGCGCTTGTTGAGGCTCCAACCCTGGAGGAATTCGAGCACTTGCTCGAAGACACTTACTATGCGCGGAAATATAACATCCATGACAGCAAGACGATTGAGCAGATGTACAAAGAATGCCTGATGCACCTGTACCTGTCGGACCGGCGCGGCAATCCGTATTCGATTGCGACTATCACAACTTATCTGTTCCTGAAGGAAGAAGAGATATATAAACTGACGACAGCCCTTGAATGCATCCGTTATGGCTTGTCTTCAAGAGAGACGTTAGGATATCTGGGAGGTGTAATTCAATGATTGTAAAGATGAAGTTTTTGAGCATCAGCGGACCGCGTACCGACATCGACCGTGTATGTGACGTCTATCTGTCAAAATATGAGATGCAGCTGGAAAATGCGGTCACAGAGCTTAAGACGACGGACAATCTTCTGCCGTTCGTGGAGATGAATCCTTATAAAGAACCGCTTGCCAAGGCAGAGGAGTTCACTTCCAAGCTTTCTGTCTCCAATATTCCTGCAGATACCACGCTCTCTACAGATGCTATCATGACCCTGATCCGCGGGCTCAACCACGACTATCTTGAACTGCAGGAAAAAAAGGAACTGCTGAAAAAAAATAAAGATGAACTGCTGGAAAAGCTGCATGTATTAGAACCATTCAGACCACTGGATTTCGACTTGCACAAGGTTCTCCACTATAGGTATATGCAGCTTCGTTTTGGAAGAATCGGTATTGATTATTACCGGAAACTGGAAAAGTATCTGTTTGAAGACCTGAATGCCATATTCCTTGAAGGTACAAGAGACGAGAATTACGTATACGGGTGCTACTTTGTGGCCAACGCCGAGACGAGCAGAGTAGATTCCGTCTTTAACTCCCTGCATTTTGAACGTATCACCATATCGGACGAATATATCGGAACGCCTTCTGTCGCATATGACAGCCTGGAAGAGGATATCACTGATCTGGATGACCGTATCGCAGAGATTGATCAGCGCATACAGGACCTTCTGAACAATCAGGCCAGCCAGCTTCTCGGGGCACGCAAACGGCTGGAGGAGCTGTCCAACAACTTTGACGTGCGCAAGATGGCGGCCCGTGTAGATGACAATAAGGAAGATTATTATATTCTCTGCGGATGGATGGGCGTGGACGATGTGGAAGCTTTTCTGAAAGAATCCGAAGGTGACGACAGAGTATTTGTCGTCGTGGAGGAGGACCGGGAGAAGTTCTTCGGCGACCCTCCCACAAAGCTTAAGAATCCCAGGTTCTTCAAGCCATTCGAGATGTTCATCCGCATGTATGGACTCCCCTCTTCCAATGAGATGGATCCTACCGTATTCGTGGCACTCACTTACACGTTCATATTCGGCGCCATGTTCGGCGATGTCGGGCAAGGGCTGTGCCTGTTCTTGATAGGGGGACTCCTCTACAAGCTGAAGAACATGAATCTGGCAGGCATCATTTCCGTAGCAGGCCTTTTCTCAGCCTTTTTCGGATTTATGTTTGGCAGCGTATTCGGGTTTGAAGATATTATTCAGGCCCGCTGGCTGCGACCGATGGAAGCCATGACCAGCCTGCCGTTTATCGGACAGCTCAACACGGTGTTCATCGTAGCTATCGCATTCGGTATGGGCCTGAATATCCTGTCCATGATCTTCCACATCCTCAATGCCATACGGGCAAAGGATACGGAGAACATCTGGTTTTCCAACAATGGTATAGCAGGGCTTGTTTTTTACGGATTTATCGTATTCACAATCGTACTCTATATGACGGGACATCAAGTTCCCGGCAATATACTGATGGCGGTATTCCTTGGAATACCCATCCTCGTATTTATATTCAAGGAACCGCTCACCAACCTGGCCGAACGCAATCACAAGAAGCTGGAGACAAGCAAAGGCATGTTCCTCGTACAAGGGTTCTTCGAACTGTTCGAGACACTTCTTAGCTACTTTTCCAACACGCTCTCTTTCGTCCGGATCGGGGCTTTTGCCGTGAGCCATGCGGCAATCATGGAAGTGGTGCTGATGCTCTCAGGCGCACAGGAAGGTTCACCGAACTGGATCGTCGTCGTAATCGGCAATCTGGTCGTATGTGGACTGGAAGGGCTCATCGTAGGCATCCAGGTGCTCCGTCTGGAATATTATGAAATGTTCAGCCGTTTCTATAAGGGCAGCGGGCGTGAATTTAAACCATTTAATAATCATAAAAAACAAGATAAAAATTAATCCATATCCAAGGAGGAGAAAATCATGTCATTAACAGTCAAGTTATTATTAGTCGCAGCGCTGGTGCTCAGCATCATTATTCCTTTCGGTTACTACCTGATTGGGGAAAAGAACAAAAAACGTTATAAAAGGGCGGTCGGCACCAATGTATTCTTCTATTTTGGTACATTTGTCATCGCAGCTATCATGATGTTCGGCGGCGATACGGCTGTCGCAGCCGACACCGCTGCTGCCGCTACTTCTAATGCCACTGGATTCGGTTATCTTGCCGCTGCACTTTCAACCGGTTTGTCATGTGTCGGCGGCGGTATTGCCGTAGCAAGCGCGGCAAGCGCGGCACTCGGTGCTATCAGCGAGGATTCCAGCGCGCTCGGCAAATCACTTATCTTCGTAGGTCTTGCAGAAGGTGTCTGCCTGTACGGGCTTATCATCTCCTTCATGATCTTAGGTAAACTGTAATATGAAGATGTATCTGATCAGTGATAATATCGATACCCTGACAGGAATGCGGCTGGCCGGCGTAGACGGAGTGGTCGTGCATGAGAGGAACGAACTCCGTGAGGCCATCGAGGATGCCATGAATGACAGCACCGTAGGCATCATCCTTCTGACCGAGAAGTTCGGGAGAGAGTTCCCGGACCTGATTGATGAGATCAAGCTGGAGCGTACCATGCCGCTGCTCATCGAGATTCCTGACAGACACGGAACCGGACGTAAAAAAGATTTTATCACATCTTACGTAAATGAAGCCATTGGCTTGAAATTATAAAAAGAAGGTGACCCGCGTGACGTTAGAAGAAAAAATATCACATTTACAGTCTGCTGCCATGGAAGAAGCCAGGGCACAGGGAAATGCAATCATAAAGCAGCATGAAGAGGCGCTTCAAAGCGTTTTTGAACAGCATCGCGCAGAGGCCGTCCGCCAATCCGAAACACGGCTCAAGGCAGAGGCTACCAATGCCAGGCAGCAGCTGAATATGGCCGCTTCCAAAGCTCAGCTCGAACTGAAAAGGGAGCTCAGCCGGACGCAGGGGGAGCTTAAGAACAAGCTTTTCGATGAAGTCCTCAGGCTGGTTGAAGACTATATGAAGACGGATGATTATAAACGGCTTCTTATCGCATACATTGAAAGTGCCGCCAGATTTGCAAATGGCGAGACGATGACGCTTTATCTCAACCCATCCGATAAGGATAAGATTGCTTATCTGCAGGAGCATACAGGAATGACCCTGACCGTGAGCAAGGAAGACTTCATCGGCGGCATCCGGGCTGTCATTCCTGGACGCAACATCCTGATCGACCACGCATTTAAAGGAGCTATCGATAATCTATACCACAAATTCTCATTCAAGGGAGGTGCGGGAATTGAATAATACTGGAACAATCTACGGCATCAACGGTCCCGTCATCTATCTGAAAGGAAAGACCGATTTCAAGATGTCGGAGATGGTGCATGTCGGAGATGAGAAGCTGGTAGGCGAAGTCATCGCCCTCGACAAGGATCTGACTACCATCCAGGTGTACGAAGAGACCTCAGGGCTGAAACCGGGAGAGATTGTTGAAGCCACGGGTTCTGCCGTGTCTGTCACGCTTGCCCCGGGTATCCTGGACAATATATTCGACGGCATTGAACGGCCTCTCGAACGGATTGCGGACACCGGAGGCGCTTTCGTAACCCGCGGAGTGAGCGTTAACGCGCTGGATGCCGACCGATTATGGGATACTCACATCACCGTCGCAGAAGGTGACATCGTACAGGGCGGCACCATCATCGCAGAGGTTCCTGAGACACGCGCAATCAAGCATAAATGCATGGTTCCCCCCGACATCTCCGGCAGAGTCGTATCTGTCGTCCCCGACGGGACCTATACGATTGGAGATACACTTGTTACGCTGGAACTGGATGACGGAACGAAGAAAGATCTGTCCATGACGCAGTATTGGCCTATCCGTGTCCCCCGGCCGGTTCATCACCGCTATCCGGCCAGCGTACCTCTCATCACAGGCCAGCGGATCCTCGACACGATGTTTCCAATTGCCAAAGGCGGTACCGCCGCTATACCAGGCGGATTCGGTACCGGAAAGACGATGACGCAGCATCAGATTGCGAAATGGTCCGATGCGGACATCATCATATATATCGGCTGCGGAGAGCGCGGCAACGAGATGACTCAGGTTCTGGAAGAGTTTGGCGAGCTTGTCGACCCCAAGTCAGGGAACCCGCTTATGGACAGGACCACGCTGATTGCCAACACGTCCAATATGCCGGTGGCCGCTCGTGAGGCATCCATCTATACGGGGCTTACGCTCGCGGAATATTACCGGGACATGGGATATGACGTTGCTATCATGGCAGACTCAACCTCCCGATGGGCGGAAGCTTTAAGGGAACTATCCGGACGTCTCGAAGAGATGCCCGCAGAGGAGGGCTTCCCGGCGTATCTGGCCTCCCGGCTGTCTGCTTTTTATGAGCGCGCGGGCATGATGCAGACGCTCAACGGCAATATGGGTTCTGTATCGATTATCGGCGCGGTATCTCCCCAGGGCGGAGATTTCTCCGAACCGGTCACTCAGAACACGAAACGTTTCGTCCGCTGTTTCTGGGGACTTGACAAGTCACTTGCATATTCCCGGCATTTTCCGGCTATCCACTGGCTCACAAGCTACAGCGAATATCTGAATGACCTGAGCGGATGGTACTCGGACAACGTGTCGCCCAAATTTGTAGATTACCGTAACCGGATGATGGCACTTCTCAATCAGGAGAGCAGCCTGATGGAGATCGTAAAGCTCATAGGCGGAGATGTCCTGCCCGACGACCAGAAGCTTATTCTGGAAATTGCCAAGGTCATCCGTCTCGGATTCCTGCAGCAGAACGCATTTCACAAGGATGACACCTGTGTATCCATGGAAAAGCAGTTCAAGATGATGGATGTCATCCTCTATCTGTATAAGACCTGCCGGAAGCTGGTAGCTATGGGCATGCCGATGTCTGTGCTGAAAGCGGAGAATATATTTGAAAAGGTCATCGCCATCAAATATGATGTCCCGAACGACAACATACAGATGCTCGACATGTATAAGATTGACATTGATAATTTCTGTAACAAAGTTCTGGAAAAGAACGCATAAAGGAGGGGGTTCACAATGGGAATAGAATATCTTGGGCTGAGCAGCGTCAATGGCCCTCTCGTCGTATTGGAAGGTGTGCAGGATGCCTTCTTTGATGAAATCGTGGAGTTCGTCATTGACAGCAACACGAGGAAAATGGGGCGTATCGTAGAGCTCTATGAAGACAGGGCCGTCATTCAGGTATTTGAAGGAACCGAAAATATGTCCCTTAAGAATACCCATACGAAGCTGACCGGTCATCCTATGGAGGTTGCAGTATCTCCGGATATGCTCGGGCGTACCTTCAACGGTATCGGCCAGCCTATAGACGGACTTGGCCCCATCGTTTCAGATGATATGAGGGATGTCAACGGCCTCCCTCTGAATCCGGTCCGCAGGGAATATCCCCGCAACTATATCCGGACCGGAATCTCAGCAATCGACGGGCTGACCACGCTGATCCGGGGACAGAAGCTCCCGATATTTTCCGGCAACGGCCTGCCACACGACCAGCTGGCCGCCCAGATAGTTAAGCAGGCTTCGCTTGGAGATAAATCAGATGAACAGTTTGCTGTCGTGTTCGGCGCTATGGGCGTCAAACATGACGTCGCGGACTTTTTTCAGAAAACGTTTGAAGAGAGCGGCGTTGCGGACCATGTCTGTATGTTCCTCAACCTGGCAAACGACCCGGTCGTGGAGCGGCTTATCACACCAAAGGTAGCCCTCACAGTGGCGGAGTACCTTGCCTTTGAACTGAATATGCACATTCTCGTTATCCTGACAGACATGACCTCTTTTGCAGAAGCCATGCGTGAGGTCTCCTCTTCAAAGGGTGAGATTCCTTCCCGTAAAGGATACCCCGGCTATCTGTACAGCGAACTGGCTACCATCTACGAACGGGCGGGCATTATTGAAGGGGCCAATGGCTCCGTGACACAGCTTCCGATTTTGACGATGCCCAATGATGACATCACGCACCCGATTCCCGACCTCACCGGGTACATCACCGAAGGCCAGGTCGTGCTCGACCGGAGCCTGCACGGTCAGGCCATCTATCCTCCGATAAGCATCCTCCCTTCTCTGTCCCGGCTTATGAAGGACGGCATCGGAGCCGGATATACGCGGGAGGACCATCAGGATCTGGCCAACCAGCTGTTTTCCGCCTATGCCAAAGTCGGCGAGGCCAGGAACCTGGCATCCGTCATCGGCGAAGATGAGCTCTCTCCTATTGATAAGCAGTATCTGAAGTTTGGGGAAGAGTTTGAACACCACTACATCGGGCAGGGGCCTTCTGAGAACCGCTCTATGATAGAGACGCTCGACCTTGGCTGGAAGCTTCTGGCACTGCTTCCAAAAGAAGAGCTGGACCGTATAGACACGAAGATTATAGACAAATACTACACGCAACAGGCAGAATAAGGGGGGAATTATATGGATCCGCGGGAATTTCCGACCAAGGGCAACCTGATGCTTGCGAAGAACTCACTGGCGCTTGCACACCAGGGCTACGACCTGATGGACAAAAAACGGAATATACTTCTCAAAGAGCTTATGGGCTTGATTGACGAGGCCAAGGATATACAGGAAGAGATCGACTCCACCTTTACACGGGCATATGCCTGCCTGCAGCGGGCCAATATCGAGCATGGAATCAGCATGGTACAGCAGCTTGCCTTCACTGTCCCTATTGAAGATTCCATCCGCATTCAGACGCGAAGCATCATGGGGACAGAGATTCCGTATGTCAAATATGACGCTAAGCAGAACGACCTGACCTACTCCTTCAGCACCACGTATGAATCTATCGATATCGTCCGTGAGGCATTCCGTGATGTAAAGGAACTGACGATCAAGCTGTCCATGGTAGAAAATGCTGCTTACCGCCTGGCCACCAATATCAAGAAGACGCAGAAACGCGCTAACGCCTTAAAGAATATAACCATTCCGATGTACAGCAACCTCGTATATACGATAACAAATGCTCTCGAAGAGAAGGAGCGGGAAGAATTTACGAGATTAAAGGTCATCAAGAAAATGCAGTCGAAATAACAGTGGTGCCGCAGAATCATCAGATTAGATGACCTGCGGCACCATTTGTTATCTTTACGCTTCTCTAAAGTATACAGATTATTTTGGAACTTTTTATGCCTGAAGTCCTTCAAACACTACCTTCACCTTAAACTGGTCTCCGTCTATATCCACCGACATGCTGCCTCCCATATTCTTCGTGAAGCTTTCCGCAATCGCAAGTCCAAGTCCGTGCCCTTCTGTATTGCGTGATTTATCCCCCCGGCTGAACCGCTCCATAATTTCCTCCGGGCCGAAATCCATCTCATAAGAGGCCGTATTCTTGACTGATACATATACCTGGTTTTCTTCCCTCCCCGCATCGATATATATCCTCGTCCCCTTCAGGGAATACTTGAGCGCATTGCTTATGATATTCTGAAGCACGCGGTAAAGCTTCTTTCCATCCCCTACTATATTAAGGCTCCTGTCATCTACTCTTTCACGAATGGCCATGCCGCTTTTGACGACTGCGTCTTCCATGTCCCCAAGCGTCTGTTCGAGAAGCTTCTTCATATCCAGCTCTTCCAGCTCCAGGTTCACTTCCCCGCTTGTGGATTTTGACAGGTCAAAGATATCCTGTATCATATCTTTGAGCTGTTCCTGCTTCAATGCAAGGACATCGACATAATCTTTTGCCTCATCTCCCATCTCTTCTTTCTTAAGCAGATCTATATAACCGACCATCGATGTAAGAGGCGTCTTTAAGTCATGAGACACATTTGTTATCAGATCAATCTTCATCCGTTCCGCCTGCATCTGCTTTTCCATAATCCGCTTGAGGTTTGCACCGATACTGCTGAGCTTCTTCGAACCTTCATATAGCAGCGAATCCTCTTCTTCGATTGCCTGTGCGTTTAGTTCACCATCTGACATCTCATCTATCTGACGCAGCAGGCATGCAGTATCTTTATATACCTTGTTATTTCTAAAGCTCTTGATATAGCATACATAGGAGACCACTGCCAGGACGGCAATCACGACGACCCCGAACGGATCTCCCCACTGTAGTCCGCTCTTCCAGACAGCACCTACTGTCCCTGCCAGGCATACCGTCGCTATGATGAAGGATGCCCTGCTGTTCTCCCGCATCGCCTTCTCAAATGCCATGGAGAATCTCCTCTTCTGAACAGTATCATATATGACGGACGATTTTTTCAATGTTCCCTGGAGCACTCTCCTGCCAAGCAGTACGATGCAGCCTGTGCCGATAAGCGCCACCGGAAAGTAGAACAGAACGCACGTCACGAGTATCATGCCATATGAAACGATTCGAATGCAGTAAAATAAAGTTCCGTCCATTATCGAAGAATGGATTCCCATAAACCAGACCCACAGGTCAAGCAGCAGCCCTGCCGCCAGCACTTCTGTCCCAATAGTATCTATCTTCCATCTCTTCATATCTTTCCATGCTCTTGCCGGATAAAAGTGAAAGAACACGGATACTGCTATGATAAAGAGGGATACAAATAGATAGCATAAAATCTTGAACTGCTGATTCACGTTCCATCCGCCGAACCACCTGGATGATACATACACTCCTGAGCATACAGCAATTCCTGCTGCCGATGCAAGATACAATGCCAGCGACGCCTTTCCTCTGTTAGTCATATTTTTCAATCTTGTAGCCAATTCCCCACACCACCTTTAAGTATTTTGGATTCTTCGGAGTTATCTCTATCTTTTCCCGGATTCTCCGGATATGTACCATGACAGTCTTCTCACCGGCATATACGTCCTCCTTCCAGACTCTGCTGTATATCTGCTCTGCCGGAAATACATATCCCGGATGTTCCATCAAAAGCTCCAGGATCTTATATTCCGTAGCTGTCAGCTGCGTCTGCTCGCCGTCAACCGTCACCTGCTTCGTGTTCTTGTCGAGCACGAGGCCGCCGGTCCTCAGAACAGCTCCGGTGTCAGCCTGAGTGGCCGCACCGAGGGCAAAGTATCTTCTAAGCTGCGACTTGACCCGCGCCATCAGTTCCGCTGTATTGTACGGCTTCGTCACATAGTCATCGGCTCCCATGGACAGGCCGATGACCTTATCGCTCTCTTCCGTTTTCGCCGACAGCATGATAACCGGTATATTGTTCCTTTCCCGTATCTTCATGAGCGCCGACAGGCCATTTAACCGGGGCATCATCACATCCAGTAGAATCAGGTGGACTTTATCTGTGACAAGCAGATCCAGCGCTTCCATGCCATTATAAGCCCTAAGCACATTATATCCTTCCAGCTCCAGAAGTTTGCCAAGAGACCTGACGATCTCTTTATCATCATCCACTACCAATACCGTATACTGTTCCATCATTTTCCTCCGCTTCATTCCTTACTGCATATCTATAGTAGCAAGAAATACTAATTATTTTTCTGTATATTTCTAACAAATTCTTTAAGTTTTCTATCGGAACAGCAAAATCCTCTGTTCAGCATAGACTGGACAGAGGATTTGATAGCATCCGCAATTATTTACTCTTCTATCGTTCACCCGTTCCCCCGCACAACGTACAGAGGGATGAGCCTGTGCCGTTGCAGAGCCTGCAAGTTGTCGTCTCTGTATATGAAGACGAACCCGAGCCGTAGTTAGGGGCATACTTCGTCGTATATTTCTTTCCCACACCTTTGCAGCTTGTGCACATCACGGATCCAGCCCCTTTGCATTTCGAACATACAGAAGGGCTCCTGTCATAACTGAAATCAGGTGATACATGGCCTCCGCCACCTCCGGCATTGCCTGTATGCGCATCCTGTCCTCCTGTATGTGCGTCATACTCAGGATTGTCTGCCTGACCCGTACCTTCGCACGTCCAGCAGTTGGAATAGCCGGTGCCTTCGCAGTATGGACATCTGTAGCCAGACGTAAACTGCGTGGCTTCATGCTTTCCTTTGCCATCACACATCGTACAGAATTCCTTCCCCGCGCCTTTGCACGTCGGACACGTTATCTTCTCGGGAACCTCCGGTTCCTGTACCGGATCGGCAGCATCACTTGCTTTGCCTGCACTCTCTTCACCGTCGGTATCCCCCGTCTCTTCACTTGCACCGTACGCTTCTTCTTCCGGTTCTGCAGCCTCTTCTTTCTGGCTCCCCTCTTCCACCTTATCTTTAAGCTCCTGCAGGCTCGTTTCATCAGGCGGACTTCCACTGCAGGCAGTCAGAAGCAATACAGCGGCCAGCAACGCCGGCAGATATCTAATCTTCTTCACGGACAGCACCTCCTGTGCTGAATTCTAAATCTACGGTACAGTATATGTGCGGCCAGGCCCCGTTCATGTCAGAACTCGAACACTGCCACGCCGTACGCCGGCAGATTGTATGCAATCGAGTATGGCTTTCCGTCACATTCAGACTTGGCAGCCTTATATACGAGTGGCCTTTCTTGCCCGGTTCCGCCATATTGGATGTCATCACTGTTAAGGATAAGCTTATATTGCTTTCTCCTGGGCACGCCGACCCGGTAGTCCCCCCGTTCCACCGGCGTGAAATTGCAGATGAACAGCAGGTTCTTCTTGCAGTCCCTTGAATGCCTTACAAAGCTGAAGATACTCCGCTCTGCATCGTCCGCATTGATCCACTCAAATCCTTCCCACGAGCTGTCCATCTCATACATGGCCTTATTGCGCCTGTACAGATGGAGCAGGTCTCTGACCCAGTTCTGCATCTGGAGGTGTTCCTCCTCCGCCAGCAGATACCAGTCAAGCTCTCTCTCTTCACTCCACTCACGCAGCTGCGCAAATTCCTGGCCCATGAACAGAAGCTTCTTTCCCGCATGACCCATCATAAAAGCATAGCCGGCCTTCAGATTCGCATATTTATCTCTGCCGATGCCAGGCATCTTGTTGAGCATGGAACACTTCAGGTGTACCACTTCATCATGGGAAAGCACAAGGATATAGTTCTCGCTGTAAGCATAGCTCATGGCAAAAGTCATCTGATTATGAGCACCTTTCCTGTAGATTGGATCCAGCTTCATATACTCCGTGAAGTCATGCATCCATCCCATATTCCATTTCAGGCTGAATCCAAGACCGTCCTCTTCTACCTCTCCCGTCACCTTCGGCCAGGCCGTAGATTCTTCCGCTATCATCAGCGCGCCTGGATTTCTGCCAAGCACTACGGAATTCAGGTGCTTGAAGAAGTCGATGGCCTCAAGGTTCTTATTACCGCCATACTTATTGGCTATCCATTGTCCGTCCTGCTTCCCGTAGTCAAGGTAGAGCATGGATGCCACCGCATCGACGCGCAGGCCGTCCACATGATATTGTTCAATCCAGAACAATGCATTCGAGATGAGGAAGTTACGCACCTCATTCTTCCCGTAATCAAATATCTTCGTCCCCCAGTCCGGATGCTCCCCCTTCTTAGGATCTGCATATTCATAGGTGGGTGTCCCGTCAAAGTCCGCCAGTCCGTGGGCGTCCCGCGGAAAATGCGCCGGTACCCAGTCGAGAATGACGCCGACCTTGTTCTTGTGCAGGTAATTGATCATCCAGGCGAAATCCTGCGGCGTCCCATATCGTGACGTCGGGGCAAAGTATCCTGTCACCTGGTATCCCCAGGAGCCGTCATATGGATGCTCGGCTATTCCCATCAGCTCAACGTGAGTATAGCCCATATCTTTAACATACTTTGTAATTTCCTTTGCGAACTCACGGTACGTATAGAACCCTTCGTCTTCCCGCCCAAGGTGGCGCTTCCAAGATCCGATATGGACCTCATATATGGACATCGGCTCCTCCCTGTGATTCCACTTGGCACGTTTCTCCATCCAGATTTGGTCCGTCCACTTTAACCCTGTTATATCTGCTATCCTTGAAGCAGTTCCCGGCCTCAGTTCGGCATAATTAGCATAGGGATCCGCTTTGAAAATGTACTGCCCGGAATAGGTCTCGATACAGAACTTGTACATCTCTCCTTCTTCAGCTCCGGGAATAAAGCATGTATATATGCCAAGCGGTTCTCCTCTCTCCATGGGATTCGCTTCCATATCCCAGTCATTAAATTCCCCCACAACGGTCACCGCTTTAGCATGAGGCGCCCATACGGCGAAATATACCCCCGTCTTCTTGCCTCTGGTTACCTTGTGTGCCCCCAGCTTTTTATAGATTTCATAATGGTTTCCCTGTCCAAAGAGATAGTGGTCCAGTTCTCCAATCTCATATGACCTCTTTCTTTTTTCTGCCATACCGTCACCCCTCGCATTCCTGTCTTTATTTACGTTTATTATACTTTAGACAGGAATAAAAAGAAAGGGTTTTGACAAATGTTGCCTTGCCAGAACCCTTTCTTTATGTTCCTAAATCCTGAAATCCTCTTCCTTCAATATGATTCTGTCAGAATCGTCCGTACTCTTTCCGAACACTCTTCTGGCCAGGTGCTTCACGTTAGCCTTCTGAGAGTGCGATATTGCCTCATCCATAATCTCCTTGACTTCTGCTACGGTAACTGCATGGTCTTCCCTCTGCATAACATCTATCCTGCTGTACAATGCAAGGATTCCCATCTCATCAAGCTTATAGCCGTTCTCTTTGGCATATGTCTGGCCGAATGTCACAAGCTCATCATTGATGAATACCGGAAGTTCCAGCCTGGAAGTGAACTTCTTTCTGAATTCCGGATTGGCCGTGAGAATCCTCTCAAGCGGTTTTCTCTGGTCTTCCAGTACAAATAGAAGCTCTCCTGTCTTCTTCTCCATCAGATAATTCAGTTCCTTCACGGTTCGTGAGTTCAGCTTTCCGGCCTTCTCTATGATAATTGCCCCGCCGCGCAGCTTCTGGATAATATTGGACAGTTCTTTCTTGTTCAGTGATTCACCTGTTACTATTGCTACCTTGCCCTGTTTCAGGTTCCTCTGCTTCTGAATCGCTTTTACGATATCCACTGCCAATACAGTCTTTCCCGATCCTTTTCGCCCTATCACCATCAGGTTTCCTGTCTTGGATGTCCCTTCACGCTGTGCTCTTCTGTCGTTATCCAGCACTTCGACAATCTGCTCACTCATACCTCTGACCGGAACGAAATAAGAAAACAATTTTTTCTGTTCCTCCGTAAGCCCTGCCTTCAGGCCGATTTCGCTCGTCGCGCTCAGGTCATAACGTCCAGTCACGACAAAACCGGTGTCGAAGGGGACACCTCCTCCTTTGGACTTTTTAATGCGCTTCTGAATCTCCTCCTCAGAAGGCTCTTCAATCACAAGCTCTTCTTCCGGTTCGTCTGCTTCCGGCTCATCATCGTCGAAGAAATCATCTTCGTCATAGTTGTCCCCGAAGTCTTCTTCGTCAAAATCATCCTCACTTTCCAAGTCTTCCTCTTCGTAGTCTTCTTCCTCAAAATCGTCTTCGTCGAAGTCTTCTTCGTCGTCGAAATCATCTTCGTATCCGTCTTCTTCGTCATAGCTGTCCTCATCGGCATCTTCGGCTCCGAAGTCGTCTTCAAAATCATCTTCCTCTAATCCGCTATCGAAATCGTCCTCAAAATCATCTTCATCTTCCGGAACATCTTCCATCTGGAGCTCTTCTACGAGGCTGCCCATATTTTCTAATGGTTCATCTTCCTCATAGTAATCCGTCTCTTCTTCCGGTTCCGGCTCCGGCTCAGCAACTCCGTGTTCCAGTTCCTCCATAAGCTGTCTGATATCCTCCGTCATGCTTGGAACCGTCTTCTTGGCCTTCTCTTTTGACGCTGATTCATCTGCCTTGCGGGCTGCCTCTTCTTCTGCTGCCTTCCTTGCCGCTTTTTGCTCCGCGGCTTTGCGGGCTGCTTCGGCTTCCGCTTCTTTAGCTTCTTCCGCTGCTCTTCTTCTGGCCGCTTCTTCCGCCGCTTTGCGGAATGCTTCTTCTTCTGCCGCCTTTCTGGCTGCCTCAGCTTCTGCTGCTTTCCTGGCTGCTTCTTCTTCTGCCGCCTTCTTTGCCGCTTCTTCCTCCGCTGCTTTCCTTGCCGCTTCTTCCTCTGCTGCCTTGCGGGCCGCTTCGGCTTCCGCCGCTTTCCTTTCTACTTCTCTGCGTTCCGCTTCTCTGCGCTTCCTGGCTTGTTCTCTTTCTTTGCTGATGCGCTCTACATCTTCCTGTTTCTGCTTTTCAATCGCCTCTGCATGGTCCTTCTGCTTTGCTTCCCATTCCTGCAGAATCTCTTCTATACGCATCTGGCCCGTTATACGTAATTCTTCTGTCTTCTCGGCCATCGCTTTTTCTTCTATATCAATACCGCTGGCAACCTTCACTCCATTCGCCAGTGCTTCCTGCAGCGTAGCCCCTTTGACAATCTTCGTAATCGGTGATTTCTGACGGTTCTGGAGCTCTTCCAGTTCCTCCAGCTCTTCTACCGGAATTCTGCGTGTCTCATCTGACGGAACATCCATCTCCTCTTCCACAGCCTTCAGCACCTCATCGATTGCCGGCACTTCTGTTGTCATATCCTTCACTGTGGGTTCTATCGAGGGCAGCGGCGTCTCTTCTTCCGGCAAGCTGACTGCATCCTCCGGTATCGCCTCTTCCTCCGGCTCCGCTGCGATAACCCGGCTGCTTCTAATGGGGGCCTCCGCTGCCGCCTTCTTAACCTGGGGTTTCTTTGCCGCTCCCGGACGGCTGTCGTACTTCTCCTGCTGCAGCGGGGTCAGCGGCTTATACTTCATCTTAAGCTCCATAGCCTGATACACATATTTCCCTTCACTGAACCACAGTATCAGGTCATCGCATTCTTCCAGACACTCTGCAGTCATCCCTGCCTCATGATATAACAGGGCAAGCTCATACGCCCATTTTTCGACATACTCTGACTTCTTAAAATCTTCAAGCGCCGCAATCTGCTCTTCATAAGGCGCTTTCTGTACCTTAAGAATCTTGTACTTTAATATGTACTGGTTAGGATCCTTAGGCGCCAGCTTGACAAACTCTTCGTAGCAGTCTGAGGCTTCTTCGATATCATTAATCTTAAGAGCAAGCGTTCCGAGCCGGTACACGATCTTCCTGCTCCCCGGAGATCTGTCATAGGCTACGAACAGAATATCCCTGCTCTTCTGATACTCTCCATTATATTCATATATTTCACTGACCGTATTGAGCATGGCTGCATTCTTCACCCTTCTCCAATCCACGGTATCAGCTATTTCCATCGCTTTTTTATATTGCTTTTTCTCCATATATTCGAGCATTTGCTCTGTTTTTACACGATATTCGTATTTATCCAAAGTTCTCACCTCAATAATATTTTTTATACTATTCCTCTCCTGTGTCTCTTAACATTCGCAAGTTTATGCTATAATACTCCATAATTCACTGATATAAGTTTATCATAAGCCTATATCAATGTCAAAATATAAGCATAAAAAATATTAATATTATGTTACAAAACATTACAAATCAAAGAAGTGGAAATATATCCCATGTTATTGCATAGGATAGAGCTTTTTTATTGTAATAAAAAAGCAGCCATCATAATCATTCTGACAATGATGGCTACCTTATATTTAATTTTATCATATTCTTATTATTTATCGGAGGTTCATTTTTGATTCTATTCCCTAAAGCCTATCTCCTTTTTATATTCGAATTATAACTCAAAGCTTCGGACTATAAGATTATAATCTTCATATCATTATTTATATCCCTCTTTTTTCTCTATATAAGCCAGTCAACCCGGTTATTATACCTATAGCCGTTCCGACCATAGCCTCCGCCCTTATTCCTTCGTCTACAGCCGTATTAAGTTATTTCTTCTATAACCACTGCCTATATAGCTCCCATTATATAAATTCAGATATATTAGCTGATGTTTCTTCACACATCTTCTAATCTCTTTGAACTATCTGTGGTATATACTATCAATATGTCTGCAAATACGAATCTTGCCATTCCGGTTATTCTTCTTCTCCGAATATTCTTTTTATTATTTATCTACCGGTTTATTCTCTATTGTTAAGGCTTATTCTACGGGAATTTATATTTGCCATACCACTAACATATTGAGATTTTGATTCTGATATTACATTGTCCAATGGATTAAGCCTCCTTTTCCTTATTTCCAAATATATATCTCACCTACATATGAGATATAATTTTTATAATCCTTTGAAAAATGGACTGCATATATCGTTCATTATATGCACTTCCCTTTCTCAAGAATCTCTTTCTCGTCAAGATTCTTTTTTGGATTTCCTTTGGATTGACTATATAATATCATCGCCCTTTTTATTTGTCAATACTATTTTCGATATTTTAATTCATTAATTTATAATTGTATTAATTCAACTAAATATTCTGTCTATTCAAACATTCAGACATATCCGTACAACATTCCTTTATAGGATGATATCATCAATTTTGCTGTAATTGCTTAAGCTGTACGATTCTACGATATTTCCCTGGACGATATACAGGACATCCCCTATATAGATTCCCCTCGCAGCTACCATTCCGCTGCCGTTAATCTCTTCGTCAAGAAGGCATTTGAACCCGTCCTCGGCACTGTAGCTGAAAAGGTAATACTTCTGGCCGCCGGCTTCATATCCCGGGAATCCGATGAGATTCTTCCCGGCATCGACCAGAGCCGCTTTATAATCGTAAGATACATCCGTACTGTATACATTGTCCAGCACATACGTATCTTTTTCTTTTACGTCTGTCATATCCGTTATATCGAACATCGTAAGTTTGACTCCTCCGGTGACGGACGTATGTTCATCTACATCCATTCCGATGCCGATCAGAAGTCCCTCGCCGTAAAAGTGCAGATAATCGGAAAATCCGGGTATCTTTAAAGCCCCTTTTATCTCTGGCTTCTCAGGATCTGAGAAATCTACGGAATACAGCGGGTCAGTCTCCCTGAAGGTCACGAAGTAGCCTGCGTCTCCCATAAACCTTGCGGAATAAATCCGTTCATCCTCTGCCAGGCCCTCGATGGAACCGATAATCTTCAGCTTATCATCCATGACATAGACCGAGTTCGTGTCCCCTACCGTGGCTGCCACCCTGAGATAGCCCTTATATTCATCGATAGAGAACGTGTCATTCAGATAGCCGTCAAAAGTCCCCTGAGCTTCTGCTTTGAGCCTGCCGTCCTTATATGCAATCTTTCTTACCGTCGTACTTGTCTTATCCGGTTCCTCCCACTCATTTTCATAATAATAGATATTCTCATTGCTCACATATATCTCGCCGCCTTTGGAGAAGATGGCCTTGCTGTCTGTAATCGTATCCGGGTTCTCTATATCAAGTGCTGTTACGACTTCATACATATTGCCCATATCTGCCGGCGGAAGGTATATATCATCAAACGCCAGCGGCTTTTCATTGACGATCGGCACGAAAGACTTCTCATCCTTCCGTGCTATGCCGGTCCCGGTGTAGTAAGTGCTGAACAGATACAGATAATCACCCGACATCCTGGATGAGCTGTAGGAGCCGCTCTGACGTATCTTTCCTATCTGGGCAGGTTCTGAGGGATCAGCCACGTCGTAGGTCACTGCTTCTGTGGATGTGCTGCTGTCCATATCCCGTAACAGGGTTCCATCTCCTCCTTGCGTCCTGCTGCAGATCATGACCAGCCGCTTCTTTTCCGGATTCAGATAGAATTCTTCTATCGCCGTCCCTTTTTCCGCACTTATGCTTCCATATTCTTTGAGGACGCCTTCCTTCGCCTCGACGACCGCAATCTCCTGACGGCTGTCCTTGAGTACATAGAGATACTTTCCGTCCGTTTTGGACGTATCTGCCTCATCTACCCCTTCCTGCCTGACGTTCGTAGAAGAGTATGCACTTGCGGCGGCACCCGAATCAGATTTGCTCATCTGTGCTGCGGTGTTGCCGGCAGACTCGGCGGAAGAATCTTCTGTTGCTATTTCTTTGCTTTCCAGCGCCCCATATGCTGCTTCCATATTTTTCTGCTGCTTATTGTAATTCTCAATATAGGAATATATCTGATCATAATCCTTTGCTGATGCTATAGCATCGCCGCCTGTGGCAGATTGTTGTTCTGTCTTAACCTTTCCAGTACCTCCGTTATTCCACATGACGGCTAAGGATACCCCGGCCACCAGCACAAGGCAGGCTGCCGCAAGGCCGGCAATCCTGGCGGGGCTCCATCTTCTGGCCTTCTGATTATGAACTTCCAACATCTTTTCCACCGCATCAGGACGTAAGCTGTCCGGCGTCTCAATGTCTCTCGTCTTTTCATCAATCTTTGTCACGATGTCTTGTTCCCTTTTATCCATATCGATGCCCCTTTCATTCATATCACATTATCTAAGCTATCTAAGCACACATTCCATCTTTTCCAGCGCCCTCTTCCTCTTAGATCGCACCGTGCTGGCATTCAGGCTCAGCATCGACCCGATTTCGGCACTGTTGTAGCCGCCGAACACCGACAGGCCGATGACGAGCTGCTCTTCATCCTCCAGCACAAAAAACGCCTGTTTCACATCCAGCGCCAGGCCATAGTCGGGCTGCACCCCGGCAGCATCTTGGTACACTTCTAAAGACTGTTCGCTGCTTTTGTGATTGGCATCCTTCCTGAGCTTCCTCTTGCATACATTAGCCAGAATGGTAAATATCCAGCTCTTGAACGACTCCGCTTTCCGAAGTTTTCCGATATTTTCGAAAGCGGATACCACCGCCTCGCTGACTGCATCCTCCGCGTCATGACCATCCTTCACCAGACACAGGGCAAACCGGTACAGATCATGGTAAACCGTCTCATACAACTGTGCAAACGTACTTGCATCACACTTCATATCCTGCCCTCCCATGAGATATGACAATATCTTTTCCTAATACCTGTGATATAAATAAGAGTCAAAAACACCCCCGGCTGTTGCATCAAAAGGATAAAAAATTAATTGGGGACGGAGGAAAATGAAAAAACCTCCGTCCCCAATTAATTTAAGGGTGTCCCTTTCTAGCCTTTGTAATAATTAATCAGGCATCCTTTCAGGATGATTTCGCGTTCGGCATCTGTCATATCGCCTACGCTCAGAGTGATTTCCTTAAGCCCTCCATCCACTACATATGCCTTGATGTCAGGCGTCTTATCTTCAATCGCTTTTTTGATGCCAGGTACAAAGATGTAGTCTCCGTTCTTAAAGTTCAGGCTCTGATGCTCTTCCTTCGTAATAAATGGAAGCATTCCCCAGTTGATAAGATTAGAGCGATACCTCTTTGTGGCATATTCGTTGGCAATATTGGCCCATCCTCCTAACACCTTCTGGCAGGATGCCGCCTGCTCTCTGGCAGAGCCGTCGCCTGGCTTCACGGCAAATATCGTACTTCCCACGCCTATGTTGCCTTCTCCGGCTTTCGGGAATTTCTTCCGCACCGCAGCCATCACCGGCTTCAGCTCATCCAGTACGTCGAGAGGACACGTGTGTGCCTCAATCGCTTTCTGTGCCTTCTGAACCTCTTTCGCCCGCCCTACATAAGCCGGGTCTTTCCTGGACAAGGTGAATTCCGCCAGGCCGAGCGGATTCGAACGGTAGGAAGAAGTCTCGCCGGACGGTATCAGCTCGTCTGTCGTCGTTACCGGGTCGTGAATCTCTGCCACCACCTTGAGCACAAGATTCTCAGGCAGTGCAGGCATCTCAGGCCAGTCCTTGATATTAGGGCCAAACTTGATCTCTACAGAAGGGTCTGCCTTTCCCTTGCTGTCAAATACTCTGTTGGCATATATTTCTTGATCAAAATGATACTTCAGTCCTTTATATTCTACATCCATATCTGCTGCCGAAGTGAGGAATCCTTTATTTGCCGCAGTAGCCGCGATAGATCTCGCATCCATAAGCGCCACGGATGATATCTGGCCGCTCTGCAGCTTAGACCCTTCTCTGTTCGGGAAGTTTCTCGTTGAGTGTCGGATGGAGAACGCATGGTTGGCCGGCGTGTCCCCTGCCCCGAAGCATGGTCCGCAAAATGCCGTCTTCACGATCGTACCCGCCTGCATTAGATCTGCCACGGCTCCATTCTTGACAAGTTCCATGTATATAGGCGTGCTTGCCGGATATACGCTGAATGTAAATTCATCGGCCCCGATATATTTTCCGCGTATGATATCCGCCGCTGCACATATATTCTCAAAACCGCCTCCTGCACATCCGGCGATGATACCCTGTTCCACATACAGTTTTCCGCCCACGATCTTATCCTGAAGAGTATAATCTACCGCACCGTCCAGGCTTACAAGCGCTTTCTGCTCCACATCGTGGAGTACATCCTTCAGATTGGCATTCACTTCGTCAATCGTATACACGTTAGACGGGTGGAACGGCATCGCGATCATAGGCTTAATCTCTCCCAGATCTACATATACCATACCATCATAATATGCGACGGCTCCAGGATTCAGCTCTTTGTAGTCTTCCGCCCGGCCGTGTATCTCATAGAACTCTTCAATCTTGCTGTCTGTCTTCCATATGGATGACAGACACGTCGTCTCTGTCGTCATGACATCTATTCCGATACGGAAGTCTGCACTCAGCTTATCTACGCCCGGCCCGACAAATTCCATTACTTTGTTGTTAACATATCCGTTGGCAAATGTGGCTCCGATAATGGCAAGCGCAACGTCCTGAGGTCCTACCCCCTTTGCAGGCTCTCCATCCAGATAGATACCCACGACACCCGGCATATTGATGTCATAAGTCTTTTCCAGCAGCTGCTTCACAAGTTCCGGTCCGCCTTCGCCCATTGCCATCGTACCTAGTGCACCATACCGGGTATGGCTGTCCGACCCAAGTATCATCTTTCCGCCGCCGGCAAGCATCTCTCGGGCATACTGATGGATGACCGCCTGATGAGGCGGCACATATACACCACCGTACTTCTTAGCGCAGGTAAGCCCGAACATGTGGTCATCCTCATTAATCGTACCACCTACCGCGCACAGAGAATTATGGCAGTTTGTCAGCACGTATGGAATTGGAAAGCGCTCAAGCCCGGATGCCCTTGCCGTCTGGATAATTCCCACAAAGGTAATATCGTGGGATGTGAGTTTATCAAACTTGATCTGCAGGCGGTCCATACTGCCGGACGTATTATGTTCAGCCAGAATATTGTATGCCATCGTATTCTTAGCGGCATCTTCCTGTGATACGGCCTGCCCTGTTCTTGCGGACACTGCATTTACATCTTCCTCAATCTCTGTACCGTTCAGCAGATAGACACCTTTATCGTATAATTTCACCATGTTAGTTTCCTCCTACTCTTTCATATATTTCATGTGGTCTGCGACCATCATAGCTATCTTAAATGTCAACGCGTCGTCGAACACCCTTACGTCGAGTCCCGTCTTCTTCTGTATCTTCTCCAGCCTGTACACAAGTGTGTTTCTGTGAACGTATAGCTGTCTGGCTGTCTCGGATATGTTCAGGTTGTTTTCAAAAAAGGTATAGACGGTTGCCAGCTCTTCATCGTCAAACTCTCCTGAACCTCCGCCATCGAACACCTCTTTCAGGAACATTTCGCAAAGCGGTACCGGGAGCTGATGTATGAGCCTGCCTATTCCGAGCTCGCTGTATGCAAGTATATTGCGTTCCGCATAGAACACACGGCCTACTTCCAATGCCATAGCAGCCTCTTTATATGATCTGGATACATCCCTCAGTTCTTCGATTATCGTCCCATATGCGACCCTGACGCTGACCATGGCCTCCATGTTAAGCGTATCGACGATAACCTTCGCAGTCTGGTTCATATCTTTATAATCTTCCGTCTTTTCCAGCGCTTTGACAAGAATGATATGCCCCTCGTCCACAGCCGTTACAAAGTCTCTGCTGCCTGTGGCATAGAGGCCTTTCAATGTCTCAAGCACCAGGTTCTCCCCTTCGTGCTTCGGCTCGATAAGGAACACCGCTCTTCGCAGGTCCACGGGTATCTTCATCTTCTTCGCCTGATTATAGACATCTACAAGCAGCAAGTTATCTAAGATCAGGTTCTGGATAAAACGGTTCTTATCCATTCTCTCTCTATATGCAGATATCAGGTTCTCCAGCTGGCTTACCCCCAGACGCCCGCTCATGGCAATATGGGACTTATCTCCCTGAAGCGCCAGCACATATACCGGTTCATCTTCCGCATGAATCAGAAACAGCCCTGTGCCGTCCTCTATATATTCCCGGGATTCTCCCGAATGTTTAATAAATGATGCCACTTGCCTGTCCAGCATTGTCTGCTTTTCATTCGTCATGACAAGGCATGTCGCATGAATATCCCAAATGGATACTTCCAGCTCCGTTATCCTTCGGATATCCTGGACCGTCTTATGCAATACCTGGTTCAATAACATCCGCATCCTCCTGTCGGACTATACGTCCATTTATCATTTTACCATACGAAACTGGCAGTGTCTAATATTTTACCATTGACACTCCACTTTAATTCATGTATGATACCTTCAGAAAGCAAGGCGGCAGTAACAATTCATATGCCGTCTGGAACCACATACAGAATATGACTTTGCCACCGGGTAAAGTATGAGAAGCGTTTGGAAGCCATACCATTAGGTCTGAGAAGGTATGGAGCCGGCGCTTTTTTTGGAGGCTTATTTATGAAAGATACAAATTCATCTTCACTTTTTATTACCTTCTGCAGATACGTACTGTTCAATGTCACCGGGATGGTCGGCCTTTCCTGTTATATACTGGCTGATACTCTGTTCATCGCCCGCGGGCTAGGCCCTGACGGGCTTACTGCGCTGAATCTGGCAATCCCGGTCTACAGCTTTATCCACGGTACGGGTCTGATGGCCGGTATGGGAGGAGGAACAAGATATTCCATTCAGAAGGCTGCCGGTAATACTGCCGCGGCACGCCGGACATTCACCACGGCTGTCATCGCGGCACTTGCCCTTTCTTTCCTCTTTGTATTGTCCGGAGCATTCGGGGATAAAGCTCTTACATCACTTTTGCACGCCGATAGTGCCGTATTCGGGATGACGCGCATATATCTGAAGGTTATACTGCTGTTTGCACCTGCTTTTATGCTCAATAACGTTGTGCTCTGTTTTGTGAGGAATGACGGGAATCCAAACTTATCCATGGCTGCTATGCTTGCCGGCAGCTTTTCTAATGTCATTCTGGACTACGTATTCATCTTCCCCCTCGGAATGGGGATATTCGGCGCCGTAATCGCCACCAGCCTTGCACCCCTTATAAGTCTTGGTGTCCTCTCGCTTCATCTGTTCTCTGCCAAGAGCGGTCTAAGGCTTGCAAGGCCGTCCCATATGGTAAAAGGCAGTGCAAGGCTTCTCTCGCTTGGCCTGTCCTCTTTCATCGCTGAAGCGGCTTCCGGTATAGTGATGATCACGTTCAACTTCATCATCCTGTCCTTAAAAGGTAATCTGGGTGTTGCCGCATACGGCATCATTGCAAACCTGTCGCTCGTCGTCACTTCTATATATACCGGAATTGCGCAGGGCAGCCAGCCGCTGTTGAGCGAAGCGCACGGAGCAGGTCGGCAGGACAGCATACGCAGAGTCTATGTATATGCCATCATTTCAGCCTCCGTCTTCTCTCTCGTAATCTACAGCCTCCTGTCTATCCTGAGGGTTCCAGTCATCGGCCTGTTCAATCATAGCGGCAACGGGGCACTGGCAGAGATGGCGGGGCGGGGAATCATTTTATACTTTACCGCTTTTTTATTTGTCGGCATCAATATTATTTCAGCCATACTGTTCAGCTCAGTAGAACAGGCACGGCTTTCCTTTTCACTTGCAATGCTTCGTGGCATAGTCCTTCTGCTCCCTCTTACGCTTGTGATGTCGCGCATGTTCGGGATGACAGGTGTGTGGCTCTCCTTCCCGGTCACAGAGATGGCTACATGCATTGTTGCACTCCTATTCGTCTGCCGGCACTTTAAAAAACAGCGTTCTCATCACAAAACAGGCGGTTAGTCAAACCAACCGCCTGCTGCTGTGCATTTAAACCGGAAGATAAGCGAAAAAGCCGAAAACCTTCCGCCCGTTTACCGCATACGTTTTATATTCTTGATTTCACGGCCGTGCTTCTCGACGATGACCTTGATGACGCCAACGTTTTCTTCCAAGGAGGTAAGCCTCCGCTCATTCTTTATCCATCCTTCAGACACAGGATACACATTTTCACATAACATAGATACCGAGTGCTTGATATCATTTTCCACCATAAGCTGAAACTCGTAGAACTGTTGGTTTGATTGCTTTACCTTTTGTTCCAGGGCAACAATCCATTCAACCATCTGCTTCATCTGCTCGTTCATACCGCCAAGACGGATATTAAGCTGCTTTATATCCTGCTCTACAGACTCTGCGTTCTGTTCCAGCGACTCTATCTTATGTTCTATGGCGTCTATTCGCTGTTCCAAGGCGTCTATTCGCTGTTCCAAGGCGTCCATTCGCTGTTCTATGGCGTCCATTCGCTGTTCTATGGCGTCCATTCGCTGTTCCAAGGCGTCCATTCGCTGTTCCAAGGCGTCCATTCGCTGTTCCAAGGCGTCCAGCCTCCTGATTACCGGCTCCAGTTTTTCGTCCAATTTTTGTTCTAGTTTCTCATCCAGCATTGCCCCAAGAATCTCAATAAATTTCTGTTCTGTCATACGCTTCACTCCTTATGTGTTTTATCATTATAACCGTTTACGTTTGCATATACAAGCTGTATTTTGTACTTAGGCATACAAAATAACAGCTTCAATTTTGTATATTATTTTTCATCCATAGGCAGCACCACACATTCCGTTTATCTGCATTATCAGTGAATTTGCTGGCCGAGCGGCCTGATTGGCTCATTATGAGCCCTGAATGGCGGAACGCCGTTCAGATAGGTTTTATTCAGTGTATCACAATACGCAAAAGAATACCAGCCCTATCGGGCCGGCATCCTGCATTATTAGAAATTAGTTTGTAATTGTGAGTTCTGTCTCTTTGTCAAACACGTGAATCTTCTCTGCATCCAGAGCGAACTTTACTGTATCGCCTGTTCTTGCTGTAGTCCTCGGATCAACCCTTGCTGTCATATTTGACCCTTCGTAGTCGAAGTACAGGTACACCTCCGCACCTAACATCTCATATACGCGGATGGTTGCTTCTATCACGGTGTTCGGAGAAGACTCGATGAACATCTGCTCATCATGCACGTCCTCCGGACGGATACCGAGAACGACTGTCTTACCGTCATATCCGCCGTCAATGAGCTTTTTCGCTTTCGCCGGCGGAAGCTCGATTGCCGAAGGTCCTGCCTGAAGCACTACCTTCTCACCGTTCACCTTGCATACCGCATCGATAAAGTTCATCTGAGGAGACCCGATAAATCCTGCCACGAACAGGTTGCACGGATAGTCATATAACGTCTGCGGCGTATCCACCTGCTGTACGATACCTGCATTCATAACTACGATTCTTGTTCCGAGCGTCATAGCCTCAGTCTGATCATGGGTTACATAGATAATCGTGGTTCCAAGCCTCTGGTGCAGCTTGGAGATTTCAATACGCATCTGGCCGCGGAGCTTAGCGTCCAGGTTGGAAAGAGGCTCATCCATAAGGAATACCTTAGGATCACGTACAATGGCACGGCCCATGGCGACACGCTGTCTCTGGCCTCCTGACAGAGCCTTGGGCTTCCGGTCCAGCAGCTGTTCCAAATCGAGGATTCTTGCAGCTTCGCGGACCATCTTGTCAATCTGGTCCTTCGGAGTCTTCCGAAGCTTCAGACCAAATGCCATGTTATCATACACCGTCATGTGAGGATACAGCGCATAGTTCTGGAATACCATCGCGATATCTCTGTCCTTCGGCTCTACGTCATTTACCACTTTATCCCCAATCCTGAGTTCACCCGAAGATATCTCCTCCAGACCTGCAATCATACGAAGCGTCGTAGATTTACCACATCCGGACGGTCCGACAAATATGATGAACTCCTTGTCGTCAATCTCAAGATTAAAATCCTTTACTGCTTCAAATCCATTTGGATATACTTTGTTAATGTGCTTTAATGATAAACTTGCCATTTTTAACTTCCTCCTAATCAACCTCTCGTATCATCCGATACCTTTTTCGTTCTGTAACAAAGTATATAAAAAAAGTTCAACCTGAACCATGCCCAAGTTGAACAATCTTTTTAAATAATTCTATACAAGTTGAACAAGAGCATTGCCGCGTCTGCCGGCATCCGCTAGAGCAGCGCCTGGTATACCTCACGCTTACCAATCCCGCGGTCCCTCGCAACCTGTTTCATAGCATCTTTTTTTGTCATGCCGGCCAAGAGGTACTGCTCCATATGCTCTTCCATGCTCAGCTCTTCCCACCTGGCCCGTGCCTCTTCCCTGACTGCCTTCCGGCTCTTGCCCTCCACGACGATGACACATTCCCCTTTTGGTTCTGTCGTCTCATAATATAAGCATGCATCTTCCAACGTGGTGGCAAATGCCGTCTCATGCCTTTTTGTCAGTTCCCTGCATACGGTTGCTTTCCTGTCACCCATCGCTTCCGCCAGCTCTTTCAACGTCCGGACGAGACGGTGGGGCGCTTCATAGAGGACGACGGTCCTCGTCTCTCCCGCCAGTTCTTCCAGTATCTCCCTCCGCTCCTTTTTGTCCGAAGGGAGAAATGCCTCGAAGGCGAATCTTCTCGTAGACAGGCCCGACAGCGTAAGCGCCGTGATACACGCCGCGGCACCAGGCACGGATGTCACAGCCACACCTGCTTCATAGCACATCTTCACGAGTTCTTCCCCCGGATCGGATATCCCGGGCGTTCCTGCATCCGTTATAAGAGCGATATCCTTGCCTTCAAGAAGCAGCTCGACAAGCTTCCGCCCCTTTTCTAACTTGTTATACTCATGATAGCTTGTCATCGGCGTCTTAATCTCAAAATGGTTCAAAAGCTTGATACTGTTGCGCGTATCTTCTGCTGCAATCAGATCAGCTTCTTTTAATATTCGTACTGCCCGGAATGTCATATCCTCCAGATTTCCGATAGGCGTTGCGCACAAGTACAATATACCGGCCATAATCCCCTCCTTTTCTGCACCGTACCAAGCGGACGTGCCTATACTCCGTATAGGCCACGCAGCTCTTTTGTGTAATCGCCGTTCTTTTCATATACGATAAGCGGCGGCTCTGCCTTCATCCTGGGATTCCCGCCTTTGAGCCCCTCGATCAGGACCATATTGGGCTCCTTATCGACGTACGGATATACGAAACGCATACGTTTCGGCTCTATCCTATAGCTGCACATCTTCGCAAATATCTCCGGCAGGCGAAACGGACGGTGCACCATATAGAACCTTCCTTTCGGGCGGAGTATCTTTGCACTTTCCCGCAGGATATCATCAAGACAGACCAGCGCCTCATGACGGGCCACGTACAATGCCTCATTGTCATTTTTGAGCCCGTGGTTCCCAATCATATACGGGGGATTCGTCGTAATGACATGAAAAGAGGCCGGTCCGAATATAGCGGCCGCCTCTTTGATATCACCTGTCACGATGTCAACCTTCTTTTCAAGCCCGTTGTGGCGGACGCTTCGGCGTGCCATATCTGCACTCTCTTCCTGTATCTCCAGTCCCACGTAGCGTGAACCTTCGTTCTTGGCCTCGAGCAGGAGAGGCAGGATACCTGTCCCGGTTCCCAGATCCAGCGCCTCTTCCCCCGCCCTGACATGAGCAAAGGAAGTCAACAGCACCGCATCCATCCCGAAGCAGAACCTCCCGGGACTCTGGATAATCTCATATCCCTTGATCTGCAGGTCGTCCAGCCGTTCTCCCGGCTTCAGATTAGTTATCATCCAGCTTTGACACCCCATTCTTCTCTTCCAGCGCCTTCAGTTGTGCAAGCTCTTCTTTCGTAAGTCTTACGTCCTTTTTCCTGCGCTTTGGCTTGAACCTTAATTCGGCTGCTTTATACTCCCGAATCTCTTTCTCGTCATTTTCCAGAGTTACGATTGCCTTCACCTGCTGGCGCAGCACGTTCACCGACTGGACATCCCCGTGCAGCCCCTCCGGCGTAGTCACGTGGTCACCGACAGACGGAAGCCTGTTATTCAGCTCCTCATATGTCTCTTCTTCATTCGTAAGACAGCACATCAGCCTCCCACACACGCCCGATATCTTCGTCGGATTCAAGGACAGGTTCTGCTCTTTGGCCATCTTGATGGACACCGGGGCAAATTCTGTCAGATACGTATTGCAGCAGAGCGGTCTGCCACATATGCCGATTCCTCCCCGAATCTTCGTCTCGTCCCGGACACCAATCTGCCTTAGCTCGATTCTTGTCCGGAACACGCTCGCCAGATCCTTCACTAGTTCGCGGAAGTCAATTCTGCCGTCTGCCGTAAAGTAGAACAATACCTTATTATTGTCAAATGTATACTCCGCGTCTATCAGCTTCATCTCCAGCCCATGCTTGCGGATCTTCTCCAGGCAGATTTCGAAGGCTTCCTTCTCCTTCTCCCTGTTTCTTGCCTCCTTATCCATATCATCCTTCGTGGCTATACGGATAACAGACTTGAGCGGCTGAGTAATCCGGTCATCTGCGACTTCCTTCGGACCGGTGACGACAGAACCAAATTCCACGCCTCTGGCGGTCTCCACGATGACCTTGTTGCCTGTCTTAATATTGAACTTTCCCGGCGCGAAAAAATATATCTTTCCCGCAGGCCGGAATCTTACTCCTATCACTTTTGTCATATCCTTAATTCTCCTTTATGGTAAGGAACAGAAGCTCCATGGCCAGCTCAAAGTTGACATTCGCCTTCAGTCTGGTCTTGGCTTTTTCGAGGCTATTAAGAATCAGCTCGACACCTTCGTATGAGCTCTTTCTCGCCTGTTCTTTAATATACTTGATCTGATCCTTGAACACAACCTTGTCCATATCTTTTGTCGCTTTATATAACAAGACATCCCTGTACCACACCATGATGATGTCCAGGTAGTCGTTGATTTCAAGTTTATAAGACGTAATCCGCTTCACCGCTTCTACGATTTCGCTAAGCTCCATCTCCTGAATATATTTCAACAGCTGGACCGCTTCCTCGCGAATCTCGTTAAAATACTCGGAATTCGCAAGCAGTATCGCCCGTCCCATATTCCCCTGGGCAAAAGCGGTGCACATGTCTGCCTTGTAATCCGGTACTTCCATCGTCTCCATCAGGTACTTTTTGATAAGTGTATCCTTGATATTACGAAGCTTCAGCATCACGCAGCGGGAGGCGATTGTCGGAAGCAGCGTATCTGCATTTTCCGTGAGCAGCATAATAACCGCATACTCCGGCGGCTCCTCAATCGTCTTAAGGAGTGCGTTCTGCGCCTGCACGGACATCATATCAGCCTGAGGGATGATGTATATCTTATAAGGTCCCTGGTACGGCTTTATCAGAATCGTATTGTTGACCTGTTCACGGATATCGTCCACGCTGATCGTGTTCGGCTTCTCGTGAGTCACTTTGATGATATCCGGGTGGTTCCCACTTTCAGCCTGCCTGCAGGAGTGACATTCATTGCACGGGTCCGGCCCGGCCTTCTCACAGAGCAGCGTTGTTGCAAACAGGTTCGCGAGCATCTTCTTCCCCGCTCCCTTTTCCCCGTTCAATATATATGCGTGCGACACCTTATCTTCCTGCACTGCACTTCTTATATAGTCGATGATATTTTTGTGTCCAACCACATCTTTAAAACTTCCCATTTTGTATTTCCCCTAGTATTTTTCTGAAAATCGTACGTCAGTTACTGTTCTATTATTCCTGCATCCAGACCTCGATATACCGGTCTCTGGCCGGGCCTTCTACAGTAAAGCCCATGCTCTTATACCATTGTAACATATCTGCGGCCTCTTTCGAAACCTTTTCTCCGGGAACAATCAATGGACTGCCCGGCGGATACAGGTATGCGTATTCCATGGAAATGCATCCCACGCTATTCTCCCATGGAACCATCTCCGTACACCTTTGACCAGACGCAGCGGCCTGTTCCTTCCAAGCAGCGGCAGCCGAACTGCTGCAAAAAACTTCGAGATGCGGCAGCGTTCCCCCAGAAGGCAGCTCATGACTTCCAACACAGCCACAGCAGGATACTCTCTCCATGCGCCGGCCGGTTTCCAGATCCATATGGCGGAGCGCGCGGGCAAGACGGCGCATCCCATTCTCTACATCTCCGACCGACGTCATCGCCAGCACATATGTACCAGCCGCCATCTCCATCTGTAAATGATAATCCTCCAGAAGTGCTTTGTAAAGCATCTGCCCGGTCATATCTGTATTCTTCACCGATATGATTATCTTGGAACGGTCAAAATGCTCTGTCTCAGCGATATGCAGAAACTTAAGCTCTCTCAGCTCCTGCCGTGTACGCTCCAGCATCTCCACATAAGATTCGAATATATCCTCGCTCCGTCTCTCCAGTAGGTCGATACAGGAATCTATACTTGCCATCAATACATAGGACGGGCTGCTCGTCTGCAGCATGTGCAGGTAATCTCTCACCTTTCCCCGGTCCACAAGCTTTCCGTTCATATGCAGCAGTGCCGTCTGAGTCAGTGACGGCAGCGTTTTGTGCAGACTGTGTATAACGATGTCGGCTCCTTTTGTATTGGAATTCTCTGGAAAATAAGGATGAAATCCGAAGTGTGCCCCATGAGCTTCATCGACGATCAGCGGAACCCCTTTTTCATGGGCAGTGGCGGCGATGGATTCGACATCCGATACGACGCCGTCATAAGTCGGCGAGACAATGATAACCGCCCGTATATGGGGATACCTTTCTAAAGCACGCTTTACATCCCCGGCAGATATCTCCGTATTCAGACATGCATCTGTGCGGAATCCCGGATATAAATAAACAGGCTCTAACTCATTCAGATATATAGCATGATACACGGACTTGTGGCAGTTTCTTGCCACAAGTACCGTGTCTCCTTTTGTAGTCACGCCCGCAACAGCGCTTAAGATTCCTACCGTGCTCCCATTGACAAGGAAATGAGTCTCCTCCGCCTGATAGACCAGTGCCGCCCTTGCCTGGGCCTCCTTCAGCATTCCATGCGCATGGTGCAGGTCATCAAAGCCCTCGATCTCCGTAATGTCAATCTGGTACGGTATAGAGGATTCGATCATGTCCGTATTCCTCTTATGGCCTGGCATATGGAAGCCGTAGAAATCAGAATTACTATATTCACTTAACTTATCATAAATTGTGTTCATATAACGCTGTAGCTTTCTCTTAGTGTATGCTCACCGGACTGCTGCAGTCCGGTCGGGCAGTCTTATAATCTCTTCAGCAGCTCTTCTCTTTCTTTTTCAAAACCAGGTTTGCCGAGAAGCGCAAACATATTCTTCTTGTAACTCTCAACGCCCGGCTGGTTAAATGGATTCACCCCAAGGATGTATCCGCTCACGCCGCACGCGAACTCGAAGAAGTAGAACAGCTGACCAAGCGAAAATTCATCCTGCTTCGGTATATTGACTATCAGGTTCGGCACATTACCGTCCGTATGGGCAAGAATGGTACCGTTCATGGCACTTTTATTAACAAAGTCAACATTCTTCCCTGCAAGGTAATTCAACCCGTCCAGATCAACCGGTTCTTCCTGAAGGATAATCTCTTCTGCCGACTCCTCCACATTCAGCACCGTCTCATACATGATACGGCTTCCGTCCTGGATGAACTGGCCCATGGAGTGCAGGTCGGTAGTAAGATCCACGGACGCGGGGTAGATTCCCTTCTGGTCCTTGCCCTCGCTCTCGCCATATAGCTGCTTCCACCATTCAGATACATAGTGGAGGCTTGGCTCATAATTTGCCAGAATCTCCACCATCTTTCCCTTTCGGTGGAGTATGTTGCGGACGGCTGCGTAAAGCATGGCGTCATTTTCTTCAAATGGGGCATCCAGAGCCATCTTCCGGCCTGAAGCGGCGCCCTCCATCAGCTTATCGATATCCGCTCCGCTTACCGCGATGGGAAGAAGTCCAACTGCCGTTAGCACGGAGAAGCGTCCGCCTACATCGTCCGGCACGACAAAGGAATCATACCCTTCCTCGTCGGCAAGGTTCTTGAGCGCCCCTCTCGCCTTGTCCGTCGTCGCATAAATCCGCTTCCCTGCTTCAGCCTTACCATATCTCTTCTCCAGCAATTCCTTAAAAATACGAAATGCTATGGCCGGCTCTGTCGTCGTCCCCGATTTGGAGATGATATTCACTGAGAAATCCCGTTCTCCAATTACGTCGATCAGATGCTTCAGATATGTACTGCTGATGCTGTTTCCTACATAATATATTTCAGGCGTCTTCCTGACTTTTTTAGAAACCATGTTATAAAAGTTATGGCGAAGAAATTCAATCGCGGCCCTCGCCCCGAGATAGGAACCTCCGATACCGATTACAAGCAGTACTTCGGAATCAGACTGGATTCTCTCTGCGGCTTTTTTAATCCGCGCAAATTCTTCTTTATCATAGTCAACAGGAAGGTCAATCCACCCAAGGAAATCATTCCCCGCCCCTTCTCTTGAAAGAAGCTCTGCTTTCGCCTGCTCTGCAATGTTCTTCATGGACTTCAGTTCATGATTGCAGATAAATGTCTCTGCTTTCGAATAGTCAAATGTTACTTTATTCTCCATAGTGACCCTTCCCTTCTATCTTAAAGTATATATCTAATTCATTTTAGCAGATCGGGAAGTTTTAATCAAGCCATAAACTCTTCCAGAATCTGACGGATAAGCACATCTTTGGCCAGCGGTTCCTGCTTCTTCTCCGGCTTCTTTTCTTCTTTTATCTGCACCGGTTCCTTTTTCATCTGAACTGGTTCCTTTATCATCTGCACCGGTTCTCTTACCTCTTCTTTGATCACCTTTTCAGCCATTGCTCTAATCGGATCCTTCACATCCGGAACATCATACGGTTCCGGCATGACAGGAGGCGTAATCTCCGGCTTCGTTGACGGAGACGGCACTTCCCGTTCCGGCATCGGCCGCTCCGGCGTACCCCGCTTGTCCTCCTTCTTTTCTTCCGCTTCGATAGCCTTGTCAGAAACTGCCCCAAACTCTACAGCAGGCGACTCCGGCGCCATGACCTTCAGTTCTTTCTGGTATGTCTTTTCATAGCGGTGTAGACAAACATTTTCCAGATAATCTACCATATAGTTTCTTACGGCGTCCAGCCTGTAATTCTCATCTGTCGTCAGGTGGAAGAGAAAGACCAGGATTGCTAGCCCTGCGCCTGTTGCACCTGTCTTCAGCACCATATCCTGCATCCCGTTCACGACATACTGAAGCGCCGCACCGGCAGCGCCGATGAGCAGGCACATACCTGCCGCTGCTTTCTCCATGCGCCTCCAGCTATGAAGCTTCATTCCTGCGGTACGGTATTCATACAGATACTTGTCCACAAACACGTTGACATTCTCCACGGTGTCGCTGATCATACATGCATGTTCAAACTTGGCACGAACAAGGCGCATGAGCGGATGTGTACTCTTATTCATATTTCCGGCTGCACGCACCATACGCTTCAGGGTAACATTCACGATCAGTTTGCTGATAATCCCCAATACTGTCATAACTCCCATAAGCACAAATAAAATATGCTTGTCCAATATAAATTCTAACATAAAAAAGCCCTCCTTCTTGATTCGATTATAACCGAAGTCATGAAAGAGAGCGTCAAAAACCATTCTACATAATCCGCCTCCCGACAGGGGAAATCCTGTCTAATCCGTTCAGATCTTCCCGAGGCACCATTTAGATCATTTCCACCAACTGCTTTACAAGCCTTATGCTGTGTACGATTGCCAGCTTCTCAAACGCGGGATAGTCCATAGTGGCACTGTTGTCGGCTTTGTCAGAAATGGCTCGAATGATGACATACGAAACTTTGTTCAGGTATGCGGCCTGTGCGATTCCCGCCCCTTCCATCTCTACACAGAGGGGCTGGAAGTTATCCCGTATCTTGTCTTTCACACAGCCCGAAGATATGAACTGATCCCCGCTTGCTATCCTGCCCATAAATGTCCGGATATCGGGATTCGCCCGTCGGTTTGCCTCTACTGCTTTCTTCACAAGATCCTCATCTGCTGGAAACGCGAGCGTATCCATCCTTGGCACCTGTCCTGCCGGATCTCCGACTGCGGTGGCATCTACATCGTGATGCAGGGCATCTGTAGAGATGACCATATCCCCGATATCAATCCGCGCGTCAAGCGAACCTGCAACTCCGGTATTGATTAGCTGGTCAACATGGAAGCAGTCAATCAATATCTGCGCACAGATTGCTGCATTCACCTTTCCAATCCCGCTCCTCACTACAACCGCATCTTTTCCACACAGGGTTCCACGGCAGAACTCCATGGATGCCCTCGTGATACTTTCCTCAATCTTCATATCCTCTTTTAACGCCGCCACTTCCTCTTCCATGGCTCCGATAATTCCAATCATATCTATCCTCCTGGCCCGATATATTCTATATATTATAGGAATGTGCCTTCCGGCTACTGCTTTGTCTCATTATAGTGGATGGCATGCTGCTTTGCAAGGTGATGTAATTACATATGGTAATTTTAAGATATCTTTGTTATAATTCCTTATGTAAATTTATGTATTGTTGCACAAAAGCCATTCAATAATCGTATCTTATTGAATACGGTTTATGTAATAAACATAATGTATATTAGACGATATCCAGGAGGAAAGTATTATGGAATATAGGCCACATGGTGTCTGTTCACGGCTTATCAGGCTGGACGTGGAAGATGACATTATTCAAAATGTGCAGTTTGTAGGGGGATGCAGTGGAAACGCCCAGGGAATCTCCAGACTTGTAAAAGGCATGAAGGTAGAAGACGCAATCGAACGTATGGAAGGCATCGACTGTGGAGGTAAGGGTACGTCCTGCCCGGATCAGCTCGCCAAAGCGTTGAAGATAGCGACAGACCGGTTATAGCTCACCCCTGCTTCGACGGGGAAAGGATACAAAGCTGGGGAGCCTTGTATCCTCTCATGATTAGTCCTTTAGTTCTTTTGGTATCCGAAGGAACCGCAGTAAGCACCGCTCGCGACGACTTTAGCTCGTTACGTGAGCCTACGGTTTCTCAATGTAAGGTCGAAATTATTGTTAATAGTTTCTCCTGCACCGCAAGCGGTGCTTACTGCAGTCCCTTCGGACGGTGCATTAAATGTTGTTTTGTTGCTTTAGAGATTTTGGATTCAAGTTGATAATACCTACGGTTCTTCGATGAAAATTCCATTAGTGAATGAGCTACTCACATCATTATTGGCTGAGTGAATGCATCTTACCCTATAATAGTATCCACCTTCAACTGTGACTTGTCTATTAGCTGATACTCTATCCGCATTGAGATTTTCCTTTTCCCAATTTGCACAATACTCCCAGGAACCATTTTCTCCTGCAATTCTTTCAATAATAACAGCAATTTTGACTTTATCTACAGTATGAGCCGCAACGGTTGTCCCACCCGCATAAATACTTCCAGGTCCTAATCGTACAACTTTAGAATAGCCATTCAGGAGATCAATCCCCCTTGTCGTTTTCATTGCATACCCTATAGATTCATTATCGTATGTAAGATAGGAACCATCAACAATTGGAATGTCTGATGATGCTTTTGTATCAGTTACGTTAGCAACTAAAAGACTCAGGAATAATATCAAAGTGGAACACATTGATATTATCTTTTTTTTCATCCTCAACCTCCATACTTACCTTTGCCCTCATATATAAAGACACATAGCTCGACAAAAACTGACGCATTTTTTTAAAAAAAATACAAATAATTTAAAATCTTTACGAAATCTTTTTTATCAAAAGTTCCATTTATAAAATATTCTAATCCTTTATACTCAAAACTAGCAGAAAATCTTTCTGCCTTAGAACCATCTGTACTATATTCTTTTACTTTAATATCACAACCCTTTATTTCTTTAGTCCACTTATTCGTTACATTATCTTCAATGTCAATTGCCCAAGATGCCTCCCTATATGAGGCATTTATATAAAAGGAAACCTTTTCATTATTTATTTTATAGTATATTTCAGCCGTTTGTAATTGCTTATCAAGTGCACTACTATCAAATACCATCCCTTCAATACATGGAACTACTCTAACAATATCACAACCGAATGTATCTTTAATCTCCTGATAAGCATTTTCCTCCTTCTCCTCGATTGAAAGGTAATTATCCTCACTTGAATCTACCTGTGATATTTCTCTATCTCCCACAACGCTATTCATTAATTTAATAATCCTCTCCGGTCCACCCATGCTTGTCACACCGATGGCCATAGCCAGGACAAGTGCCGCCGCGAGGCTCAGATACACTTTCCTCTTCTTCCGCGTTTTCTTTACCTGTATCTTTCGTCCAAGCTCGAGCGCCTTTCTGTCCTCTTCGGGTAGAAGGGAATATAACCTTTCCTTCTCATAATCATTTATATTTTCGTTTATATTTGAACGTATTTCTTCTGTGATTTTGGCCGTAACAACTTCATCCGCACAGTATGCCTCTACGTCTTTTTCAATGCTGTCTGCTTCTTTATGGAACTCTTTTTGTATCAGCTGTTCCGTGTTGTCTAGTTTTTCTTTCATATACTTACCTCTTTTTATACCTGCCTTTTCTCTTACTCTTGACCAATCCCCCTGTAAACGTATATTATAAAGGTAACGAAATGCCTGCTGTGGGCATTATTTATACTTATTGAACGGTAAGTTCAATATGATATAGTATACGTATATATCAAGATTGGGAGGTCACTATGAAACGTATCATCTTAACCGGCGGCGGTACGGCGGGCCATGTTACTCCGAATATCGCCCTTCTTCCGCGTCTCAAAGAATTACAATATGATGTACATTATATCGGTTCTTACAACGGCATTGAAAAAGAACTGATTGAACAGTTCGGCATTCCTTACCATGGAATCTCTTCTGGAAAGCTGCGCCGTTATTTCAGCGTCCAGAATTTTACAGATCCATTCCGTGTAGTTAAGGGGTTGGGAGAAGCCAAGAAGCTCGTCAAAATATTGAAGCCAGACGTCATCTTTTCTAAGGGAGGGTTCGTTTCCGTACCGGTAGTGATGGCCGGGAAAAGACGCCATGTGCCTACAATTATTCACGAATCAGACATGACACCCGGTCTTGCCAACAAACTGTCCATTCCTTCTGCAACGAAAGTATGTTGTAATTTTCCCGAGACGTTAGAACATCTTCCCGCAGGAAAAGCCATCCTCACCGGTTCTCCTATCCGTCAGGAGCTATTGTCCGGAGATAGGTTCAAGGCCCGCGAGTTCCTTGGATTCCAATCGGATAAGCCTGTTATACTCATAATAGGCGGAAGCCTCGGTTCTGTTGCGGTCAATGACGCCGTGCGCTCCGTGCTCCCAGAATTATTAAAATCATATCAGGTTGTCCATCTGTGCGGGCGGGGCAAAATTGATGAATCTCTGAAGGGTTTAGAAGGTTATGCGCAGTTCGAGTACATTAAGGAGGAGTTGAAGGACTTGTTTGCGCTCACGGATATCGTCATATCGCGTGCCGGCGCTAACGCCATATGTGAACTGCTGGCACTTCACAAGCCCAACCTGCTTATACCTCTTTCCGCCAACGCAAGCCGTGGCGACCAGATTCTGAATGCCCGTTCTTTTGAACGCCAGGGATTCAGTGTCGTGCTGGAAGAGGAAGAACTGGACAAAGACATCCTTTTAGCCTCTATCAACCGTTTATATGAGCACAAGGATTCTTACATTGAAGCGATGAAGAAATCCTCTCAACAAAACTCTATCGATACAATCATAGATTTGATTGAATCCGTTGTAAACAAATAATTGGTTCCTTTATGTAACAGAATGCAGAAAACAGGTGTCACTGCGGCACCTGTTTTTATGCTTTGCTCAATAGTTCAAACTGGTCTTCATAGTTCTTCCTAATCCATTTCTTTGCCCGATATAACATACTATGCAGCACTTCCACAGATACTCCCATTATCTCTGCAACTTCTCTCTGTGATTTTTCAAGACAGTAAGTCAAAGTCACGGCTTCGTACCAGCGTTCATTCAAATGGTACAGTTCTCCAAAGATATGATTAGCAAAATCTCTATACTCTTTTTCCTGAAGCCTTTTCTCAAATTCATCTTCCGTGCTTTCCATCGTCCAGTCTTCATACATTTCGTCAGATAGAATCTCACGCTTACCATCCCTTTTGAAATTGAGAGACATATTTCTTGTCGACACAACCAGCCAGGACCTTACCGCGTTCAGGTTGATATGTTCCATTACCGTATATAATTTTACAAATACGTTCTGTGCTATTTCCTCTGCCGCGTGATGGTTCCCGGTATAACGTAATGCTGTCTTGTATACAATCTTTATATTATCTTCATAGATTGCATCAAATGCTACCCTGCCTATAGACTTGATTTCCACGTGTTCATCCTTCTTTTCTACTAGTTTATCTTAGACAGTATGTCCTGTACATCCTCATCTCTGAGCTCTCCCATCTTCCATCCGAGTCCTACCTGGTCATCTTTATGTCTTGGAATGAGATGCATGTGAAAGTGGAATACTGTCTGGCCTGCCGCCTCTCCATTGTTCTGTACGATATTATATCCGTCACAGTCCAATATATCTGTAAGCTTTGTTATCATTTTCCTTGCAAGGACCAGCACTTTGGCCGCTACCTCATCATCCAGTTCATACAGGTCCGCGTAATGCTCTTTGGGAATAATGAGTGCATGACCCTTAGATGCGGGGCTTGCATCCAGAATCACCCGGAAGTCTTCGTCTTCATACAGTGTGGCTGTCGGGATATCTCCATTTGCGAGCTTGCAGAATATACAATTTTCTTCTCTCATAATTATACCCTTCCTTTTTAAATAATGATTGATTATTTACACCGCCAATGCTAAACTGTTAGTTCAGAAAGGGCGGTAATTACTATGTTTACAGCGACAGACTTCGACAAATTACAACAAATCATGGACGAAAGTCCTGAGAAAAAAGAGCTTTTACAGAAGCTTCTCGACTCACAGAAGATGACCATCAGCAGTATCAGCCATGAAATCCGGAATCCCCTGACTCTTGTGTACAGCACATTGCAGCTCATTGAGTCACAACATCCGGAAGTCACTACATACAAATACTGGGACAGTATGCGTGCTGATATAGAATATATGACCCTTCTGCTGGAAGAGCTTTCCTCCTATAACAATGGTGAAGCGCTGCGTCTTTCCGCTATTGACTGTACGTCATTTCTAAGGCCAATCGTGCTCTCTTTCGCCGCCTCTCTGGCTGAATGCGATATCGAGTTCACATCAAGGCTGGAACCTGACCTGCCGGTTATCAGCGGTGACGCAGTAAAGCTGAGAGAAGTAGTTCTCAACCTTCTTCGTAACGCGAAAGACGCGGTAGGTTCGGATGGTTCCATCTATTTCCATGCTTTTGTGGAAGATAAGCTGCTTCATATCAGCGTCACAGATGATGGATGTGGTATCCCCCAAGAAGATATCGAAGGTATCTTTCAGCCGTTCGTTACGCACAAGCAAGGAGGGACAGGCCTTGGACTTGCCATCGGCCGCCGTATTGCATCGGCACACGGAGGTTCCTTAACTGTCATATCTGTTCCCGGCAGATCGACTGCGTTTACCCTTTCTCTTCCAATAGAGAAGGACACCTAACAGGAACCCTGACACGAGGCCTCCGATATGTGCCAGGTTGTCCACGCCTCCGCTGGTGAATCCATAATAGAGGCTGACTGCTACCATGAACAGTATGCCCCGGCCGGATATGTTGCCTATCCGGCCGCGGTTGCGGACTGCAACATAGAGAAGCGCCCCAATCACCCCGAAGATTGCTCCTGACGCGCCGGCTGATACTACATATTTCCCCGTCTGCAGATCACCGAACATTGACAACAGGTTTCCGCATAACCCACTGGCAAGATATATGATCAAGTATTTTATCTTTCCTATCTCTACTTCCAGATTCCAGCCAAGCAGTACAAATATCACCATATTGTTCACGAGATGTTCGAAGCCAAAATGCAGAAACATACTCGTAAACAGACGGTACCACTCTCCGCCTTCCATTATATAAGGCACATACATCGCGCCATGTCCAAGCATATACTCTGCGTCCTCCGTCATCCCTCCCATTGTAAGGATGAAGAATACGATTACGTTTACTGCTGCAATCACAGCCGTACAGGGCGCATCTACTCTGGTTTTTTTCATAATACTGTAATATTTTCCCTCTTTTAATATCATTCCTAGTATAACATACCTTTTCTAAATAGTAACTAGTGTATTTTTATAATTCTTCTTCCTCTATGTACAATCCGTCAAAATCTCCCCATTTTGGTTTCCTGTGTCTGTTCAGAAAGCGTTTGACCGGAGTCCAGAGGTTTTCAGTCTCTTCCATGATAGTGCCTGCCATCTCCTGCTCTGCAATCCAGTCATGTTCCTTTCTGTCGTATATGGGAGCCGCCTCCTGTGGCTGCTCCTTCTCCTGCTTCCATTCTTCAAACGTAGCTGTTTTCGCCGCTTCCATACAAGTTTCCGTCAGCTTTTCAAGGCTGTAATTCTCTTCCAGGACACCTTTGTGCAGAGCAAATACCATCTGTACGCAGGCAGCCTCCTTATAATCGGCATGCTTTACGAAATAATCGGCAAGCTGCTTCAGTGCATCCCATATGTCATGCTCTTCTGCCGGATAATAGCAGAAATAGAATGTCTCATCTTCATAAAATATATACTCCGGTTCCAATAAGATGCAGTGTATATTCAGCAGGTATTTCTCCGCCTCTTTTATAATTGCAAGAAGCTGGTGCAGAAACAGTTCCAAATCCCTGCTGTTTAATTTGCCACGCTCGTACATTGCTTTCATAGATACTTTACCGCTTACTTCATAATCGTATCTTGTCATGCCGTCAACACCCTGTCCTTGTATCTTTAAGAATCCCGGGACTGCATTAGCTTTCAGCATCCTTATCTGATAGTCTTCCCTGTATATGCCCTCTGATTCAATTGATATTTTCCGTTCCATACGCCTATCTTCCTATTCTCCTCATATCTCTTATATATTTTTCCGGTTCTGTAACCCGGGCTTTCTTGATGACAGACAGCCCCATTCCTCTCACGGATGCACTGGCAGTGACAACGACTGCAGTTTCTGATAGGCTGATGCCTGCATCTGCTCCCGGAAACAAAATACACTTCCCTGCGACTCTCTCCTGGAAGAGTTCCTGAAGCTCTCCCTCTTCTGCACCGCCTTCCTCGTGTGCTTTCGTGCTTCCGACTACGGCAGTCTCATAAGCCGCGCCTGAAATGATATTCTTATCATGAAAATAAAAGGCTGCGGTAATGCACTGCATGACCAGCAGCAGTATAACGGGCATTATAAAGGACATCTCTACCGTCATGCTTCCGTTTAGTCTTCTCTCTTTCAGCATATTAGCCAACTCCTGTCAATAGTACGAGAACATACCCTCCCGTGAGGAATGGATAGAACGGAAGGGAGGCATTTCTTTTGAAGCGCCCCGTTGCTAAAAGCGCCATCGCGGCGATGAGCAGGAGTGATAAGGCTCCCAGAAGTACGCCAAGCAGATTCCACATGCCCATATATAATCCGAGTACCAGTATCCCCCAGCTGTCTCCATAACCAATTCCCTCTCTGGTTACTTTGCTCATGAACAGGAAGAAGCAGCCGATACCTGCTCCTCCTAACAGAAGCCATATCTCAACCGTCCTGAATATGCATTGATACAATATGGCTGCTGCACCCCCCAGTATAAGGAATGCCTCAGGAACCTTTCGGAACATCACATCAGTCACTGACATCCCCGCCATAGCTCCGATACAGATAATCTGGCTCACTTTCCACACCGCTTACATGCCCCCTTTCCTGCCGCCTCTGACACAGGAACGGCGTATATCGTCCTCTTTAGCCCGCTACATCCAAGCGAGCCGTGGTACCTGTTTCCGGAATCTGTTATAAATACGGCTCCGGAACCAGCGCTGCCGCAGTGCTCACATGGATAGTACCTGCCCCCGCCTTCATTTCTAAGCTCAGGGATGTCCGCTGACTGCACCGGACGGATTGACAATTCCAGATGGGTGCAATGGTAATTCTCATGATATACAATTCCAGTCTCTGTTATATAGACCGTCTTCTCTCTATCACCACCGAATCCTGTCTTCTCGTAGCCGGTCCATCCTTTTATCTTCATTTTTATTTCATAGGATGGTGACGGCAGCTTTAATAAGGGAATGGGAATCCTTATCCTGTATTCTGCTGTCAGGCTGCAGATTCCCGTAGACGGTGACATCCATGATTTGGAGCAGCGGATACCGCTGCTCCCGCCTTCGACGATGCTCCTGTTCAGCCGGTCGGCACCCACTGCATTGACGATATCCGCTTCCAGCTTCGAAGGAACTGCAGCAGGCAGGACGTAGGCCTCTTTTGCAAGCTCCTTTCCTGCATACTGCACCCCGGATCTGACAGCAGTCTGTATGGCGGACATCTCCATGAGGTAGAAGAGGCAGACGACGGCAAGAAAAAATATAGGGACGGCCATGGCCGCTTCTACTGTAATACTTGCTTCCACAGAGGTGAATGCAGATACCCTCCCGGCATGATTATCATAGATTTTTTGTGAGGGGAGTCTATTATTCATGGTACGAATCCTTCTCCTTTCTTTGTATTTTGTGGTTGTTTTCTCTGTGTATGAATGAGAACCGGAAGGGTATCTGCATTCGCCTCTATCGGTAGCCGTAATAAGTAGAAAACTGGTAGGTAATCCCCCTTCTTAACGGACATTCTGTCTTGATTTCCACCCTGCTGATGCACTGGTCTGCCCGGAAAAAAGTGAGGCCTTTCTCCTGGCGCAGGCTTTGTTCCATCATATCAAGCGCCCGCATCCCCATGCTTTCCCTATCACCGAGAAACAGCAGCATCCTTATATATTCCCGGTAATCCAGCCCATCCTCTGCATCCCTGCCCTCTGTGTAGTCGGTATCCGTCCCCAGGGTCAACAGAGCCGAGAGCTGAAGCTGCCAGCTTTCCTTTGATTTTACGATTGGCACTTTACTGCCCTTCAGCAGTGCACGTATATCGACAAGTGTCTCCCCAAAGGCCCAGGCAAGCAAGATTCCCTGCGCGGCCGCCTCTGTCACAGCAGGCAGCGCAATCAGCGTGCACAGTGCCAGTGCTGCCGCCTCCGCCTCTGCCTTCTTCTGGCTGTCCGTCTGAATATATGTATAATTGGGTACAAATCTGAGCAAGAGCAGCTTCCGGACCGTCTTTTCCAGATTTTCTCTGTCACCGGGCTGTCCGTTTAAAATGTATTCCAGTTCATAATCCAGCGGACCTATCTTTTCATCCTTATCTGACGCACAGTCAAAATGCTCCAGCATATACTCTCCCACAAGAAGTTTGGATAGTGCGCCGTCTTGCTGCGCAGTATCCGAAAAATCCCCAAATCCTTTATTACGTGTTCTGTTTGAAAGCAGGTCGTCTTTGTGGACCGTCTTTTCCGACACTTGCATGTCTTTGGGGCATACGAGGTCTAACAGCGGTGTCTGTTTCAATTGCCTTGTATGTTCCAGCGGATTGTCCTCCCGGGGCAGCTCGGCCTCATTCTCCTCCAGCAGGCCATCCAGCGTATCCTGTGCCTCCTCGTCTTCCTGTTCATACTCTCTGGCTTTCTCTTCCTGCTGCCTCCATACCGCAGCCATCCCTGTCTTATCTTCCATTGCCGCGAGTCCGTATCTGTGGCGCATATAGGCGGCCATCTGTCCATAAAATGATTGGCAGCCGTTATCCGTGAGAAATTGGATCCTCTTGATTGCATGGTCCATCTGCCCGGCGCCATAGTATGCCAGCCGCTCTTTTATATTCTGTTCTGAATACGTGCCAGTCTCGTAACTGCCTTCCAGCGCAAAGATATCATATTCTTCAAGCAGCTCCTTCTGGTACTCCGCAAACAGGCACTCCACGGCTCTGTTCATGTCAGCCCTTCTGTAGTTCTTTGCATTCTGTATCGAAGCGCTCTCCAGCAAAGCCCCTGAAAAAGAGACCAGAAGAATAAAGACCAGGCTTAAGTATACTGTCACTTCCCCTTTTTTCATATGATTTCCTGCCGGCAGCATTCAGATGCCGGAACTTTCACTTGTAATTTTCTCAAAAATCGTCTGGACCAGACTTGTCAGCTGAGATTTGAAGATTATTACGAGACCTATCAAAACGACCAGAATCAATATGACTTCCACGACGCCAATTCCCTTTTTATCCTTTAAGACATGCATAATATACTGTATTCTCCACATCTTCATTCTCCTTTCTACATCTGCATAGATAAAAATGCCGGGACGACAACAATAACAAGCACGACCGTAAGCATGAGGAACATCGGAAGCAGCAGCTTCGTCCCCGCCTCTTCACCAAGCCTTCTGGCTCTTGCCTTACGTTCTTCGAATGCCTGGAGCGCATCCATCCTGAGCAGCTGTACGAGTCCTTTCGTCCCTTTTCTGAGGTTCTGTGACAAGAGCGCTCCGAACTTTACATATTCCTGTACCTTACAACGTCTGCCAAACCTTTCATAACTCTCGGCCTCTGTAACTCCGCTCTGCATCTCGTTCAGCGTTATCTTCATCTCTTCATAGGCGTACCGGATGCCCCTCTCTTCTATATGCTCCTCATAGTCTCGTACCATCTTTTTCCATGTATTCCTTACCGTCAGGCCTGCCCCGAGCAGCAATGTAAACTTATTCGCCAGCTCAGGATAGTCCAGAAGCATCTGAAGCCTTTTTTCTTTGTCCTTTTTGAATTCGTACTGTTTTTCCTGAGCGTAGAGCAGAATCGCTACAAGTACCGCCATGACGGCAAGTACCGCTCCTCTCATATTCATTTTGCGGTAATAAGAAACTACCTTATCGTCCATGGTATCCGGCAGATTCAGTTTCTTTTCCGTCCTCGTATCCTCCTCTGTCTGCTCTGCGGCATCTCTTACTTTTTCAGCAAGTTTGGCAGCGCCTTTCAGCTCTTTTGGATAGAGTATCGCCGTACACTGGTACAGGGCCTGGTTCTGAGGATCTGCCTTATATGTAAGTACGGCTTTCATGTTTATGATGCTCCCTTTCTCTTCCAGAGCCTCGTGCTGTAGCTCGCCGTATATATTCATGACATCATATCTGTCAAGCTCCCATTCTACCGCTATCGGTTCCCCTGGTATCTCCTGAATCAGCTCCATATCCTCTTCGATGTGGTCCAGGCTTTTATTGGTCCCGAGGATCCGCCGCTCCATCTGGCTGATGGCCCGGTCGAATACCTTCTTTATCTCCTCTGTGCCATACTGCTGTTCTTGTATTTCTAATCGGATAGGTATCCTGTCCCTGTCTCCCTGGATACCGATTTCCAGCTCCTCCGTCTTGCTTCCCCTGCCATAACGGTTCCTAGTTAACGTCCCGTCCGTCTCAGTGGCATACGCCTTTCCGTCTACTATGAGAAGGACTATTCCTGAAGCAAGCAGCAGGATGACAGCGATAACCATCAGACTTCTATCTCTATTATCCTTTGTCCAAGACAGCAGGCTCCTATATATGCTGCGAGGCATACCGTCATCACTCCTGTTCCTATTACATTTCCATACAAAGCTCCCATGAATTCAGGAAAGCTTAACGACATATATCCTATAATGATATAGGGTACTGCGGACATCACCTTGAACTCGTACTCCTTGGCCGCAAGAATGGTGTCTATTTCCCTCTTGACTTCTATCTTGTCGCCTATCTGCCCGGCCGTATTCTGAATGATGGCAACCATATCTCCTCCGCTCTTCCTGGCCGCAGTAAATACTGCCGCAAAGTTTTGCACGTCTTCTTGCCGTACCCGCTCCGTAAAGTCTCCCATAATCTGCTCCATAGGAACATGAATCCTTATCTGGGATACGATGATATGGAGCTCTTTGCGTATTCTGTCATCGTCACTGTATAAAAGCTTCAATTCCTTCTCTGTCTCTTTCCATGCATTTTCTACAGAATAGCCTGTGCAAAGCGACGACGATAAAGCCTGGATGGCATCCTTGAACTGGAGCTGGAAACTGCTGATCTTCTTTTGCAGGCATTCCCTCTTCCATAAGCTGTAGTGCCATAGCCACACCGGGGCCAGCAGAGGGACGGCGAGCACAGAACGGTAGTAGAGCCAGGCCGTCAGCACAGTCAGCAGCGTACTTATCAAGGTTCCCCGCGCATACTCTGCCGGTCTAATATCCTGCTGCCAGCAGCTTGTCTTTGCACGTAATTTCATGAATTCTCCTCCACTCACCCTGTATCTTTCCCTCTGTCACTTTCGTCTCTTCAAATCCGTACAACGGGCTAAGCATAATCTCACCTCCCTGATAATCCAGCACTTCTACTATTTCGAGCACTTTTCTACTTTTATCTCTCAGTCTTCCAAGATGGACGATAATATCCACTCCTGATGCAATCTGCCTCTGTATGGCCGGAAGCGGGAGGTCCATCCCCATAAGCACCATAGTTTCCAGGCGGCTCAGCATATCTTTTGGACTGTTGGCATGTCCCGTACTGAGGCTTCCGTCATGTCCGGTATTGAGCGCCTGCAGCATGTCTATGGCCTCGGCAGAGCGGACCTCACCGACGATAATTCTGTCCGGCCGCATGCGGAGCGCTGCTTTTATCAGATTGCGGATTGTAATCTCCCCGGTGCCTTCCACATTTGCATTACGCGCTTCCAGACGCACCAGGTTAGGTATATCCATTATTTTCAGCTCTGCATTATCTTCGATTGTTATAATTCTTTCATCTCCGGGGATGTATTGTGACAGTGCGTTTAAGAAAGTCGTCTTGCCTGAACCGGTTCCGCCGCTGATGAAGATGTTGTACTTTGCGGCGGTGAGAAGTGTAAGAAAGTCTGCCGCCTCACGGCTGACAGAATTCCATGCGATAAGCTGTTCCATTGTTATCGTATCCTTTGGGAACTTGCGGATTGTGACTATCGGGCCGTCAAGGGCCACCGGTGCGAGCACTACATTGACCCGTGCCCCGTCCGGCAGCCTTGCGTCCACGATGGGCGAAGCCTCATTGACTACCCGGTTGGCGCCAGACACGATCTGCTGTACTACATCCTCCAGCTTATCTCTGGACGTAAAGCGCTTATCCGTCAGAGACAGCCTCCCGTCCTGCTCGATAAATATGTTTTTCGTTCCATTTATCATGATTTCGGTAATGCTTTCGTCTTCCAGCAGCTCCTGGAGCAAATCCAGCTTGCGGAACGCATTGAATAGTTCTTTGCCAAGCGCAGTCCGCTCTCTCAGCGTGATATATTCCTGCATGCAGGCTTCCTGAAGTACCCTGTGGATAAGATCGGTAAGTTCCTCGTCTTCTATCTCTTTCGTCATATCCAGTTCTTCCATTATTCTGGCATGCAACTGCTCTGCCTGTATCATCCCTTCTGTTCCTTTCTGTTCAGTTTCTGTAATACATCTTCATAGCCGAGCAGCTGAAGCTCTGCTTCAAACTGCCGTACCTTCGCACGGCTTACTTCGTCCTCAGCTGCCGGCATATGTACTTCGGAGCAGAGCCGCAGTATATCATATACTCCCCGCAGCCCTTCGTCTACATCAAGAATAACCGTCTCATAGATGCTGTTCTCCACAATCTGCCGGATAAGGCCTGTCCATTCCTGCGGTGCAACTTCTTTCACATCGTCAGACACCGGCATCGGGTTCAGGTAATCCAGGTTCTTCATACGTCCGGTCATCGTCGACAGTACGAGAGGCAGATTCTTGCTTTCCTGCCTGGAATAGTACAGAACATCTGCAAGCGTATAGCTTGGATTCTCCTCAAAGAGTCCTCCTATGCCGCCGTATAGTTCCATGTTCACATATAATACGTCCGATTTTAAGGCAAGCTTCTGTCCGAGTTCGATTGCATAGCTCGTCTTACCTATCCTGTGCACCGGCGAGAACACTCCTATCAATGTGCCCGTGACCTTTTTAGCCGTCTGGAAATAAAGTTCTCCGGACTGGCCGTCTAAGCCACAGCAGCGGATAATCTCTGTCAGAATCGCTTCCCCGGGCTGATACTTCATCACCGGTATCTCATCTTTTTCCATTCGTTCCTGTCCGCTTACCGTCAGGATAAACTTCCTGTCTGCCGCTATACGGCCCCTTTCCTCTGAATCGCAATCTGCTGAAATGATAAGATAATCGATATGCTCTTCCCCCTGCATCGCCATGACATTTTGAAGACTTCTACATATATATACTTGAAAAGCAAGTTCCTTTCTCTTCATAAAGTACGATGCGAGTGCGGAGGCATATCCTTCCTCAGGGTCACAGATTACCAAACGCTTGCTGCCCACCAATACCTCCCTTTTTCATTTTCGTTAAAGAAATTCTTTGCCGAAACGGCTTTGAATTACAAGACCCGTTGAACTTAAGCAGTCCAGCAGGTGTAAATAAATTGAATCTATCAACCAGAACTAAAACAATCAGATACAAGCCATCAGATTTGACTTGTAGGACGATTATAACCGGACTTTGCTCTCTTGTCCATCTCTTTTCTAAAAATACTCAAACTTTGTGCAACCCTTACAAATTTTGGTAAAAGGTTATCCCGTAAAGGAGCGCAACTCCAGGAATGCCAAGGACTCCGGATGTCAAAAAAGTCACCGGATTCATTCCCACATGAAGAGAAATCCCCTTGCCTGAAAGAAACTCATTTACAAAGAATATTATTGCAATCCCAAGAATTGCCCGTATGATAAAATTAACGACAATATGCGGCCTTTCTTCCTGCATGCCAAAAGCCCCTTTATTCCTTCTCTTGTTTTCATATATATCCGGATGATAGGTATTTTATTCTCAAATAATGTCTATACTAGGTAAAAAGAGGACATAAACCTTATGTTGGAGGTGACCTATGAAACTTTTTCAACGAGGCAATGGGGCGGAGGAAGACATCTACAAAAGGCTATCCTTTGATCCCGACAGCAATACTCTTGTGGAAGAAATCGCCCAAGCCAGACAGGAGATTGAAGATGCGTACGAGAATTTCCAGAACGCTTCGGACCCTGATCTGATTGACTGCTATATCTACAAAGGCAACGCTGCATGGAAGCGTTACCGTTTCCTTCTGCGCCAGGCAAAAATGATTTAATGATGTACCTAAATGAAGACAGCCCTGTACCTTTTTTAATATTACTGGTACAGGGCTGTCTTTTCGGGCCATCTTATATTGTCTTATAATCTTACTGTCACTTCCCGCTCTGTCCTGTGGTATTGGTGATACCGGACTCCGGCTGCGTCGAACATGCGCATGGATGCTTTTACCGCGGTGGTGTCTTCGTATTTGTTGCAGTCATATATGACTTCTTTGATTCCGCTCTGAATGATTGCCTTTGCACATTCGTTGCACGGGAACAGCGATACATAGAGCTTTGCGCCCTCCAGGCTGCCCCCCCGGTAATTGAGTATGGCGTTCAGCTCACTGTGGACCGTGTAGACATATTTAGTCTCAAGCGGATCTTCTCCTTCCCTGTCCCAGGGAAATTCATCGTCAGAGCAGCCGATGGGCAGCCCATTGTATCCCATGGACAAAATCTTATTATCCTGGCTCACGATACAGCATCCGACCTGAGTATTCGGGTCCTTGGAGCGCATGCCGGAGAGCATGGCCACTCCCATGAAATATTCGTCCCAGCTGATGTAATCTTTTCTTTTGTCTCCCATACGGCTTATCCTCCTCGTATCGTATAAACGTTATTTTGTGCCGAATATACGGTCTCCCGCATCTCCAAGTCCAGGTACGATGTATTTCTGTTCGTTCAGATGGTCGTCCAGCGCACCGATGTATAAGTCTACATCAGGGTGTTCCCTTGTCATGCGTTCCACGCCCTCCGGAGCCGCGATAATGCACATGAAACGGATATTCTTCACGCCCTTGTCCTTCAGCATGCGGATGGCTGCTACGCTGGAGCCTCCTGTCGCAAGCATCGGGTCCACCACAAACACTTCCCGCTCGTCGCAGTCAGCCGGAAGCTTGCAGTAATACTCCACCGGTTCGAACGTCTGCGGGTCACGGTAGAGGCCGATGTGGCCTACTTTAGCGGCCGGTATCATATTCAGTATGCCGTCCACCATGCCGATGCCTGCCCTCAGAATCGGAACGACCGCCATCTTCTTGCCGCTCAGCTCTTTTCCTATCATCTCACAAATCGGTGTCGTGATTTTCACATCTTTCAGTTTCAAGTCTCTTGTGGCCTCATAGCACATCAGTGCCGCAATCTCTCCGACAACGGCCCTGAAGTCGCGGGACCCCACATCCTCTCTGCGTATATAGCTTATCTTGTGCTGAATCAGCGGGTGGTCCATCACCTGTACATTTGACATGTTGCTTTCCTCCTCATTCGTCATTGGATATTTATCACATGATGCCCGGCGGCCTTCAGAAGCCTGTTCATAATTGCACTTCCAATCCCCCCTGTGGCAAATGATTCGCTGTAGATATAGTCCACCCCGTCATCGTCAAATTCCCGCAGAACCGCGTAAAGACGGCTGGCAATGGTGGTCTCGTCTTCTCTTGTTCCTATAATCTTTACATCACCTGACGTGTAGGCGGAACCGGTCTCTTCTGTGCCTATGATGCCGACCTTGTATCCTTCCGCCAGTCTCAAAGCCGTAAGCCTGTTGATTTCCTCCGCCACTTTCTCAACCGGGCCTTCTATGACGGCCAGCTTTGCAGCAGGGGCATAGTGCCGGTATTTCATTCCCGGCGCTTTTGGAGCCTTATTGCTGTCAGCGGTTATGAGCGTATGATCAACTGCTACCGTGCCTATCAGTTCCGTTAGCATTTCTTCTGTGACCGCCCCCGGACGCAGTATCATCGGAGGCTCTACGGTCATATCGAGAATCGTAGACTCCACTCCTATCTCGACAGGGCCGCCATCCACTATCATCTCTATCCTGCCATCCATGTCTTCATTAACGTGCTGCGCCGTCGTCGGGCTCGGCCGCCCGGAGGTGTTGGCGCTCGGCGCAGCGATAAAGCCGCCGCCTGCATCAATCACTTTTCTTGCTATCTCATGGCTCGGCATCCGTACTGCCACTGTTTCCAGCCCGCCTGTGGTCCCATAGGGCACAATGTCTTTCTTCTTAAATATCATCGTCAGCGGACCAGGCCAGTGCCTATCAGCAATCTTAAACGCCGCCGGTGGAACGTCGCGGGCAATCTTGTCAAGCGCATCCATATTGGTTATGTGCACAATGAGAGGGTTATCCGACGGGCGCCCCTTCGCCTCATATATTTTTGCCGCCGCCTCTTCATTGAGCGCATCTGCCCCAAGTCCATAGACCGTCTCCGTAGGAAATGCTACAAGCCCGCCTTTTTTTAGAATATCCCCGGCTTCCTGAATCATACTTTTATTCATCTGTTTTTTATCTATTTTTATTATTTTTGTCTCCATGAAGATAATTATACTACACTCTACTGTGACAGACAAGTTTGGATTCCTTGTACGATCGCGTCGGCCAGCTTATCCTGATATTCTTCTGTTACGAGCTTTGCAGCCTCCTCGGGATTGCTCAGGAACCCGCATTCTACTATGATTGTAGGAACCTCTGTCCTCTTTAGCAGATAATATGTATCATTGGCCTTCGCCTGCCTCGTGTTGTCTTTATCTACTGCAAGCAGCGCCTTCTGCATCAGTTCCGCCGTATTCTCCCCTTCCTTTGAATGGCTGTAGTAGAATACCTGTGCTCCCCGGATATCCGCATCCTGATAGCTGTTCTGGTGGATGCTTACTACCATGGCCGGCTTCGTCTCGTTAATCAGCTGTACTCTCGCCTTCATATCCTGGACTTTCTTGTTAGAGTCCCCCTCTTTCGCCAGTGTCGTGTCATCTTTACGGGTCATGACGACCTTGATTCCGTTCTTCTTCAGCCTCTTTTCGACTTTTTTCGCTATCGCCAGGTTGATGTCTTTTTCATTTGCATCGTTCACCCCTATCTTGCCGGGATCATTTCCTCCGTGACCGGAATCGATCACTACCACCTGTTTCCCTTTCTCCACCTTGTCTCCCGATACATACTTTCCGATATTTCTGCTGACCGTTATAAGTCCTGCGAGCAGCAGCACGAGAAAAAGAAACTCCACTTTTTTGCGCAATAAAATACCTCCTGTCAGTCTATATTGGTTAAATATATGACTGACCGAGGTATTTTATTTTTATGTGGCAGGAAAATCGTCTGTAAATCTCCTGCCGCACTTCATTTTTAATTTACATACTTCAGTATCAGCTGCCATACGTTCGGATCTTCCAGGCCCAATGCCCATGCGGCAGTGCCCGCCAGCTTGTTCTGCTTCATAAGTTCCAGCTTCATCTCCAGCGATTTTTCATCTTCCAGCCAGATTTCGTAAGTCACGCCTCCGCTTTCCCATCTGGCATAGTTCTGCTTGGCGGTATCATCCCACGTAATCTCCGCACCGGCCTGTGACACGACTTCTTTTGCTTCTGTCATTCCATAGGCTTTGCTTTCCACCTTCATAGCGTACTCGCCTTCTTCTGTGCCTTTCTGGCTGGCAAGCTCCTCCTCTGTCTTCGGAGTCTGCTCCCAGAGTCTTGTAAAGAACGGGATGCCGCTGATTACCTTGTCTGCCGGCACTTCTTTCAGCGTCTCCGTTATTCCTTCTTTCACAAAGTCATAAGACGCTACCGAGCCTGCTTCCGGTGAACCGGCATAATGCTCATCATAACCCATGATTACGACATAATCTGCCACGATTCCCTGCTCCTTGCGGTCATACTGCATATTGAAGCCCTTCGGTACATAGTTGTCCACTGAAAGGACAAGTCCGTTCTGCCTGCATCGTACGGAGAGCTCACGGATAAATTGTATATAGTGTTCTCCGCATTCTTCCGATATCTTTTCAAAATCCACATTGATTCCATCGATGTTGGACTGAAGCGCCTCTGCCACCAGCTGGTTGATCAGCGTCTCACGCTTGGACGTATAGCTCAGCAGCGCATAACTCTCGTCGTAAGAGTTGATGCCCCCGTCAAAGTCCCGTATCGTCGCCCAGACTTCTATGTTCGCCTGGTGTGCGTAGTTGACGTAATCTGTCGAAGCTATGGAATCCATATTCCCATCTGTATCCTTCACGTGGAACCATGTCGGCGCAATTGTCGTCAGACCCTTGCTCTCTGCAATCTTCTGCAGAACGCCGCTGTTGGCGTCACTGTTGGTCACGTTGTGCCATGCCATGTTAATCGTGTAGTCCTTGGATATGTTCGTGAATTCCTGTTCTTCAAACTTTCTCGTCACGTTCTTCTTCTCGGCATCTTTGAGCGCGCTGTTCTTAATGTAACCGATAAATCCGTTCTTCGTGCGGACTTTTTTCCAATTTTCTTCGTTTTCTATGACAGTGACTTCTTCACCCTTTTTTATCTCTGTAAGAATCGGGCTCTTGACCCCGCCCTGGTATCTTACCTGCGTATCCTTCTTGACTTCAGCCACCGTATGTTCGCCCCAGTCGCCGACGATAACGACACGTTCCGGATTATCATACACTTCATAATCGATGTTTGTATACTGCTGGACAAAGTCCAGAGCTATATAAGCCGTGCTTCCTTCTGTTTTTAATATGACATAGTCTTCGCTGTTCTTGTCTTTGGAGACGGTATAATCCTTACTTCCCACTTCTACCGACACCATATCCTTCGGCAGCGTGTATAGGAGTATATTCTCGTTAGGGTCCCAGTAAAATCTGCTGTTGATATAGTCACGGACAATCTCATACTGGATATAGGCTTTGCCGTCTGCTATCATGCCTTTTGGCTCCACCACCTCGTTATTGACTACAATAGCCAGCTGTCCTTCTTGTTCTATTCCATAATATTTATCCAAATTAGCCTTTTCTTTGGAAGGGCTGTATCTCTTCCACAAAAATACTGCTGCTATCGCCGCTATTATTAATATAACGGTAAGGCATATCCGTATGCCCAGGTTTCTCCTTCTGCGCCTTTTTGTCTGTGGCCTTCTGGCTGCCGGCCTTCTGTTCGCCGGTCTTCTGTTAGGATTCCTCGAAGCCTGGCTCCTTCCCGACTGGCTTCGCGCCCCCTGCTGCCTGGAGCCTTGCCCTCTTATGTCCTGTCCTCTCGCAGTCTCGCTCCTGTGGGTCCGTTGTCTGTCCGGATGTTCTTTACTCCCAGACCGATCCGAAGCTGTGCGGCTTCTTCTTTGTCTATCATCCATGCTGCACCTCCTACTAGACCCTATTATAGCAATAATTGCGACACTCGTCATTAACTATTTCGACATTTTCTTATTATTTTGAGGGGTATCTACGGCCGCAGTTTCCTCCTGCAGCCCAACATGATGAAAGCACACTTCTTTAATGTCCCCTTCTTCATCCAGAACATAATCTCTCATATACGAGATATCCTCCCTCATCATATGAGCTTCTACAATCTGCATCGGGCTGGCGGGGGCGCCCTCCATAGACAGGCTGACACCGTCCTTCTCATAATCTGCAAGCTCATGATATAGATATTTGTAAATCTCATTTTTCATCTCTTCGTATCCTCCGATAACATTGCGATGATAGCTACGGCTGTATGCGCATATACTGTTAATACGCGGCCAGAGGAAATGCTTCGTGATACATAGGCCATATATGCGGACCCGCTGTGTAAAAATAGAAGATAGTTCTGCATTTTGTTAAAATTGAATTGTTCCTGGTAATCGTCTGATATTGTCGTATCCTGGTTGTTTGTGAAATGTCTGCCTGAGCCGGCAATGTAACTTATCTGATTTGCTGTTGATAGATTCTTAAATAGAGCTTACATTGAGAATTATTTGAAAATACTTAAAAAAGTCTCCCTCCTTTGTTCTAAGAACGTAGCTATCAGGGAAAACTATCTTCTAGTATCGTCATTATATATGATTGATTTTGCAAACGCAAGCACTTTTTTATTTTATACTTATTTTATTGAACATCCCGCGTTTTCTATGCTATACTAAATTAGAAGGAAGTGATGAATATGAAGATTGAAAAACTCAATGACAATCAGATACGCTGTACTCTAACGCGTGCCGATCTGGCAGCCCGCCAGCTTCAATTGAGTGAGCTTGCCTATGGAACCGAGAAAGCTAAGTCACTTTTCCATGATATGATGCAACAGGCAGCCTTTGAATTTGGATTCGAGGCAGAGGATATACCTTTAATGATTGAGGCTATACCTGCTTCTTCCGATTCTATTGTGCTGATAATTACTAAAGTCGAGGACCCTGAGGAACTCGATACCCGATTTTCAAAGTTTTCACCATCTCCGGGTGGTGACTGGGATTCAAAGAAAAATGAGGCCCCTGACAAACTGGATGGCGCCGAGACTCTCTTAGACCTGCTTGGAAAGGTGAAAGAGAAGATTGGCACACAGGAGGAGAACTCCGGCGAAGATACGAAAGAAGTCCAGAAAACAAGCCTCCGCTTATTCTCATTTGCAACAATGGACAGTGTCATTCAGGCTGCACGCCTGCTTAGCGGCATGTACAACGGTTCCAACACCCTGTACAAAGACCATGGCGAAGACGTATACATTCTGGCTCTGACGCAGTCAGACCATAAGACGAATGATTTTAACCGCATATGTAATATGCTGTCGGAATATGGCTCTTTGGAAAAGGCTTCTGGTGCAACGCTGGCGTTTCTGGAAGAACATTGTGAGATTCTGATATCTGCCGATGCAGTACAGAAGCTTGCTGTAATCTAATAGCGAAGTCTGCCGCCCGGCGGCTGGTTTTCCAGCTTGCCGGGCGGTGTCTTATTAAGCCTGTATCCTTAAAAAAATGCCCTGGACTTGTCCCAGGGCATTTTTTATAAGCGCTGTCTTATTAAGCATTCAAAAACGCATTAATCTTCTCTTCTAATAAGTCTGCATCTATGCCATGAACCATAGCCGCCTCAGCCAGAGACTCTCCCTGTGCGGACGGGCAGCCAAGACAATGCATTCCGATTTCCATGAGTATTGGTGCAACATCCGGGTTGATGCTGAGAATTTCTCCAATAGTCATATCCTTACTGACCTTTGCCATCATGACGCCTCCTTTTCTCTCTAAGTGTTTCCATTATATACGTATTTTATCATTGTGTAAACATCTTCCGCCAATTAATTCCTAAAATTTGACTTCTCAAATGTCAACATCTTTTTCACTTTTTTTCGACAAAATATAATTTTTATTATAACTTCACAAAACGTCTGTTCTTTTATTTGCCCTGAGTAATCCACCAAAATACTATCTTTTTATGTGGATAATGTGGATAAATTTTGAAAAACTGCACTTTTTCCACCTTTTTCACTTGTTTTGATGTGGATAACTTGGATAAGTCCTTTTTACAATATTTCCCTAATTTTTACATTTTTGTGTAAATTGTACACCCAGTCGACAAAAACCAACATTTCCAGTATTTCCCTTGTCGGAATTTATAGGTTAATCTTGTCCTCAAAAGAAAAAGCCCCTGTCTTCCGCGGGACTTTTTCTCTGCTTTTGTATATATCTAAATTAGTCGTCTTACAGTAAGAATGTTCGTGTAAGTGGCCGGCAGGATGCCGATTCCCCTGGAACTGTTGATTGCATTTACAATCTGTCCGTCTCCCATGTAGATTCCCACATGACCGTCATAGAGTATGATATCTCCCGGAATGGCCTGGTCATAGCTGACAGGCGTTCCGACATTTTCCATATCCCAAGTCGTCCTTGGCAGGCTGACTCCGAAGTGGGCATATACGGACTGTACAAACCCGGAACAGTCTGCACCGTTTGTCAGGCTTGTGCCGCCCCATACGTACGGGTTGCCGATGAACTGGCAGGCATAATCTACAACAGCTTGTCCCGTCCCGGCTTTCGCCTGGGCTTCTTCTGCTGCCTTAGCTGCCGCTTCTTCTGCTTCTTTGGCAAGCCTTGCCTCCTCTTCCTCTTTTGATTCCGCGTAAGTAAATGCCTCTTCCGGGGCCTCGGCCTCCGAGCTCTGCACCATTTCCTGTGCCTTCTGCTCTGCGTTATTTCCTATTATAATATACTCAGAGTATACATAGCCTGTAACAGAACCGGACTGGATCTTCGTCCACTCGCCCACCGGACCTATGACTTTGGCCGCATAATCAGGATATAACTTGCCTACCCACTCACTTTCTTTTGTTGGTTCACTCCTTATATAAAGAAATGACTGTACATTGGCAAATGCCATATCTAAATACTCACCCTTACGTGTAGGTACGAGATAGTCTTCTACTTCTATATCATTCTGTGAAGTATAGCAATCATTCAGTACCTCTTCAATTCCGACGCTTGGCATTATTCCTGAAGCATCCGTATCTGCAGCCGATGCTGAGACAGGAAAAGATGCCAAAGCTCCTGTAACGGTAACTAGGAACAATCCCTTTCTAAGAATAGAATCCATAAACTCCCTCCTTTATGTTTTCTTATCTTTTGTAATTGTTACAGAATTGTTACATATGTTACGGTGATATTATATCAATGCTGTCCATTAATGTCAAGGCTATTTTACTGTGTTTTTATCGTCATATTTCTTCCTTTTTTTACCATATTCAGGCTATTGATTCATTATAATTGTTACAAATTGTTACATATAAGATTTTTAAGTTGACAAATGTATTTCTCTGATTTATACTAATTATAGTAATTGTTATTATTATTGAAAGGAGGATGCGTAGATGGCAAATTTGAAATACAGCAGGCAGAGGGCCTCTATCAAGGAGTATCTGGCCGGTACTGTTGAACATCCTACAGCCGATACCGTATATATGCACGTCAAAGAAGAATTTCCTAATATAAGCCTTGGCACCGTTTACCGTAATCTCAATCTACTTGCTGATATAGGCGACGCGGTCAAAATCACGACCCCTGACGGCGGCGACCGTTTTGACGGGCGGACGGAGCCTCATTACCATGTAGTATGTGGTTCATGCGGTAAAGTAGAAGATCTTGAGATGTCGTCTGAAGAAATTGCTTCTATAAATAATGCGGCAGATTCCATCTTTGATGGGAAGATAACATCTCACACCACCCTTTTCTATGGTACCTGTAAGGATTGCCTGGAAAAAGAAAAATAAATTTTAAATTGGGATTGACAAAAGATAAAATATATGCTAAATTAATATCAGTAACTATTACTAATATTAAAAATAAAAAATAACATAAAAGAAAAGGAGAGATTTATCATGAAAAAATTTGTTTGTACAGTATGTGGTTATGTTCACGAGGGAGAGGCTGCACCGGCTGAATGTCCAGTCTGTCATGCACCGGCTGAGAAGTTCAAAGAGCAGACAGGTAACAGAGAATGGGCTGCTGAGCACGTTGTAGGCGTGGCTAAAGGCGTAAGCGAAGATATCCTTGCTGACTTAAGAGCTAACTTTGAGGGTGAATGTTCAGAAGTAGGCATGTATCTTGCAATGGCAAGAGTTGCGCATAGAGAAGGCTATCCGGAGATTGGCTTATATTGGGAAAAAGCTGCTTATGAAGAGGCTGAGCATGCATCTAAGTTTGCAGAGCTGTTAGGCGAAGTTGTTACAGACAGCACAAAGAAGAACCTCGAAATGAGAGTAGATGCTGAGAACGGTGCAACTGCAGGTAAGTTTGACCTTGCAAAACGTGCCAAAGCTGCTAACCTGGACGCAATTCATGACACAGTTCATGAAATGGCAAGAGATGAAGCCCGTCACGGAAAAGCATTTGAAGGCTTATTGAAGAGATACTTTGGATAGGATATAATAGAGACAACGGCAGATGATGCTGTAGAATACTAAGCAGGACGGTGGAAATCTGAGATTTCACCGTCCTCAATTTCAAAGGAGGATTTTGATATGTCAAAGTATGCAGGAACAAAAACTGAAAAGAACCTTATGGAAGCCTTTGCCGGTGAATCACAGGCGCGCAACAAATACACATACTATGCTTCCGCTGCGAGAAAAGCAGGTTTTGTACAGATGTCCAACATTTTCCTGGAGACCGCTGACCAGGAAAAGGAGCACGCCAAATTATGGTTTAAAGAATTCCACGGAATCGGCGATGTGGAAGCAAACCTAGAAGACGCTGTTGCAGGCGAGAATTATGAGTGGACAGACATGTACAAACGCATGGCTGAGGAGGCAAGAGAAGAAGGGTTCGAAGATCTTGCAGAGAGATTCGAAGGCGTAGCCGAAGTGGAGGCTGCCCATGAGAAACGCTATGGCAAGCTGCTTGAAAGTTTCAAAGCTGGCAAGACATTCAAGGGAGATGCTCCGCTTGGCTGGAAGTGCAACAACTGTGGATACATCTACTACGGAGACGAAGCTCCGGAAGAATGTCCGGTCTGTGCACATCCAAGAGCACATTTTGAACGTAAAGTTGAGAACTATTAATAATATTGGATAAATTGGGGACGGAGGAAAATGAAAAAACCTCCGTCCCCAGTCTCTTTTTAGTTTAATATGTCACACATTCTTTTCTCTTTTAACTTTCATCCCGCTCCGGAGCATTATTGGCCTGACCACATTTAATAGCCTCCCCTCCATGCCATCCTCCTAGAAGCAGTGCGTCAAGAATGCAAAACGCATTACCAATGTGTATTGAAGTTGCATCATCACCGGTATTGGTATCTTAATCTGCAGGTATATGTAAGCAGCACAACATAATGCTGTCAAAATATCCATCTGTGCCAATTTTTAATGCTCTTGTTGTTTCCGTGCCTGTTATTTTTTTAATTCAGGGTTGCTTTTTTATTATAATGGGTATAATATACTCATATAAGATATGTAGTTTTTAAAACTACATATTGATTTATCAATATTTCAGGAGGCAGTAATATGGCAGAAGTAATCAAATCACACATTAAAGATCCGGGGAGCGCAATAACACATTTTATAGGTATGCTGATGGCAATCTTTGCAGCTGTACCTTTGTTGATAAAGGCCGCCAATGAGCCGAGCAGAATATACATCATATCAATTACAGTATATGCAATCAGCCTGATATTACTATATGCAGCAAGTACCATTTATCATACATTTAATAAATCCGAAAGAGTTAATACTATTCTAAAAAAGATAGATCACATGATGATTAGTATATTGATAGCTGGCAGCTATACCCCGATATGTCTGTTAGTATTGAAAGGAAAGCTCGGCGTCATACTCCTTTCTGTCGTGTGGGGGATAGCTATTGTTGGCATACTTATAAAGGCATTCTGGGTATATTGCCCAAAGTGGATATCATCTGTATTATACATCGGAATGGGATGGACTTGCGTACTTGCATTTACCCAGATACTGAATTCACTGTCCCCCGCAGCATTCGGCTGGCTTTTGGCAGGTGGAATCATCTATACTATTGGGGGAGTCATCTATGCACTTAAACTGCCTATATTCAATACAAAGCACAAATATTTTGGAAGCCATGAAATATTCCACCTGTTCGTAATGGGTGGAAGCGTATGCCACTTTATACTTATGTATGTATTTATACTATAAAGGGACAGGGAAAACTGAAATAGGGACGGAGGAAATCTAGATTTCCTCCGTCCCTATTTCAGTTTCCCCTGTCCCTTTATGCCCTTCAGCTTTTTTTAGCAGCCCTTCCTTTTCTTTCCGTTTCATATGTTTTATCGCATATTCTCTGCTCATAGCCTCATTTTTTGATACATATTCTTCATAATACACCAGTTCCACAGGCCGCCGCATCCGGGTATATTTGCTCCCTTTTCCACAATTATGGGCGTTGAGACGCTTTTCCAAGTCATTAGTCCACCCTGTATACAATGTACCATCCTTACACTTTATTATGTATGTATAATTCATAAAGCCAGTCCTTTCTTCTAATGCCTTATATTATAAGCTTTGTTCTTTTACTTGGCAACACTGGGGACACCGATATTTTAAAAAGGGACACCATAAATCGAATTAGGGACGGAGGTTTTTTCATTTTCCTCCGTCCCCATCATCTTTCTTTTTATTCTGCAAGGTATTCCATTGGGTTTACTGGCTGTCCGTCTTTTCTCATTTCAAAGTATACGTTGCTGCCTTCTACGCTGTAGTATTTTGTCGGCTGGCTGATATAGCCGAGCACACTTTTGGCCTCCACGTAGTCTCCTACTTTAACCGGTACTTCCTTCAGCTGTCCGTAAAAAAGTTCGTATCCGTTACCGATATCTACGTTTACTGTTGTTCCTGTCTCCGCGCTCACATCGATGGATTTGATGATTCCCGGTGCTGCTGAGATGACCTGGTCGCCTTCTGCGCCTGATATAACCAGGGCCGGATTGTACTTATACTGGTCAAGTGTCGAGAAATAAACTGTCTTATCCATGCTGTAGTTCATCAGGATGTTGCCGTCTACCGGCCACAGCAGCTGGCTGTCTTCTGTAAAATGTACAGATGTTCCTGATCCAGCCGTCGTCTGGGTATTCTGATTTTCATTTGCGGCCGCTCCGTCTGCCGTATCGTCCGAGTTGTCATTTACATCTTGCTTATCATCATTCTCTGTTGTATTGATGACAAGATCATTATTGGCTGTCTCGGTTGGTTCTTCCGTCTTTTCCTCTTTTGTGTCATCGGTCTCTTCCGCCTGTGCGAGCTGTTGTTCCTCCTGGGTTTTCCTATAATCCCTGAATGTATATGTTCCAACTATTGCGATCGCTGCCACAAAGCATACTACTACTGCGGCGGTAGCACCTTTTCTTTTCTTTGCTGGCCTTTGCCTCTTATTCATTTTTTATCACCACCTCTGACTATATTTTTGCCAGATAGTGATATACTTATTCCGTGTCTATTAATATTTCTGCTACTTCTTTAATTTCTGTTCCTTCAAAAAATTTTTGCAGTATTTCCTTAAAATCTTTTCCCTTTTTTGCCATCTCATTGGCAGTATACTGGCTCATGCCAAGTCCGTGCCCTACTCCTCTAGTCGTTATTCTTAGCTTCCCGTTATATTTCTGCAATGTAAAGCAGCCGGATGCAAGCCCGTATGTAGTTCTGAATTCTTCTCCGCTTATGTTCTCCTGCCCAACACGGACACTTGTGACATAACCGGCCGTGTCAAAGGCAGTCACTTCAGCATCCATATCATCTATCGTCACAGTCTGTATCTGTTCCTCGGCTTCGATGTCAAGCGGACAGTCTACGATTTTCAGATAAGGATAATCATCGCTTCCCAGAGCCTCTTTTCCGTCACGTGTACTCCCGTTGCTGATACGGAAGAATGGAGTTACTGCCAGATTCTCTCCATACATCAGTACCTGCCCCTCTGTTTCATTCCAAGCCTTTTTCAGTCTGTCATAATATTTGGAATATTTGCTGACTCCCCATGCATCTTCCATTTGTTTTGTCGTCCAGAACTCATCAGACAGCACCGTATCGCTGCCTGCCTCTTTTATCTTTTTGTATACATCCGTACGTACAAGCACGGCCTGGGCCTTCAATGCCTCTGCTTTATATGACGCAGGAATCTCCCGTGCCAGGATTCCGATACAGTATTCTTCAATCGGCATCTTAACTTCCTCTCCGGACGCTGTCTTTACTTTGACATACGTGCTGTCCACATGGGAGGTTGCCGTAATGCTTGGCCCATTTAAAAATACGGTCACTACATACGGTAATAATATTATGATGATTAGATAACATCCCCATTGTTTCAGTCTCTGCCGCATAAAAATACCCTCCCATACACTGTATGGAAGGGTATGAAGATTTATTCCCTGTTTCTGATAATAAAGAAGTAAATTGCCGTATAAAGAGGAACAAATATACCGAGCACTGCATGTGTCACTGCATAGTTCCCATCCGTGTACCTTTTATATATCTGACGGTTCACAAGCACGGTAAGCGTCTTCTGCACGGCTGCAGCAGCCAGGGTAAAAAGGCTGAGGCCAAGAACCGCCAGCAGCATAATTCCACTACCGAAGCCTGAAAACATATCATAAAAGGTATAGTAAGAATTATATGCATAGTCAGCCACGCGAACGACATTCGCCAGTACCCCGGCCCAGACTATCACGGTAAATATTCCGGTTATGACCCCCGAGGCTATCGGTATCACAAGAAGCCATATGCCTGGATTATCCATCTGCCGCTCCTTAAATGCCAAAGGTCCGCATAGCTCTCCCTGATAGTAGACTCTCGCATAAGGAATAAATGCGAGCCAAGGGTATCTCATCCCCCTCTTTTTACCAAGTGTATACATGCCGATTCCCTGCAATATATAGGATGCCAGTGCGGCGATGCCTATAACTCCCAGAACCAGCAAATAAATCAATAATACGATTGCCAGGCCACTGCTTTCATGCATAATTATACCTCCACAGTCAGTTTATCGAGGTGCCATATATCCTTTACATACTCTTCAATCGTTCGGTCAGATGAAAACTTTCCACAGCTCGCCGTATTCAGAAGCGCCATCCTGGCCCATCTGTCACGGTCTCTGTATGCTGCCTCAACCTTCTCCTGAGCTTCTGCATATGCCCTGAAATCCTTCAGGATAAAATACATATCTGCTCTGCTGCTGCTCTTCGTATTCAAAAGCGAATTATACAAATCACGGTACATCTCACGGTTGCCGTAACCGTATGTACCATCAACCAGCTGGTCCACCACACGGCGGATATCGTGGTCACTGTTATATATATCGACTGGATTATAGCCCCCATTCTGTTCATAGCTGATAACTTCATCTGAGCTCAGACCGAAGATAAATGCATTCTCGATTCCTACCTCCTGCACTATCTCGACGTTCGCCCCGTCCATCGTGCCAAGTGTCGGCGCACCGTTCAGCATGAACTTCATGTTGCCCGTGCCCGAAGCCTCCTTGGACGCGGTAGATATCTGCTCGCTCACATCCGCCCCTGCAAATAGCAGTTCCGCATTGGATACGCGGTAATCTTCTATGAACACTACCTTGAGTTTGCCGTTGATGCTGCGGTCATTATTGACAACTTCAGCTACGGAATTGATGAGCTTGATAATCTGCTTTGCACGTATATAACCCGCAGATGCCTTGGCCCCAAATATAAATGTCCTTGGATAGAAGCTCTTTTCCGGATGCTCCTTAATCTGGTTGTACAGATACATCACATGCAGGATATTCAGAAGCTGGCGCTTATATTCATGCAGACGCTTCACCTGTACATCAAAAATCGAACGGGGATCGATTTCTAACCCATTATGCTCCAGAATATATTGTGCCAGCCGCTCCTTATTTTTATACTTGATGCTCATGAATTCCTTAAGAGCTTCCCCGTCATCAGCCCATTTCTTAAGGCCGTCCATAAGTGATAAATCGGTTATCCAGTCCTTCGTGCCGAGCTTGTCGGTCACCCAGTCCGCAAGCAGCGGATTGCCGTGCATGAGGAAACGCCTTTGTGTGATACCGTTCGTCTTATTGTTGAACTTCGACGGCATCATCTCGTAGAAGTCACGCAGCTCCTGCTTTTTAAGTATCTCCGTGTGAAGTGCGGCGACACCGTTCACGGAATATCCCGCGACGATTGCAAGGTGGGCCATCTTCACCTGACCGTCCATAAGAATCGCCATTCTCTTTACCTTGCCTTCGTCTCCCGGATACTGATGCCGAATCTGTTCCACAAAACGCCGGTCAATTTCCTGAATAATCTGGTAGACACGGGGAAGCAGCCTTGAGAACAAGTCAATCGGCCATTTCTCCAGTGCTTCTGCCATAATCGTGTGGTTCGTATATGCGCAGGTATGTGTCGTAATCTCCCATGCTTCGTTCCAGCCAAGCCCTTCCTCGTCAAGAAGGATACGCATCAGTTCCGCCACCGCGACGGTCGGATGGGTATCATTCATCTGGAATGTCACTTTCTCCGGAAGCTTATGAATATCATCATGGGTCGTCTTATACTTCGCTACCGCCTGCTGTATGCTTGCAGATATGAAGAAATACTGCTGCTTCAGCCTCAGCTCTTTGCCTGCGTAATGGTTGTCATTCGGATATAGCACCTCAACGATGTTCTTAGCAAGATTCTCCTGCTCTACCGCTTTGTGATAGTCCCCGCGGTCGAATTCATCCAGCTGAAAGTCAACTATCGGCTCTGCATCCCAGATACGGAGCGTATTGACCACATGGTTGTTATAGCCGACAATCGGCATATCATAAGGAACCGCACGGACAGATTCATAATGCTCCTGTACGAAATGCGTCTTTCCTTCCTCGTCATATTCCACACGGATATTTCCGCCAAAGCGCACTTCCCTGGCGTATTCCGGACGTCTCAGCTCAAAAGGATTGCCGTTTTTGAGCCAGTTATCCGGCATCTCTATCTGATAGCCGTCCTCAATCTTCTGTTTGAACATCCCATAACGGTAGCGGATTCCGCACCCGTACGCGGCATATCCAAGCGTTGCCAGGGAATCCAGGAAACACGCTGCAAGACGGCCAAGACCTCCGTTGCCAAGTGCTGCATCCGGTTCTTCATCTTCTATCGTATTGAGGTCAATACCCATCTCGTCCAGCGCTTCTTTAACTTCCTTATAAGCGGTCATGTTAATCAGGTTATTTCCCAGAGCCCTGCCCATGAGAAATTCCATAGACATATAATACACAATCTTCGGATCCTGCTCATTGTATGCCTTCTGTGTCGCAATCCAGTCATCTATGATGACTTCCTTAACCGCGTAAGATACTGCCTGGAACAGCTGCTGAGGGGTTGCCTCATCCACAGTCTTACGGAATAAAGTCTTTACATTATTCGTAACCTCTCTCTTAAACTTTTCTTTCTCAAAAATCGGATTATACATATTTTCCCCTTTACTTCTTCTGAACACCTAATTTTACCTCTTCTCCGTTAATCTTCCAGTCTTTTACAAAGCCCGACGGAGCCGTCTTTGTCATATTCAGCGCAAGTGTCTCCTCTGCAATGACATCCGCATTGTCGGCAAATACCTTTTCTGCCTTTTCCGTGCCTTCATAGGTCACTTCTATCTTATCCATTACTTCAAAATCAGCTTCTTTACGCATCGTCTGAATCTTGCTGATAATCTCACGGACAAATCCTTCTTCCAGAAGTTCCTCAGACAGATTCGTATCCAGCACCACCGTAATGCCATTGTCATTTTCTGACACATAGCCTTCCATCTGTGCGGCTTCTATCAGCAAGTCTTCGCGGAACAACGTAATCTCCTGGCCATTTACATCCAGCTTCAATGCTCCTGTTGCATTCAGCTCATCCATGGCAGCATTGCCGTCCAGAGTATCCAGTGCTGATTTTATGCCTCCTAACATTTTACCATATTTTGGCCCTACTGTCTTTAGCTGAGGCTTAAAACTATAGGAAGTAAAGTCACGAACCTCTTGTGTAAATGTCATGGTTTTTACATTTAACTCATCTGTAACGATATCCTGGTAGAACATAGGAAGCTCGAAATCTGCCTTTACATACATCTGCCCGATAGGCTGGCGGTTCTTAATATTCGCAGTATTACGGCATGCACGTCCCATGACGACAAGCTTCAGCACCTTCTCCATATTGGACTCGAGCTCTGTGTCGATACAGCTTTCGTCTGCTGCAGGGAAATTACACAAGTGTATGCTTTCCGGCGCCTCCTTATCGATGCTTCTCACAAGGTTCTGATATATATCTTCTGTCATAAACGGAATCATCGGGGCAGCTGCCTTGCAGACTGTCACAAGCGCCGTATACAGCGTCATATAGGCATTGATCTTATCCTGCTCCATGCCTTTTGCCCAGAATCGTTCGCGGCTTCTTCTGACATACCAGTTGCTCATGTCATCTACGAAATCCTGCAGTGCTCTTGCAGCCTCCGGGATCCGGTAGTTCTTCAGGTCATTATCTACTTCTTTAACGAGCGTGTTCATCTTGGAAAGCAGCCATTTGTCCATAACTGACAATCTGTCATATTCGAGCGCATAATTTGTCGCGTCAAATTCGTCAATATTCGCATACAGCACAAAGAACGCATATGTGTTCCATAATGTACCCATGAACTTGCGCTGCCCCTCTGTCACTGCTTTGCCGTGGAAACGGTTCGGAAGCCACGGGGCACTGTTCACATAGAAGTACCAGCGGATTGCGTCCGCACCATACTTGTCAAGAGCGTCAAACGGATCTACCGCATTCCCTTTTGACTTGCTCATCTTCTGTCCATTTTCGTCCTGCACGTGTCCAAGCACGATAACATTCTTATATGGGGCTTTATTAAATATCAACGTAGATATGGCCAGCAGAGAATAGAACCATCCTCTCGTCTGGTCCACAGCCTCTGAAATAAAATCCGCCGGAAACTGCTTTTCAAATAGTTCTTTATTTTCAAATGGATAATGATGCTGCGCAAACGGCATCGCACCTGAGTCGAACCAGCAGTCGACAACCTCCGGTACACGATGCATCTCCTTGCCGCACTTCGGACACTTCACCGTCACTTCATCGATATACGGGCGGTGAAGCTCGATATCGTCCTGACAGTTGTCTGACATAGACTTCAGCTCTTCTATGCTGCCGATAGAATGCTGATGTCCACAGCCACACTCCCAGATGTTCAAAGGAGTTCCCCAATACCGGTTGCGGCTGATGCCCCAGTCCTGGACATTTTCCAGCCAGTCGCCGAAGCGGCCTTTGCCGATGCTCTCCGGAATCCAGTTGATAGTATTGTTATTGGCAATCAAGTCATCCTTTACTGCCGTCATATTGATGAACCATGATTCACGTGCGTAGTAGATGAGCGGCGTGTCACATCTCCAGCAGTGTGGATAGCTGTGTTCAAACTTAGGCGCTTCAAATAAAAGACCCTGTTCTTCCAGATCCTTCAGCACGAGCGGATCTGCTTTCTTCACAAATACGCCGGCATACGGAGTTGACTCGCTCATATTGCCCTTCTCATCCACAAGCTGTACAAACGGCATATCGTACTTACGTCCGACTTTGGCATCATCCTCACCAAAAGCCGGTGCTATATGGACGACGCCCGTACCGTCTGTGAGTGTTACGTATGAATCGCATGTGACAAAGAACGCTTTCTTATTTTGTTTCTGTGCGCATTCTGCCGCACAGGAAAAGAGCGGTTCATATTCTTTATATTCCAAATCCTGTCCTTTATAATTTTCCAGGACCTCATATGCTGATTGACCTTCTTCCGCGAGCTTGCCAAGCACTTTATCCAGCAGCGCCTCAGCCAGATAATATACATAGCCGTCAGCAGCCTTAACCTTCACATAATCCTCTGCAGGGTTCACACAGAGTCCGATATTGGATGGCAAGGTCCATGGCGTTGTCGTCCATGCAAGGATATACGCATCCTCGCCCTTCACTTTAAAACGCACAATCGCAGAGCGTTCCTTCACATCCTTATATCCCTGTGCCACCTCTTGCGCAGACAGGGGCGTACCGCAGCGCGGGCAGTAAGGCACAATCTTGAATCCCTTGTACAGAAGTCCCTTATCCCAGATTTGCTTCAAAGCCCACCACTCTGATTCGATAAAGTCATTGTGATAGGTCACATATGGATGATCCATATCAGCCCAGAAGCCAACCGTACTGGAGAAATCCTCCCACATCCCTTTGTATTTCCATACGCTTTCTTTGCATTTATCAATAAACGGTTCCAGACCATATTCCTCAATCTGCTCCTTACCGTCCAGTCCGAGAAGCTTCTCCACCTCCAGCTCCACCGGTAAGCCATGGGTGTCCCATCCAGCCTTCCTCGGAACTTCATACCCCTTCATCGTACGGTATCTCGGAATCATATCCTTGATGACACGAGTAAGCACATGGCCGATGTGAGGCTTGCCATTCGCGGTGGGCGGTCCATCATAGAACATGTAGATGTCATTACCGTCCTTCTCCTTCATACTCTTCTCAAAGATATCGTTCTCTTTCCAGAACTTCTCCGTCGCTTTCTCTCTTTCAACAAAGTTCAAATCCGTTGAAACCTTTTTATACATTTCTCTTCCTCCTTAAACATCCATCAGGGACACGGCAATTCCCGGTTGGGGACGGGGTATTTCTAGAAATACCCCGTCCCCAATTAAATTCAGGGTGTCCCTTTTCATAATTTAAATTTGGGTTAAAAAAAACTTCCGCCCTGAATAGGACGAAAGCTAAAGCTTCGTTTATAAACCACCTAAACATACTGCCATATGCCTTCCCTGTAACGGGGGAAATCCGTCGGCATCTACTGGGCTCTGTCACCTTTCGACATCCGCAACTCGGAAGTGATATTCAGATATAACTTACTTGCGCCGGGCTTCCACCGTCCCCGGCTCTCTATCGCGTTTGGAAATACCTTACTGTCTTCGTCAACGTTTTTTATACTCTGCTTTATTATAGTAAGAAAACCCTTGATAGTCAAGGGTTTTCTTTTATTCTACCGTTAAATGCCGGCTACCACTCCCATCCGGCTCTTTGTCATCCTATAACTATCTTCGGCGCCTTCTCCGCCTGCGCCTTCTCTGCTTCTTGATAATCCTGCTGACATAAAATACTAATATCAATACGCCCGCCACCATAACAACCGTCGCAAATACCGATTTTTTCTTGCTGCTCTTTTCCTTCTTATCGTTGGTGCCAGCTGCTTTTATCTTCGCCGAATGTTCCTTTATATAAGACTTGCTGAGCTTAGCCCTTGCAGACCCGAGCGCGTATCCCTTGTATGAATAGGTAAGGACCGCCTCACCCCGAACATTCTCATCTGCCTTAAGCTTCATATCCAGATCTTTGAAATCTATCCCGTCAGGGAGCATGACATAACCTCCCTCATCACCCTCTATAATCTCCTCCACATCTTTGGACTTCTCAGCTCCCGCCACTTTTTCTTTTTTGAAACTGTTAAATCCATAGTCAAGCAGATTCTTCGTGTCGGAATAGATATTAGACCCATGTGTCCTGAGCACCACACAGACGAGTTGGGTGCCGTCCTTCTCTGCCATGGTAATCAGGGTAGACAATGCGTCAGAAGTATAACCAGTCTTTCCTCCGATTGCATACTCATAATAGTTAGAATTGTCCGGCATGAGCATCTTGTGCTTCTGCTGGAAAATGTGTTCTTCACACGTGTCTGTTGCCGGTATCGTATAGTTGAGTGTCTGGACGATGTCAAAGAACTCCGGGTGCTTGAACAGCTCTCTTCCGATAAGTGCCATGTCCCGTGCACATGTATAATGGTTCTCATCGTGCAAGCCGTTGGTATTGGCAAAGTTGGAATTCTCACCGCCAAGCTCTCTACATCTGGCATTCATCTGCTCCAGGAACCAGCTGTAATCATGCCCCGCATTCTTGCCCACACTCTCTCCTACCGCGTATGCCGCTTCATTGGCAGATGCAAGCAATGTGGCGTGCAGCGCCTCATCCAGACTGACAACATCCCCTTCTTTCATTCCGATAGACGAATCACCCGGCTGAAGAAATGCGATGCTTTCATGGGTAAATGTCACCTCGTCCGTGAGCTGCCCGTTCTCCAGTGCCACGAGAGCCGTGAGCACCTTTGTTATACTTGCGGGATATTCATGCTCGTCAATATTCTTGGCGTATAATATGGCACCTGTGCCCACATCCATGACTATACCCGCTTCCCCGTATGTGGACGGGCCTTTGGGCCACTTCTTCACTTCATTCGTCTGTACGGGCATCTCGTAGGCTTCCCGCTCCGCTTTCTGCTCCGGAGTCTCTTCCTCGGATGCATTTTCTTCCTCCGGCTCCACTGCATACACGATGTCAAATACGCTGGTAAATGCTATCGCAAGCGACAGTAAGATAATCAGGGTCCACCTGCTGCGCTTCATATGTCTGTCCTCCCAGTTTTACAATTTTCCGATATACCAGACAAGCCTGCCTTTCGTATCTGAAATCTTGACAGGACCAAACATCCGGGAATCTTCAGAATTCTCTCTGTTATCCCCCAGTACAAATACTTCCCCATCTGTGACAGTAATTGGAAATACGATACCGCTTTTCACAGCCTTCGTCTCACCCAGAGCCCACGGTTCTTCCAGCTCTTTTCCGTTCACATACAGCCTGCCGCCTTCGATATTGACCGTGTCGCCTGCCACTGCCACGACACGTTTCACAAACTCCTCATCATTAGGCCTTTCGATTGCTATGATATCTCCGGGTACATATGTCTTCTGCCTGCGTTTGTATACGACCATATCTTTATCATGCAGCGTCGGATACATGGACTGTCCCTCCACATAGGATATCCCCATTACGATCTGGAACAGGCCGCATATGACTACAATGATAGCGGCAAATTCAAGTATGGTGCGGAGCCAGCTCATCCTGCGCATATGCTTCTTTTTCTTCTTGGTAGGCGGATCCACATCCTCCAGCACCTTCTGCTTCACTTGCTTTATTTCATCTGCATCCATATAGCATAACCTTCTTTGATAATTTTATCTAGTTAACATTATAAATGATATATGGAAAATTAACAAGAACAAAGGATTTTTATATAGGAAAAGCCCCCCGGATCCATGAACCGGGAGGCTCTTCTTAAAATATTATGACTGCATCGTATCTACAGTTTCCTGCGCCAGCTTATCAGCCAGCTGGTCTTCAAAGTCTTTTTCTCTCTTCTTTTGCTTATGTCTGTGTACTGCAAAGACCACAATCATCACAATGAGTACGATGAGTGCCGGCAGATCCCATGCACATAATCCCAATACACTGTGTGAAAACATATATTTCAGCATATTCTCTTCCTCCTTATCCTGCTGCTAAGCTGCTTCGTCTTTATCAAATTCTTTATCTGCCATGGCAATCTCTTCTCGTAATTCAAAAATCCTCTCCTGGCGCTTCTTCATGCTTCTTGTATATCCAAGTTCAACCAGCAGCGCCAGCAGCAGCAGTAAGAAGTGAAGTATACAGCACTTGTGGTCCTTGGATGCCCGGTTCGCCAACGGCACTCCTTCATCATCGGACTGGACAAGCTGTTGAACGTTCGCCCCTATGGCATCACCCAAGTCTTGGGCTAATGCGGCAACCGGCTCTACGATAGTCTGAATTACTGTAGCAGGTGTAATCGGTCCGGCATTGGCTGGAGTAGTTGTTCCGTCTCCGCCAGGTGTCGTACCTCCCGGATTCGTTCCGTCAGGTGTCGTACCTCCCGGTGTAACTGGTACCTCGCTCCACTGGGCATACATTACAAGTCCGCCCTCGGCCATTTTAATCCAGTTACCTGGTTCATATACGTTCTGGCTATCTGCATCATTGCTCCAGCCGTCAAATACATAACCATCGTTTCTAAATCCGTTTTCTTTAAGCGTAACCTGGTAATTGACCGGATAAATAGCATCATCTGTCGTCTCGCCTGTGGCGTTCTGCGCATTTGCGTTATAGGTAATACCATATTCTTCGGCATCCGGTATTCCGTCCGGCGTTCCGTCCGGCCCGTTGTTATCGAGTACATAGAATACATTGATTACATTCATATCTTCGTTCGTACTGATAACTGTCTCATATGCCTTACCTGTATCCACCAGCATATAATTCTTGCCGTCCTTCTCCTTCGTGTCAGGCGTATCCGCTTTTACTGTCGCTTCAAACTGTGCATTTTCATTGACAGTTTCATCTTCCGCCAGGTTATTGTCATAGAAGTAGTTCACGGTATATCTATAACTGTTGATGCGGAAGCTTCCATTGATTACCACATCCTCTGCCGGCATCATAAAGTTATCCGGATGCTGCCAGCCGCTGAATGTGTAGCCTTCTTTTGCAGGCTGATCTCTCAAGGTCACTTTACTGTTGAACGGATGGCTTTCTACTGCTCCATGCTGTACGCCGTCCACCTTGTACGTCACGTTGTAGCTGTTGATGGTGAATGTTCCGGTGATTGTGATGTCCCCGGTTCCCATCTTATCCGGCAGCGTGCCGTTCCAGCCCTCGAACGTATAGCCTTCCTTCGTCGGCCTATCCCTCAGCGGGTCTATGTCCTGGCCGTACTTGTAGGTGTCTAACGCTCCATGCCGTTTTCCGTCCACGAGGTACTCTACCGTATGCTCATCCCTCGTGTAGTAAAGCTTCAGTACGAGCTTGCCGTCTCCTGTTATCGTCCCTTCCGTCACGTTATCCTTAGAGTCCTTGTCATATGTGAACCCTGTGAACGTCGTCGGGTTCGCCGTCGCCAGCGTAT
>NZ_JABFCH010000049.1:0-6949 GCF_017566055.1 Extibacter sp. GGCC_0201 | reverse complement strand
AATCTCTGCCACTTCGGCTCTGTCTTTACGGTTCACGGAGATGAGTACCGTGCCGGAAAGGGGCAGCCTTGACTGGGTGGCCTCCTGCGCCTTGTAGAAGGCTTCGCCGTAATGAGGCGACAGGCCAAGCACTTCTCCTGTGGAGCGCATTTCAGGTCCGAGGATAGGATCTACTTCCTGGAACATGTTGAATGGGAATACGGCTTCTTTAACACCGTAGTAAGGGATCATCTGCTGCTTGAGGCCGGGTACTGGAGACGGACGCCCTGTTATCTCGGAGGTGATGATATCTGTCGCCAGCGGAACCATCCGGATATTGCACACTTTGGACACAAGAGGCACGGTCCGGGATGCGCGGGGATTGGCCTCCAGCACATATACTTTGCCGTTCTCGATGGCATACTGCATGTTCATCAGGCCTTTGACATGCATCTCCTCGGCGATTCTTCTCGTATATTCCTTGATCGTGCGTACATTTTCTTCAGAAATGTGTACGGATGGGATGATACATGCGGAATCTCCGGAGTGTACGCCGGCCAGCTCGATATGCTCCATGACAGCAGGGACGAACGCATGTGTCCCGTCGCTGATAGCGTCTGCCTCGCATTCGGTGGCATGGTTCAGGAAGCGGTCGATAAGTATCGGGCGGTCAGGGGTCACGCCGACGGCCGCGTTCATATAACCCGCCATGCTTTCATCATCGTACACGACTTCCATACCGCGTCCGCCCAGTACATAGGAAGGCCGCACCATAACCGGATATCCGATTCTGTCCGCGATTTCCAGTGCTTCGTCCACAGTCGTCGCCATGCCGGATTCCGGCATCGGGATATGAAGCTTCTCCATCATCTCGCGGAACAGGTCGCGGTCTTCGGCCAGGTCAATGACGGACGGCGACGTGCCGAGTATCCTGACACCGTTTTTCTCAAGCTCTGCGGCGAGATTGAGCGGAGTCTGACCGCCGAACTGTGCGATGACGCCGACAGGCTTCTCCTTTTTGTAGATGCTCAGTACGTCTTCCAGCGTAAGCGGTTCGAAATATAATTTATCTGAGGTGTCGTAGTCTGTTGACACCGTCTCAGGATTACAGTTAACGATAATCGTCTCAAAACCGAGCTTTTTAAGAGCCAGGGAAGCATGGACGCAGCAGTAGTCGAACTCGATGCCCTGCCCGATGCGGTTCGGCCCTCCGCCGAGGATCATTATCTTAGGCCTGCTTTCGTCCACCGGGTTCTTATCTTCGGCATTGTAGGTAGAGTAGTAGTATGCACTGTCGGGAGTACCGCTCACATGCACGCCCTCCCACGCTTCGAGAACTCCAAGGGCTTCTCTGCGGCCGCGCACGGCATCCTCGGATACACCGAGGATCTGGCTCAGATACTTGTCGGAGAAGCCGTCTTTCTTCGCGGAGACGAGCAGATCGTCGTCCGGAAGAGAACCTTCGTAAGCGGCCAGCGCCTCCTCCTCTTCCACAAGCTCTTTCATCTGTTCGATAAAATAAGCCTTTACCTTCGTGATGTCGTGGATTTCCTCGACGGAGGCACCTTTGCGGAGTGCCTCATACATGATAAAGTGGCGTTCGCTTGAAGGGGTGCTGAGCATCTGAAGAAGCTGCTCCTTGCTCCTCGTGTCAAAATCCCTGGCATGTCCAAGCCCGCAGCGCCCGGTCTCCAGACTGCGGATCGCTTTCTGGAAAGCCTCTTTGTAAGTCTTGCCGATACTCATGACTTCGCCCACAGCCCGCATCTGCGTTCCGAGCTTGTCCTCCACGCCTTTGAACTTTTCAAATGCCCACCGTGCAAACTTGATTACGACATAGTCGCCGTCAGGTACGTATTTGTCCAGCGTGCCGTATTTTCCACACGGAATGTCCTTCAGCGTAAGTCCGGCGGCGAGCATGGCAGACACAAGTGCGATGGGGAACCCGGTGGCCTTCGATGCGAGTGCAGAGGAGCGGGAAGTCCTCGGGTTGATTTCTATGACGATGATGCGGTCGCTGACCGGGTCGTGTGCGAACTGTACGTTCGTCCCGCCGATAACCTGAACCGATTCCACAATCTTGTACGCCTGTTCCTGGAGGCGCTTCTGGCAGTCTTCCGATATCGTGAGCATTGGCGCAGAGCAGAAGGAGTCGCCGGTATGTACGCCAAGAGGGTCGATATTTTCAATAAAGCACACGGTAATCATGTTGTTCTCGGAGTCACGGACGATTTCCAGCTCAAGCTCCTCCCAGCCGAGGATGGATTCCTCTACAAGCACCTGTCCGACGAGGCTTGCCTGCAGCCCTCTGGAGCAGACCGTTCTCAGCTCTTCCCTGTTATAGACGAGGCCGCCTCCTGCGCCGCCCATCGTATACGCGGGGCGGAGCACGACCGGATAGCCGAGATTGTCAGCGATAGACAGTGCTTCTTCTACGGTATAGGCGACCTCGCTTCTGGCCATCTCGATACCGAGGCTGCCCATAGCCTTTTTAAATTCAATCCTGTCTTCTCCACGTTCGATGGCGTCTACCTGTACGCCGATGACCTGCACGTCATATTTGTCCAGGACGCCTGCCTTGGCAAGCTCAGAACATAAATTGAGGCCGGACTGTCCGCCAAGATTGGGCAGAAGTGCATCCGGCCGTTCTTTGGCGATGATCTGTTCCAGCCTGTCTACGTTGAGCGGCTCTATATAGGTAACATCAGCCGTCTCAGGGTCCGTCATGATAGTGGCGGGGTTGGAATTGACGAGCACGATCTCGTAGCCGAGACTGCGGAGCGCCTTGCAGGCCTGGGTGCCCGAATAGTCAAATTCACAGGCCTGCCCTATGATGATGGGACCGGAGCCTATTATCAGTACTTTGTGGATATCAGTTCTCTTGGACATAATTCTCCTCCTGTCAGTAAGTCGATTGAATAAATTCTCTAGTTGTTATTATATAGGAGAATGGAGAAAAAGAAAAGTTGTAATATCCATCTCCAGACGTTAAAATAATAAAGGTAATATTTTTGCAGGCAAGCAATCAAGAAAGAGTGAAGATAAATGAGAAGAATTGTATTGGGAATACTGGCCCATGCGGATGCGGGAAAGACTACGCTGTCGGAGAGCATGCTGTACATAAGCGGCGCACTCCGCAGAATGGGGCGTGTGGACCATAAGGACGCGTTTCTGGATACGTACGAGATGGAAAAGGAAAGAGGAATCACCATCTTTTCCAAACAGGCAGTATTCTCTTTTGGAGAGTTGGAGATTACGCTGATGGATACCCCCGGCCATGTGGACTTCTCCGCAGAGATGGAGCGGACGTTTCAGGTACTGGACTATGCCGTTCTCGTCGTAAGCGGGGCGGACGGCATACAGGGGCATACGGAGACGCTGTGGAGACTTCTTGCCAGATATGAGATTCCGGTCTTTCTATTTATCAATAAGATGGATCAGGAGGGGACAGATAAGGAACGGCTTCGAAAGGAGCTTCAAGGCAGATTCGGAGGAGAATGCGTGGATTTTGGCCCGGAAAGAGACGTGGAAGAGTTCCGTGAACAGATTGCAATGTGTGATGAGGAACTGCTGGAGCGGTACCTCGCGGGCCGGCCTGCCGGTGAAGAAGAGATAGCAGGACTTATCCGGGAGCGGAAGGTGTATCCGTGCTTCTTCGGGTCAGCATTGAAGCTGTCAGGTGTCGAGGAACTGCTTGACGGCATCGCGCAGTATACGAGGCATCCGGCCTGTCCGGAAGCTTTCGGGGCCAAGGTGTACAAGATTGCCAGAGACAGGCAGGGAAGCCGTCTGACTTATATGAAGATTACCGGGGGGAGCCTGAAGGTCAAAGAAGTCATTGAGATAAGAGACCGTGAAGGCAGGGTGGCGGCCAGGGAGAAAGCGGATCAGATACGTATCTATTCCGGGACAAGATATGAAGCGGTGGAGGAGGCGGAGGCCGGGATGGTCTGTGCAGTTACCGGGCTTGCCGGGACATATCCGGGACAGGGGCTTGGAACGGAATCTGAATCCGACATGCCGGTGCTGGAACCTGTGCTTAACTACCGGGTCGTGCTGCCAGATGGTGCAGACGCCCATACGATGCTTGCCAATCTTAAGCAGCTGGAGGAAGAAGAGCCGGAGCTTCATATCGTATGGAACGAACGTCTCGGAGAGATCCATGCAAAGCTCATGGGGGAAGTCCAGATTGGAATCTTAAAAAGGATCATACAGGAAAGGTTCGGCGTGTCCGTACAGTTTGACACGGGACATGTCGTATACAAGGAGACGATTCAAAGGCCGGCAGAAGGGATCGGACACTTTGAACCGTTGCGCCATTATGCAGAGGTGCATCTGCTTCTGGAGCCGCTGGAGGAGGGGAGCGGCCTTGTATTTGACAGTGCAGTGGGTGAAGATGAGCTGGATGGGAACTGGCAGCGGCTCATACTGACCCATCTTGAGGAACGGGAGCATCCGGGCGTGCTGACCGGTTCTGCCATTACGGATATGAAGATAACCCTCATCGCCGGAAAGGGGCATCTGAAGCATACCGAGGGAGGAGACTTCCGCCAGGCTACTTACCGGGCGGTCCGCCAGGGGCTTAAGAGGGCGGGAAGCATCCTGCTGGAGCCTTACTATGTGTTCCGCATGGAAATCCCCGCAGAGTCTGTGGGCCGTGCCATGTCTGACATCCAGCGGATGAACGGAGACTTTGAGGCTCCGCAGACGCAAGGGGACATGTCTGTCCTGACCGGAAACGTGCCGGTTGCGTCCATGCAGGGCTACCAGACCGAAGTGAATGCTTACACGAGAGGACGGGGAAGGATTTCCTGTATGCCGGGAGGATACCATCCATGTAAAAATGCGGAAGAAATCATAGAGATGACAGGCTATGATTCGGAGAAAGACTTGGAAAACCCGACCGGTTCCGTATTCTGCGCTCATGGTGCCGGCTTTGTCGTCAGCTGGGATAAGGTCGAGAAATATATGCATGTGGACAGCGGATGGCAGGACAGGAACCGGGATGCCGGCCGGAGCGGGCCCGAAGGGGTTCCTGCAAATATGCCGGTTCATACTGGCAGCAGCCCCGCTTACAGTGAAAAAGAGCTGGAAGAAATATTCGAGCGCACGTATGGTCCCGTCAAAAGAAAGAAGACGATGGAAAGACGCAGGACAGAAGGCGGGAGCAGCCCGGCGGCAGAATACAGGCCTCAGAAGAAGAGGCGGGAGCAGGCAGAAGAATATCTGCTTGTGGACGGCTATAATATCATCTTTGCATGGGAGGAACTCAAAGAGCTTGCAAAGGTGAACATCATGAGCGCCAGGGACAGGCTTATGGACATAATGAGCAATTACCAGGGATTCCGTAAGATGACGCTTATCCTTGTGTTTGATGCATACAAAGTGGAAGGAAATCCGGGCTCCGTCTCCACCTATCACAACATCTATATCGTGTATACGAAGGAAGCAGAGACGGCAGACCAGTATATTGAAAAGACGGTCCACAGGATCGGGAGGAAGCATAATGTGACCGTGGCTACATCAGATGCACTGGAACAAGTAATCATTCTCGGACAAGGCGGACGAAGACTGTCGGCGCAGGGGCTCAGGGAAGAGGTGGAGCTGGCCATGCAGGAACTAAGAGAGGAACACCTCAAAGAGAGCAGACGCACCCGCAGCTATCTGTTTGATAATCTGCCGGAAGAGCTGGCCGATTATATGGAAGATATGCGGATGGGAAAGGACTCTGCAGATTGACACTGACAGGAAGCGAGGATACGGATGAGCACGGAATTTATAAATTTGACGAAAGAGAACCTGTACGATGAGCACTTGTGCTGCATTATCCGCAGCAGGAAGCCCCACAAAGGGAAGGGATATGGGAAGATGCTGATGGAGTATTGCATGGTTGATGCCAGAGAGAAGGGGAAATCCGGCATCTGCATGCTCGGGGCAAAAAAGCAGAAGGCCTGGCTTTCTGACCAGTCATTTGCGAAAAGGTTCGGGTTTGGGGTTGTTGATGCTACCGAGAATGGATACGAACTGCTTGAGCTTTCCTTTGACGGAACGGTGCCGGAGTTTGCACGAAATGTTAAGAGACCGGCAATTGAAAGCAAAGAGCTGACGGTATATCATGATATGCAATGCCCCTATGTCTGTCAGAACATCGAGATGATAAGGCAGTATTGTGAGGCAAATGACATCCCCGTATCGCTGATTCAGGTGGATACGCTGCAGAAGGAGAAGGAACTTCCCTGTGTCTTCAACAACTGGGGCGTGTTTTATAATGGAAGATTCCAGACGGTGAATCTATTAGACGTCGCCGGCTTAAAGAGAATACTCAAGAAATAACAGAAACGTCCGTTAAAAAGGGCTGACGGGAAAATGCATTTTCCCGCCAGCCTTTCGTCCATTCTATTATTTTGCCGCTTTCTCAGCGAAGTCGGTCGTCACGAGGTCGTCATACGGCGCCCGGTCGTCAAGCTCGCCTGCATCCTCCAGGATATCCTGGAGCAGTTCGAAGCTCTTCTTTTCGAAGGTGAGGTTATCCTTCCAAGTGTCCTGGTCATAATATCTTGTCACGATAGTCGTGATAGTGTCCAGGTCCGTCTCCTTGAACTGGGGAGCGATGATGGAAGCAATCTCTTCTGGGGTGTGGGACTGTACGTAGTCCATACCTTTCTGTAGTGCATTCGTGAAGCCCTGGATTATGTCAGGGTTCTTGTCGATGTAGCTCTTCTTTGCAGAGAAGGCCGTGTACGGAACATAGCCGCTGTCGGTTCCGAGGGAAGCGACTACATAGCCTTCCTTCTCTTTTTCAAGACTTGTGGCCCCTGGTTCAAACTCGACGGTGAAGTCGCCCTGGCCGCCTGAGAATGCTGCCGCGGTGGAACCAAAGTCGATGCTCTGGTCGATCTCCACATCCTTGGCCGGGTCGATATTGTTCTGGCGCAGGATATATTCAAATACCATTTCAGGCATGCCGCCT
>NZ_JABFCH010000048.1:0-7968 GCF_017566055.1 Extibacter sp. GGCC_0201 | reverse complement strand
TGTTCATGGAATCGAGTTCCGACAGTACCGTTCCTACATTCATCTTTACGCCCATCCTGGCTCCTTCTCCTACTTATACTGGCCTCGTATCTTCTGGTCAACGGCATCCAGCGCATATGCTATCTGAGCCACATGCTCACCGTCTCTTTTAACAATCGAATTGTAAGTGTTCAGGCATCCCTGCATCGCCTGATATGTCTGCTCGCAGTTCAACTGTGCAGGTACACCCGTAACAACGGCACTGCCGACATTCAGTAAAGTAATATTATTGCCTGCAGAGACGATATTACCCCGCAGAGCAACTGCACTTCCGAGTGATGATTTGATATCCATATAATTCAGCCTCCTTTTCCATCAGCCGCCCGGCCTCTACACTGCCTTGGGCAGAAGAAGTTCCTTATAACTACCGTTATGAAACAACAGGCCTTCTGTGAACGGCACATGATCCGCACCCGCCGGAACCGGCATGATTCCCAGAAATCCCTGGGAGCTCACCATCAGTCCCTCTGAAGAAGATTTTACAAACCGGGTAAGCTCGTCTGCTCCTTTTAATTTCCCTGTATGTCCGGTGACAATCATCGTGATGCCCACATTGCATGCCCTTCTGAACATGGCTGTGATTTCAGGTATCGAATTTGTCTCATATGCGGGAAAATCATCCAGATCATCGATGAATATGTAATACGGCGGCAGTTCCCGTAGCATTTCCACCGGCGCTATCCCCACATTCTCTTCCAGCTTTTCTCTCTTAAGTTTCTCCCGGCTTTCTACCTCCTGCTCCAGTTCATCCATATAAGCGATGAACCCATCAAGACCTTTTATATATTGCATCCCTTCTCTTGAAGCATAGCCGAACAGCCCCATATTGCCTGCATCGAATATTATGACAGTACCCGTGCCTGCCGCCTGATCTATCAGTATCTTTAATGCGTTCGTCTTTCCCTTCCCGCCCTCGCCGAGCATGAGAAATGGGCTGCAAAGCCGCGAGAACCCGCTCAAAATCACTTTTTTCTTTTCGAGTCCAAGATACAGGTCTGCCTCCTCCCTTTCATAATCTCTCATCATATCCGAACTGAATTCATCGGGAAGCACCGGTATATGTTCCGCCTCTTCTCCCGGGTACCTTTCTCTGACACTCTGTACGAGTTCCCGGATGTCCTTCGTATAATCCGCTGCCCTGTCACATGCGGCCATCATGTATATCTGGAGCATATTGACATTGTCTTCCTGTTTTACGAAAGCTCTTCCCCTAATTTCCGGAAGCTTATACTTGCAGCGGCCCACGATGTTCGTCACTTCACCGTTCTCGAAATTATATCCTGCAATCTTGTTTTTAAAATTGTTACACGTTGCGGCACGCACTGCATTGATCCTGGAGGCCGTTATTATAAAATAGATTCCGACTCCGGCGCCGTCTCTTGTCAAACGTGTAAAATACTCCTCTTCATCGAAGCCCATTTCCTTCACGGCATCAAAATTATCCGCCAGCACTACAACCGCCTTCATCTTTTCCTCGGCCATTTCATTGTATACCTGGAAGTTCGGTGCCATAGCCGCTGACAGCCGTCTCTTCCTGTCCCTTACTTCTTCGGTCATCAGTTCCTTGAATTTGTCATACCGCTCCGTGTCTTCTATACTTATGTATTCAGACGTGTGCGGGAGGCTCCTGAGTGAGACGAGCGCGTTATTGCCAAAGTCGAGTATGTACAGGTTAACTTCTGAAACCCGGTTAGATAACGCGAGGCCAAGTGCAGCGGTCGTCAGAAATACGGATTTGCCATATCCGCTGGAGGCGATGTACATAATGTTGCCGTCTTCCGGCAGATGCAGCTTATACACGGTCTGCCTCTGCTCTTCGGGAACATCCATCAGGCCTATGGGTACCACAAGACTGCCCTCTTCGATACTACCGCCTCCGCTGTCTTCCATGAGCGGACTGATTACCTTCTTCTCAAGAGAGGGGAGCCATGGCCTTTTGACGTCTGTATGCGCTTCGCTTTCATACACCTTTTTGATATGGCGTACCACTACGTCAAGCTGTGTGTCTTTTGCTTTCTTTTCAGCCTGAGTCCCGCTTAGATCCCGGTTCACCAGCACGCCCTGCCCCAATTCGTTCATCAGATAGACACGGTCATCCATCGTAACTTCATCTTCCTGTTCCTCAATATAGTCCGCACCGCTCCAGGCTGACTGGAACAGTTCATATATCTCATTGTTCCCCACCTGCAGATAGGCCCTTCCAGCCTGTGTAATGCCGGCGGCATCGGGCGTCTTGATAATCTCTTTGCTGTCCGCCTCATTCTGCACCTTAAGCGCCAGCTTGAATCTGGAATTTGCCCATATCTGATCGTCTACTACCCCGCTTGGCTTCTGAGTAGCCAGTATAAGATGCACGCCGAGGCTCCTTCCGATGGCTGCCACGGATACCAGCTCCTTCATGAATTCAGGCTGTGCCTTTTTCAGTTCAGCAAATTCGTCACTGATCAGGAAGAGATGGGGCAGCGGTTCCCGGACCTTTCCCTCTTTGAACAGGCTGTTGTATGCATTGATGCTGTTCACATCGTTATCCTTAAAAATCCGCTGCCTTCTCTTCAGCTCTGCCCGGATAGAAGCCATGGCTCTCAGGCTTTCCGCTCCGTCCAGGTTCGTAATCGTACCAAGAAGATGCGGAAGGTCACGGAACAGGTTGGCCATGCCACCGCCCTTGTAGTCGATAAGAAGAAAGCCTACTTCATAAGGATGAAAATTAACCGCAAGCGACAAGATGTAAGACTGTATGACCTCAGACTTTCCGGAGCCTGTCGTCCCTGCAATCAGCCCGTGAGGGCCATGGGCCTTTTCGTGCAGATTCAGATATACGATGTCATCTTCCGCCCGGACGCCGAGCGGCACCGCAAGCGATTTGTGTGAACCGCCTTTTTTCCATCTCGAGCGGATGTCCAGCTCTTCGGGATTACGGACATGATACATCTGAAAAAAGGTAATGCTGTCCGGCAGATGGCTCGTCACACCCTGGACATGCCTCAGCACGCCGAGATCTCTTGCCATTGCCTCCAGATTACAGTTTTCCAGTCTCTGCAGTGTAATCTTCTCATTCTTTAATTCCTTTTCCTTAAGAAGAAGCCTGCCTTCGCCAGAATGCTCCAGAAGCAGCACTGTCCCGATATTTTCCGGAAGGTTTGCCTGCAGATAGCTCGTGTATATGATAGAGAAGCCTAGATATTCCCCCTCTTTCTGCAGATATTCCATAATCGAATGGTCGATAATCAGCTTCGGTTCATCAATGATAAACAGAAAATGTGGAATAAATCTGGATTCCTTTTTGCTCTCATCCAGCTTGGCCTGCCTCTCTTTTAATATCTGGTTCATGCTGTTAAGAATCTGGTCCCTTACACGCTCCGTCTGAATGAGCCCCTGAACATTCAACGACTGTATCTTATTATGCGGAAGCCAGCGCATCCAGCTGAATTCCCCCTCATATTTCCCATCACATACAACGATGATCTGCAGGTCATGATAGCTCTGAAGCGCAGTGAGCTGGCTGATATATATTTTCAGCTGCTCATGGATAGCGGGTTTCGTACCTACAAGTCCAAGATGTGCCTTCTTCAAGTCTATAACGCATTCCTTTTCCATCCATTCATAGAGGTCCGCAATCTCTGCCGCTTCCTTATCCAGTTCATCTTTATTCAAAGACAGTTCATTATCCTTTGTTTTCAGCTTAAACGCAGGCCTCTTCGTCTGCTTACCCACTGAAATCGTCAGAAAATCCTCATCCGTACTGCTTCGTTCATATATCCTGCTGTCGTACTGGTGCACCATCTTCTGGATTTCGAGCATCGACGGAAAATTATAACGATATGCCCCCTCTTCGTTCCTGTACAGTTCATATATTTGCTTTCTTTTTCGCAGAAGATACTGTTCATACAGTTTCCGGCGTTTCTTGTCCGTCTCTTTCCTCTCTTTTCTGTCACTCGCAAATCTTATGACAGCTACGATAACCGTCATGCCGGTGCCGCCTACAGACATAAGCAGAAACAGCCCCCGTCCCATCAGCAGGCCTATGCCAACTGTCACAGCCATCATTCCCAGCGGCGGCAATAATGTCTGAAGCAGGTTCGACCTGCTCAGTCCCGTCTTTTGAGGCGGTGCCTGAATCTCGATCTCATCTGACACGACACGTCTTATAATACGTGGTGAACGTTTATAATATGGAAATCCTTCAAATGGCTCCTCCGTTTCCATCAGTTCGGGAAGAGTAGAAGCATAAAGTCTGCCATCACCTAATACAGCCAGCTTTTCCTTAAATATTATAATTTTCGTTTGATGTATCAGCAGTACATCCCCTTCTTCCACCGGAAAAGTGGAGCTCCTCACGCGCTTCCTGTTATGGTAGATACGCTCTCCCTCCAAATCGCCTTTTATGCGCACCTCCCTGCCACGGATGCACAGTTCCAGCCTGCATCTATCTATGACGATGTCCCCGCAGCTCCCTATGTACAGCTCGCCCTCTCTCGCATATACATGCTTCTCTGACACCAGAGAGACAGTCCGGCCTTCCTCCTCATGCATAAGCTGGACGCCCTGCGGATACTCTTCATACCAATCTTCCTTCTGCACCAGATTATAATTCATACCGCTACTCCTCTTCTGTACTCTTGTCGTATTGGATTCCCAGTTTTTCCGCAAGCTTATCAATCTCGCCATCCAGTTCCTGAACCCTTTGCGCTTTATCGGATCCATTTAACGACGAATCACGGGACACCTGGTCACGCTCCTGCAGGTAGGCATAGAGCAGCAGCTGGTTGTCCGACAGCTTAAGGGCGATATCTTCTGCCTCTCTGGTCTCAAGTCGTCCCAGATATATCCAGTAGTCCATTACAGCAGAGTCTCCCCTCACGTTAAGCCTGGACAGGATATTGTCCTTGGCTTCATTACTGAAGTTGTCTACCGCCTGTCCCTTTATATACGACACTGCCAGAATATACTTTTCATGGATATCCATTGCATCCGGCTCAATCTCCCTGAGGCTGTCGATAACAGATACATAGTCTGATTCCACGTAGGCCCGCTGTGCTGCAAGCGCCGCACGCTGCGGAACAATCACGCTGTAGTGCTGGTAAAATGTGTATGCCGATACAGCGGCGGTAAGTATGAGAAACAATAGCATACCGGTCATCACTGCTCTGTACTTGCCTCTTTTTATCCTGCACATATGCGTCTTTTCATAACTTCTCAACTCGTGCTGCTTCTGGCTTAAGTCAGTCAGTGCATCTTCCATGCCCTTCCAAAACGCTGCCCCTTTTGCCTCTTCCTGCCTGTCCAGAAGATCCATCCCACCGCGCAGATAATCATCGTAAGTATACTTCTTCTGCAGCAGGGCACCTGCGAGTGCCTGAAACTCTTTAAAATAATCTTTATCGGCTTCCTCTTTCATGATGTCACGCCTTAACACATGCACACGGTTCTGCGCGTCATAATATAAATTATCCGGCTCCAGCGAAAAGTCATACACTCCAGCCGCTTCTTCCAGCTCTCCGACCTGGATCAGAAGGCTGTATATCAGCCCGCGGTCATTTTTCTTCACTTCCTTCAGCGGGGTGAGGCCTTCCAGCTCATAGGTAAAGCAAAGGCTTTCTTCATTTTCTTCTATCCTGCAGGGCACAAAATAGCATCTCTTATCCTGCAGCCTGTGATAATCATAGGCTGATGATGCCTTCATCTGTGCTTTATGTACAGTTTCTGTCAATATGTATTCTTTCCCCTTTGTTATCTCTTCGCTCTTTCCCATACCTTCTCCTTCTGTGTACATTGTTGCCTGGCATCCGGCTTAGGCGCCGTTTATTATACTTATTCTATTTTCTCTTCCCCATACCACTGTGCATCTGTCACTTCATAATTCGCTCCCGGAGAGACTGCATCAATAATCACTACTCCGTCCGACTCCCTTTTTACCACTTCACGTACATGGCAGTCTTCCGGCGCTATACCAGTGAAGGACTGTATCTCAAACAAGCATCCCATGATGACCTGAGCATCTATGAGCCACTCAAGTGACGATTTCTCACACCCCTTCTTTAAAGTATACGTTACTTTTGTAAAGTCTTTATTAATCCTTATCTCCATACCTTTATCTTTATTATCCTCAATTCGCTTATTCAGGGCGTCTTCCCTTGTACTTATCCAATGTTCCAGCTGCTTTCCCGTCACGGTCATCGAGAGCGTTCCATCCTCATTTAATTTGACCTCTTCATACCATTCATGCCCATAATTCCCCTCTTCCAAATCCTCTATTGCGTCCTCGGGAGTCTCTGTCGACGAATGGGATATGCCGATTAGAAAAGCGGGCTGTATGAACTCCATCGTCTCTCCTTCCGGAATCTTTATCTTGCGTTCCACCTTCACTTCATCATGCTGCAGGTTCGTTTTAACCGGCCATAGCTCCAGTCCTCGTTCATATGCATATTTTACATATAATAGCACCAGTATCATGATAGCCATGCTGATATATCCAAGGGCCCTTTTAATCTTCTCCATCTCTCTATCCCCTCCGCTCATTATGATTATATTATCGACGCAGGTGCTCTGGCTGATAACCGTAGAAATGTCCCTGGAGAGCTTGGCATTTATTTGGTACATCAATAATTTCTCGTTCACAAAATTGGCTATACTTATTCTATTTCCTCTTCCCCGTACCACTGTGAATCAGTTAGTTCAAAATATCTATTATCAGTATTTGTGTCAATAAGTGTTATTGTTTCTCCATCTAGTTCTCTTTTCACCACTTCACGTACATAACAGTCCTCCGGCGCTATACCGGTGAAGGACTGTATCTCAAATAAACATCCTATGATGACCTGAGCATACATACCCCACTCTAATGACGTAATCTCACACCCCTCTTTTAAAGTATATGTTACTTTTGTAAAGTCCTTATTTATTGTTATCTCCAGACCTTTATCCCAGCCATTTTCAATTCGCTTATTCAGGGCATCTTCCCTTGTACTTATCCAGTGTTCCAACTGCTTTCCCGTCACGGTCATCGAGAGCGTTCCATCCTCATTTAATTTGACCTCTTCATACCACTCATGCCCATAGTTGCCTTCTTCCAAATCCTCTATTGCGTCCTCGGGAGTCTCTGTTGATGAATGGGATATGCCGACTAGAAAAGCGGGCTGTATAAACTCCATCGTCTCTCCTACTGGAATCTTTATCTTGCGTTCCACCCTCACTTCATCATGCAGCAGTTTCGTTTTGACCGGCCACAGCTCTAGTCCTCGTTCATATGCATACTTTACATATAATAGCACCAGTATCATGACTGCCATGCTGATATATCCAAGGGCCCTTTTAATCTTCTCCATCTCCCTTTCCTCTCCCCTCGTTATGATTATATTGCCGGCACAGGTACTCCCACCGGAAACGGCAGTAGAATACCCTGTAATTCTAAGACTTCTTTTGGCACATCTGTAATTTCCAGTTCGTAAGCTTCCATCAGGCTCTCCCGCCAGTCCTGTTTTGTCGGATGATATTCCAGACCGATTTTACTGGTGACGGAGTTTATTTCTTCATAAGTTGTTGTTGCGCCCCACTCAATTTTTGCATAGGCATCTTCTCTTGAATGTGCGACCTCTGTATATGCTGTAGTCTTACTGTCCATGTTGAAAGTGCACTTTAAGCCAGTCCCTGATCCGCTCACTTTTCCCTCCAGATTCCCAATCTTCACGCCCCAATCCGCCAATATCTCCCTATTCTTTGATATGGCCACATCCACGGAATGGGGATTCTCCAAATCCGTCCCTATGCTCTTTGCCACTCCCCCATACAGCACAAGCCCATCTGCCAACGGTATCCTCATCTCACCGTCCAGCATCTGCACCGACAGGTTCGGAATATATTTCCCAATCAACTTTGCCACCTTGTCGACATACTCCAGCTGTTCTTCTGCATCAAGCGCCATGAACTCCT
>NZ_JABFCH010000047.1:0-9738 GCF_017566055.1 Extibacter sp. GGCC_0201 | reverse complement strand
AACAAAGTGTGCAATTAGATTAGTTTCTTAATTACACACTTTATCTTACACGACCTTCTTAAATATCAAGAATGTTCCTCTATTTTATAACTTCTTTTTATTAAGCCTCTAAATCACATATATTTTCTACCATCCAAGAGTATAGAATATCTGTAGGAACCGTCTTTTCATGTCCTTGTATTACGGCATGTCTAGCCCTTCGGATTTCCAAATACTTTCTTGCGTCCTGCCCTATAAATGATTGTTCCAGTCTTAACATTACTTTCTGATACTCCGCTATCATAGCAGCATAAATCTGGATTTCTTCTTCCGGCTTTTCTTGTGCTGCTTGTTTCTGATTTTCCAGCCGCTTTAACAATTCCCCACACTCTTTGACCATTGTATTCATCTGCCTTCCCCCTTTTCATAATACTTTATATGGTTCAGACAGCATCAACTGGGAAAAAGTTTTATGAAATTACTGTTTTGGGGGTTACGGAATACTATAAACCAATTTTTTTAATTCTTCCTGCCAATCTGTTTTATCAGAATAGTAAACGGAACCAAGCACATTTTCCTTATCTAATGGGAACCGCCCCGATGAACAGATAATGATTGGGATATGTAATTTCAATGAGTTGATAAAGTCAATCAGCAAAACGCCTGCCTCTGAAAGCTCACTTTTGCCCTGACTATCGGGGAAACACATATCAGTTACTATTAATTCGAATGGCTCATTTTCTTTACAACTTTGTTCAATTTTCTTTTTCGCGTTCTCTAATGTTTTTTCCCGGAAAACCATAGAAATTTTACATTCTTCTAATACTTTCTTAATTTTGACATATTTGAAAACCGTATCTTCTACAATTAAAACTTTCATAGAGCCATATCTCCTTTTCATTCTTGTTTTATCTGTATTAGCGTTCTACATTGAAGCCCGAAAAACACCAGACGAATTGATAACGAAATATCATAGCACTTAACAAAAGCTGACTTCTCCATTTTATGGAACGTCAGCTTTTTCTATTTTATCTAACCATATTTATTTTTTGTTGGTTGGACCTACGTCCAACCAACCAGTGCTAGTGGGGGGCAAGCCCCCAAACCCCATTCCCATCCATGAAAAAAATAAAAGCTTTTTTACTTTCTTCTTAACTCCTTCTTCATTTATAGATTCAGCTATTTCCCCATCCTTGTCAATTTTATTTCACATGTTTTAATAATAATTAATCAAATTGTAACATTTCAAAATGCCATCATGTACGGAAAGACTAACTATTAAAAGTCAAGTCAAAAAATGAATTTTTTGAATGAATTGTAGAAATGCATTTCAGATAAATTAGTACCTTGAATACTGCATGACAAATAGAGCATCTTTACAGGTGCTCAAAAGGAGATATTTATATTTAAAATCTAAGCTGCTTTGATGTAAGATTGCCCTGGTCTTTGTAACTGGTAAATCACTCTTACAAGTTTCTTGGCTCATGTGATATGGCAACATTATAGTGCTTACCTTCAGAACGTTTCTTCTCAAGGTAGGCAGCAAATGTCGGATCCCAATGACAAACATACTTCGTTGCATTGTATAGTGCATAGCGAAGGTAGCGAGAACCTCGCTTTTCCATGTGGGAATACGATGATTCTAGTTGCCCTGACTGGTAAGTGGATGGAGACATTCCGGCATAAGCAAGTATCTTATCGGGAGAATCAAAACGAGAGAATTCGCCAATTTCAGCAACAATCATTGCACCCATACGATAGTTGATTCCAGGGATGCTAAGGAGGGGAGCGTTTATCTCATCCATGATGGATTTGATTTCATTTTCAATCTCATCAATCTCGACAGAGATTTCCTGAATCAGTTTGATGGTGTGCTTTAGTTCCAGAGATTTAGCTGGCATATGTGAGCCGATGGAGGTTCTTGCGGCTTCACGGAAAAGGATTGCAGTATCTTTTCCATAGCGACCTTTAGAAGAAACAGACAAGAGATTTGTCAGTCTGGTAAGGTGAGAATCGGCAATGGCAAATGCACTTGGAAATTCAGAAAGAAGTGCATAGACAGATGCCATATGAAGTGTGGGAACCAGCTTCTCCAATTCAGGAAAAAGGATGGTCACGAGACGAGAAATAGACTGCTTTAACTGCGCCCGCTCTTTTACCTTATCAAAACGGTATCTGGTTAGTGACTTGAGTTCTTTGTTGTGGTAAGATGTGTCTGAGCAGGACTTTAAGTTCACATCAGACATGAGCATTGTAGCAATCATATGGGCATCAACTTTATCCGTTTTCGTCTTTCTAAGGCTTAGACTTTTTCTGTAAAGATTGGTATGTAACGGACGTAATCTTCTGATAGAGTTCATCAAAACCCTCTCGGTTGTTTGGAATAGTAAATGCTTTAAAAAGCACTTCACCATCTGAATTGGTGATAAAGCAATCATGCTTATCCTTGGCAACATCAATTCCTGCGTATATCATAGCAAAACTCCTTAAAAGTATTTGATACTGTTTGGAACCCACGGGTACTCTCTGCGATTGTAACCTCGTTCTAAATAAACCGTCATGCGGTATCTAACTGATTAACAAATATACAAAGAGACTGTGGTTGGAGCCTTTCTGAAACCATCAAGTAGTAGGAGGTGACGAACCAATCCACAGTATCTCCAACAGTATATCATACTGTTTTGTATAGCATACAGTCCTTGGAGAGGGACTATAAACACTACTACTATATAATACGAGGAGTGTGATTCATATGAAAAAACTTGATACGTGTGAAATGCAAGTGCTGAATCACACTCTGGAAAAGCAAATTAAGCATGTTAAGTCGTTGCTTTTGGACATAAAAAATGATAGGATTGACCTAGCATATGTTCAGAAATTAATAGATATGAACAAGAAAGAGATTTTAGAAATTCACAAACAGAAATTCAAATTTTGGCACGGTAAAAACGGTAATTGGAATACTTACTTACCAAAAGAAAATATCGAGCCACCATATGGGAGGTTGGTATCTAAAGTAGATGAAGATAGACTAAATAAAACAATCATTGATTATTACATCAAAGAGGATAAAACTGATATTGTTCCAGTATTTAAACAGGTATATGAAATGTGGCGAGAGGTGAAAAATCTGGAACTTAGTGATAATTCCATCTTACGATATGATTCTGACTATGTAAGATTTTTTGAAGGTTCTAATTTTGAAATGCTCCCAATGAGTGAAATTACTGAAAACACTATCAAAAAATTTATGTTGGAGAATATTACAAATTTGAAGTTGTGTCGAGGCGCATGTAAAAAACTGTTGGGTTATATCCGAAATACTGTAAGATATGCCCGTATAAAAAAAATCATCACAGATAACCCCGTGGAATTTCTTGAACTGAAACAGTTTAATAGGCATTGCACAGAAAAGGAGAAACCGATTGAAGAACACTTTTTTGTGGATAATGAGCTTTTAAAGATTCAAAAGGGGTTGAATGAACTATATGATGATAAGCCTCTGTATATTCCTCGATATGGTGTTGAATTAGCTATTTTAACAGGTATGAGGGTTGGTGAAATTGCATCGCTTAAATGGACAGATATTAATGCTGACTGCATTCGGATACATACATCAGTCAAACATAATCGGCTAAAGAATGAGTGTTACATTGATACAACTAAGACAAAAAGGGGAAGGGAATTCCCAATGTGTGATGAAATAGTAAGCCTTTTGAAACGAATTAAAAGTATTCAAGAAGAACATGGGTGCTTATGTGATTTTATCTTTACCAATTGCGAAGGTGGATATATCAGCGGCCAACTTATTAGTGATTGCATGAAACGACTAACGAAGCACCTAGGAATTCATGGCGGTGGAATTACCGCATTAAGAAAAACGATTAATTCAAATCTAAGACATAATGGTGTTCCTGTGACTATAGTAGCCAGTATGCTTGGTCATTCACCAGAAGTCAATGAAAAGTATTATACTTATGACACTTCAAGCCTTACTGAAAAACAAAAAATCATCAAAGACAGAAATGCGAAAGTAACTTCTTTGGTCTCCTAAACCTTAAGTAAACTTAAGTAACTTTTCTATCTTTGACAATTCTCATAATCCCCATAAAATGGGGGTAAAATCGGGGTAACAGGATTCGAACCTGCGACCTCACGGCCCCCAGCCGTGCGCTCTAACCAAACTGAGCCATACCCCGTCACTTTTATCATTATACTCGAATCTTGTCGTATTTTGCAACCCTTTCGTCTATTTTTGTACTTCTTTTTTCATTATGCTCAAATTCTGAAAAATCAAAACCAAATCCACAACATATTTCACATATTTATGTTAAAATAAATCTATTACAGCATGCACATAATTATAACTGTTGAACTGCTAATATTCAATAAGGTATACTTATTGAACTGCTAATGTTCAATAAGGTATGCGAAAGGAGTATGCAATATGAAAGTTATCGTAGTAGGCCCTAGAGGAAAGATGGGGAAATTAATCACGCAGATTGCTGCCAGCCGGAATGATATGGAACTTGTGGCAGGTGTTGCGCCTAAGGGCAGAGAATACATAGGGCGCGACCTTGGGCAAGTGGCCATGACGGGCTATGATCTGGGGGTACTGGTCGTAGATGACCTGGCATCTGTCATTGATTCCTGTGATGTCATCATAGATTTCTCCACAAAGGAAACGGCTATGGAAGTATTGAATCTTGCCATTGCGCATAAAAAAGCACTCGTGTGCGGTACGACCGGTTTCAGCGCGGAAGAGATGCAACGTTTTAAAGATGCATCTGCCTACATTCCGATGCTTTATGCGGCAAACACTTCAAAGCTTGTCAATGTAATGAATAAGCTACTGGAAGTGGCTGCCGCATCCATCGGAGAAGAGGCTGATATCGAAATCTTAGAAATGCATGACCAGTGGAAGAAAGATGCTCCGAGCGGCACGTCCAAAGAGATGGGTGAGATTATCGCACATACGATGGGGCGGGAACTGGAAGATATAGCAGTATATGGCCGTCATGGCGTCTCCCCGCGCGAAAACGGGACAATCGGATACCATTCCCTTCGTGCAGGTAACATACCGAGCAGCCACACTGTATTTTTCGGCTTTATGGGGGAGCGTCTCGAAATTACTCATCATTCCTATAACTGGGAATGTTTTGCCCGGGGAGCATGCGACTGCGCTGCTTATCTGGCTGATAAAGAGGCAGGCTTCTATACTATCAGAGATGTCTTGAATCTATAAAAAAACATCATCAAATTGCTTGCAATTATAAGATTCCAGTAGTACAATTGTATTAATTTAATAATACAATTAATTTTTAAAGGGGGAAGAACCATGATATTAGTAAACACAGATTATATAACCGGAAAAAAATTTGAGATGATTGGACTCGTCCGCGGGACTACCATACAGTCGGTACATATGGGCAAGGATATCATGAACAGTTTCAAAACACTTGTAGGCGGAGAGCTTACTTCCTACACCGAGATGATGAACGAAGCCAGAGCTATCGCTACCAAGAGAATGGCTGATGACGCAGAGGCCATGGGGGCGGATGCAGTAGTCAATATCCGTTATGCTTCCAGCCAGGTGATGCAGGGAGCAGCAGAGATTATGGCATACGGAACAGCTGTAAAATTCATCGATTAGATTAGCCTGGTTAAAAGGGACACGTTAAATGCAGTTGGGGACGGAGGTTATTAAAACTTCCCCCGTCCCCAACTGCATTTATTTTGTCCATTTCTATATCCTGTCTTTTACAAGGCTCATGTCTTTTTCTGCCATGCGTATCAGTTCCAACCGCCTTATCCTTAAGTCCAGATCGTTTCCTGTCAGATATTCATAGACGCTTTTCGGTACAAGATGGGCCCATTCCTCATCCATAGCGATACAGCGCCTTATCCACGATGCTGTAACGCCCTTCTCTTCCTGTTCTCTGCGCCATAGTATCTCCATCTCAAGGCCGAGGCTTCTCAATATCTTGTACTTCTCCTCATCCCACTCGTCACAGATTCCCATATAGTATACAGCGTCTTGTGGCGCATACTGCAGTATATAGTCAGGCCTGTTGATTGGAAACGGAATAAACTCATATTCTACATCTAGTACATTGAACTCACGGAGTGCACCGCGAATCATCTGGCATCGTTCATAATAAGTCAGCGGGTTGGCAGATTTTGCGGAACGATTTTCATCATTCACCGTCTCTCTCACATAAGTATTATCAGGATTCGTCAGCCCGATATACAGCTTATTGCATCGCATTTTCGCTGCGAGCAGGTATTCCATATGTTTTAGATGAAATACCTGGAACCTTCCGTTAACAACTCCTGTCGCCACCATATGCCTCTCCCCTTTTATCTGTACGCGTTCAGCCTTCTACCTTCATAGTATACACTGTTAACCGTTTAAAATACAAGCATTGCACAAGTTTGCTATTTGCGGTTCGCAGGTTCCACTTCCACTGCTTTGCCCTTGATCTTCGTATGGTTGACCGAACTCAGTACCTCTTTGGCATACTCTCTCGGAACTTCTACAAATGTGTACTTGTCATACATATCTATCGTGCCCACTACCTTGCCCGGCATTCCACTCTCTCCGGCTATCGCTCCCAGAATATCTCCTGGTTTTGCCTTATGCTTTTTCCCGATATTTATGAAGAGGCGGACCATTCCAGGCTCCTCTGCACCTGTGTCTTCAAAATTATCCACGTCATTTTCTTCAGCGGTCCCGGTGCACATCTTAAGAAGTGCTGCCGCAATGTCCATGCTCGTATAGTCCGTATCATTGATTTCTTCCTGAACAAGCTGGATAAAGGTGCCTAAATCTTCCTGCTCTATAATACGTGAGGCTTCTTCCATTACTTTTTCCATCTTTGTATTAGCCACATCATCAAGAGACGGAACCTTCTGTGCATATATCTTTGTCTTGCAGTAACGCTGGATTTCTCTCAGCTTATATACTTCTTTGCCCGATACAAACGAGAAGGAACGTCCCACACGACCGGCACGGCCTGTCCTTCCGATACGGTGTACGTAGTATTCATCGTCCTGCGGGAGATCATAGTTAAATACAGCCTCCACTTCTTCAACATCAATCCCTCTGGCCGCGACATCTGTTGCTACGAGGATATCTGTCTTCCCACTTCTGAAGCCCTGCATGACACGGTCACGCTGCGCCTGTTTCAAGTCGCCGTGAAGTCCCGCGGCGAAGTATCCTCTGCCAAGCAGTCCATTTACGAGAATATCCACCTGCTTCTTCGTATTGCAGAACACGACCGAAAGCTTTGGATTATAGATATCCAGCAGCCTTGACAGCACTTCCTCTTTATTCTTAGGCTTCACCTCATAATAAAACTGTTCAATGTTAGGTACCGTCAGCTCTTTTTTGGTCACCTTTACAATTTCGGCATGCTTCTGGAACTTTTTCGTAATATCCAGTATCGGCTTCGGCATAGTAGCAGAAAACAATACCGTCTGCCGTTCCTCCGGAACACCCTCCAGAATCGTCTCAATGTCCTCACGGAATCCCATGTTCAGCATCTCGTCTGCCTCATCCAGGACAATCGTGTGCACATGCTCCATTTTCACAGTCTTCCTCCGCATATGGTCCATGACACGACCCGGCGTCCCTATCATGAGCTGGACACCACTCTTCAATGAACGTATCTGCTTCACTATCTCCTGTCCGCCGTAAATCGGAAGCACCTTGATTCCATGCATATAACCAGCCAGCGTACGAATCTCATCCGCCACCTGGATGGCAAGCTCTCTCGTCGGGCAGAGGACAACTGCCTGCAGCTTCTTGCTCTTCGGATCAATCTTTTCCAGCAGCGGAATACCGAATGCTGCTGTCTTCCCCGTTCCCGTCTGTGCCTGACCGATGATATCCCTGCCCTCCCGGACAAGTGGGATAGCCTTAGCCTGAATCGGAGAAGCCTCCTCAAAACCCATCTTCTTCACTGCCTTCATAATCTCAGGGCATAAATTTAATTCTTCAAATTTTACTGTATCCATCTACAATTCCTTTCATTTTCCAAAGGGGTCAGACCCCTGCTGCGTCAGGGGTCTGACCCCTTTGGAAATTCTTTAAGTTGTCTGATAATTTACTGATGCAAGGTCTCTTATTATCATAAAAATACTCTCTACTTGCTAACCAAGTAAAGAGTATTCACAAAGTCCCGAGTGTTATCATAACACATTTGTCTTTTATTTGTCTACACTTTTTTCAAATGGCATGCTGATTCATATTGCTGTCTTGCATTTATGTTACATCTGTTTAGCGGCTGTGCCGGTGTCTCCTTCCGGCCTTTCAAAGTACCTTGTGAGCAATGTATCGTCTCTTAACAAGTCTTCTACCGTCTCAATCCCGAGCTCTTCCAGCACTTTTCGTACGTAAGGATTCTCAAGTGGTGTTTTAAAGGGAGATTTCTGACCGTATTCATCTACAAGCCTTGTCCCTTCTTCTTTTTTAAGGACTGCTTTTGGTCCGCCGACACATCCGCCGATACACCCCATTCCTTCAAAAAAGTTGGCATCTGTCTCTTTATTTTTAATTCTTTGAATCATAGCCATGCATTCCTTTGTTCCGTTGGCCTGTTCACTCTGTACTGCAATACTTCTGTCAGGTCTCAGCTGCTCTACCATCTCAGAGACCGCACGGCTTACACCGCCAGTCCTTGCATAGAGGCGTCCTGCTTTGGAGGCATGTTCTTTCCTGCTGTCTTCCAGTTCTTCCGGATGGATGTCCGCTGCCCGGAAGATATCCATGACCTCCTGAAAGGTAAGCACATGATCCACCGCGTCACAGATGTCCGGTTCTTTTGCTTCTTTCTTCTTAGCAAGACATGGGCCTGCAAATACGGTGACTGCATCCGGATGGATCCTCTTTATCATGCGTCCGCAGGCCACCATCGGAGATACCGCTCCAGGTACGTGCGGCATCAGCTCATGATATATCTTACGTATCATCGCTATCCACACCGGGCAGCAGCAGCTCGTCAGCTGATAGTCTCCCTGTTTCTTAACATGCCGGTCAAATTCCAGCGCTTCCTTCAACGTAAGAATGTCCGCAAAGAGTGCCACCTCTACCATACCGGTAAATCCCAATGCCTTAAAAGCCTTCCGTAGCTGTCCCGGGGATATCTCCTCGCCGAACTGTCCGAGAAACGCCGGGGCCACCATCATATAGGCAGGGCCTTCTGCTTCTCTCACCGCCTTCATGGCAGGGAGCACATCTCTTCCTGCGCTCAGATGCTTCTCTTCACATGCATCAATACACACGCCACAGCCAGTGCACAAGGAAGGATTGATTCTGGCCTTTCCGTCATCGCCAACCTCAATCGCGTCAAATATACAGCTCTGAAGACAGGCCCGGTCATATGCACATTCTTTGCACTCCACATCCTGAATCACAGGCGGATACTTCTCAGGATGAAGCAGACAGTCCAGGTGCCGTGGATCATATTCTGCCGGCAAAGGTTCCTCAAGTGTTATCTTACGTTCCAGAACCGCCTGGTAAAGTTCCTCAAATGTTTTCATATCTAATCCTCTTTCTTATCCGTAGTAGCAGCAATCAAGCTGCCTTTACAGACATTATTGACGAAAAGAGGTCGTTTCATCCATTGGGAGTTATTACATTCACCTGGAGGGCTTATATAATTTTATACTCAGAAATTTATGAAATAGGGGGTTAAGTAAAATGGCTGCGGACCGGGAGCCGGGTGGCATCTGCTCCGATGCGTCCGAGGCTCCGAC
>NZ_JABFCH010000046.1:0-11902 GCF_017566055.1 Extibacter sp. GGCC_0201 | reverse complement strand
ATGGTGGACAGGTAATGGATGGAGAGATTTCTTGTATGCAGTTTTGAAGGTACATACCAAAAGACATGAGACAATGCTGTATGGCATTGTTTTTTTGTTCTATCTTAAAGTCAGTGGTATAATGTGAGTTTTCTTCAAGTATTATACAGTTGAAATCAATATCCAGTGAGGGTATAATATAAGCAGAGTCAAGATAAAAGGAGGTTTGCACATGTTAGATAAAAAAGTAGTTGATTTAATAAATAACCAGATAAACAAAGAGTTTTTTTCCGCATATCTGTACTTGGAATTTTCCAACTTCTATTATGATATGGGATTAGAAGGATTTGGTAACTGGTACAAGGTTCAGACACAGGAGGAAAGAGACCATGCGATGCTGATGATACAGTATCTTCAGAACAATGGAGAGAAAGTGGTCCTGGAGACAGTGGACAAACCGGATATACCGCTTGATGATGCAAAGGGCGTACTGGAAGAAGGATTGAAGCATGAAAGATATGTGACTAATCTGATTCACAATATTTATGATGCCGCGTATTTGGTGAAAGATTTCCGGACTATGCAGTTTTTAGACTGGTTTGTAAAAGAACAGGGTGAAGAGGAAAAGAGTGCGGAAGATCTCATCAAAAGGTTTGAACTGTTCGGAGAAGATGCAAAGAGTCTCTACATGCTGGACAGTGAACTTGGGACAAGGACGTATACCGCTCCGTCACTCGTATTATAAGAAGCAGTGTATATAGGACAAGGCCTGATGGAAGTATTGCTTCTTTCAGGCCTTATTCTTCGTTGCGCAACAGGAACTTGTCCCGCTTTTTAAAATAATTCAGTTCATCCGTAGTTACGGTAAGGAGCTTTCTCAGAGCTTCCCGGTCTTCCATGCGGTTTTCGGATATGACAGCCTTCATGCAGATAGGTGTAACCCCTTCAAATGTAAGGCCTACCCAGAAACCAGCCAGATAGCCGTTCCAGTTAATATACGGCAGACTGGCAGTAAAATACATCTGGTCCAGATTATTTTGATAATTAGTAACGATAAATGAAAAAGTCGTATCTGTACCAAAACCTTTACCTATATAGACCAGACAGGACTTGTTCAGGCTGTCGGGAATTCCTCCGTAATAAAGTGTTATCTGCCAGTCGTCATCCTTCTTAGCCAGACTGAGATAGGATTCTGTAATCTCCCGATTTCCACTGCCCTTAAATATGTAAAAATACAGGGTTGAAGAGGTGAACGGCATATGTCCGTCATTTACAGATTCTTTCCGTATATCGTCAATAAGACAGTAGATTGGGATGCAAAAGACATCAGCAAACTCATACAGTGTCTCTATATCCATTATAATCGTACCGTTTTCATATTTGGATATGGTCGCTTTACTTTTATTCATTTTTGCGGCCAGCGTTTCCAGTGTCATTTTCTGCTGTTTTCGATAAAATCTGATGCGTTCTCCTACACGTTTTATTCTGTTTTCCAAAGTCTTTCCTCCGTTCTGGCGCCATAAGATGACAATTTAAAGTTTCGTCATAATATTCTTTTTATCATTTTATTGATTCTAAACGATTCTGTCATACTTCGTCTTATAAGATTATTTCTTTATACGAAATTTTATAGACAGAAGATTTCGTTTCATGATACATGCCGCTGTTTGACTTTCTGCTCAAATCCAATAATAATATTAACAATAAGAAGAAGGTTCTTATATTATATCATATCAATGTCAGGAGGAAAACGATGGATATAACGAATGCAGACATTTCCAGCCTGCAGGATGAGATGGATAAAGGCCGACTGAATGCAGCGGATCTGACGATAGCATATCTGAAACGTATTCAGCAATACGACCAGAGCGGACCAAAGATTAACTCCGTTGCGGAACTGAATCCGGATGCAGTTTCTATGGCAGAAGCGCTGGACAGGGAGCGTGCCATATCTGGTTCCAGAGGACCGCTTCATGGCATTCCTGTCTTGCTGAAGGATAATATCAGCACAGGGGACAAGATGCATACGACAGCGGGAGCGGTCGCCTTAAGTGATAATTTCGCACGCAAGGATGCACCTCTTGTGGAACAATTGAGAAAGGCGGGTGCTGTTATACTTGGAAAGACAAATCTTTCGGAATTTGCCCGTTATATCGCAAGTGAGTTCCCTGACGGCTATTCCTCACGATGCGGTCAGGTGAAAAATCCTTATGATTCCTCCTTTCCCGTCTCCGGTTCCAGCTCTGGTTCAGCCGCCGCGGCTGCAGGAAGTTTCTGCAGTGCGGCTGTCGGTACAGAGACCGCGGGATCTATCACCTTTCCTGCTATATTAAGCGGAATCTGCGGCCTGAAGCCAACGGTAGGACTTATCAGCCGTTCTGGCATCATTCCCATCTGCGGGCAGGATACGGCCGGTCCGATGGCAGCAACGGTCACAGACTGTGCGATACTGCTCGGCGGCATGGTCACAGGGCCTGATATTGACGACCCGGCAACCGGATGTACCGAACATCTCACACATAGAGATTACAGGAAGTTTTTAAAAAAGGATAGCCTGCTGGGATTGAGAATCGGCGTTAACCGGGTATGGTCTGAAAAGGATTCTTTTCCCAGGGACAGTACAGATATATTTGAAGAAGAGCTTTCTCTTCTGCAGAAGGCGGGCGCTGAACTGGTTGACTGCGATATCCCGTTCACGGGCCTTCAAAGCGGGATATTAGGACAGGCTACAATGCTGTATGAATTTAAGTCAGCACTTAATTATTATCTTACCCGTTATGCCACAGGACAATGCCGCTCTCTGGCAGATATCGTGGCCTATAACGAGCAGCATGCCAACACGGCATTGAGATACGGCCAGGACTTGCTGCTTCTGGCACAGAACCAGACGACGGGACGTCTGGTGGAAGGCGCCTACTGGTCTCAAAAGCTGAGAGCGGTAGAGGAAGGGCGGCATGCCATAGATGATTGTATGAGCCGACATAAGCTTGATGTCATCACAAGCCCCTGCTACTCTAATCTGCCGGCAATCACTGGTTATCCATCGATGGTCGTTCCAATGGGGCTTTCACAAAGCGGTATTCCGACTGGGATATCTTTTTATGCAAGTGCATTTCAGGAGGGGAAAGTCCTGCGTGCGGCCTACGGGTATGAACAAGTGTCTAAGCGGCGGATACCGCCTGCTTTCGACAGATAAAATACACGATAAGAAGTTAGGAGGTTTGGGAATGGACAGCAAACAAGAAAAAAACTCTCTATTTGAAGAAGATGCTTTCAAATCGGTACCCCAAAAGGAACGTCATGGCTGGTGGAAGACATCTTTTATCTGGGCCGGAAGTTCTATCTGCGTACCTACGATTATGGTCGGTGCGCTCATGATCAAGGGACTTTCTTTTGCGGAAATGATTCTCGCGGTAATTATCGGTACGGTGCTGCTCTCAGCCGTATTCTGCCTGCAGGGGATGGAGGGAACCGATACCGGGCTGCCGACCGTCGTGCTGGCCCGCTCGGCGTTCGGCAGGGAAGGGGCCGGAATAATTATTTCCTTTATCCTGGCGACGACGCTCATATGCTGGACCGGCAGCGACTGTCAGATTGCGGGAGAATCATTTATCCAGATATTGACACTGAATAACATCCACTGGAACCGTGAAGCGACCATCATCGTTCTTGGCATCATCATGCTGACAGTCTCCATCCTGGGAGAAAAGATCATATCGAAGCTGAACATAATTGCTGTTCCGGCGCTGATTCTACTGTGTATCTACGGCATGGTTACGTGTCTGCAGGATATATCGTTTATGGAACTTGTCAAAGCCTCGCCTGTCGAGCCCATCAGCCTTGCGGAAGGGGTGGCGATGGTGTTCGGCATGCAGGCGGTAGGCAGTACCATATCACCTGACTACCACAGGTTCTGCCGCGACAGGAAAGGCTCTTGCCTGGCGGCTGTCGTGGGCATCATTCCCTACTGCCTGTTCCTGTTTATCGCAGGATCTGTCATGGGCGCGGCCACGGGAGAATCTGACATTTCCGTCTTGATTGCCAGACTTGGACTTCCAATCATAGGCCTGATGATTCTCGTTCTTGCCACATGGACGACGATGGCCTGTGATGCCTATACCGGCGGCCTGGCAATCACAAGCCTGCTCCATCTGTCAGGGAAAAAACGTGCAGCAGCAACGGCGGTAGCAGGAATCGTAGGCATCATGCTGGCGGTGTTCGGCATTATGAATTACTTTACGAATTTCCTGGATTTGATGGCAAGCTGCATACCTCCGGTAGCAGGAGTCATGATTACGGACTATTGGCTGTTAAAACATGGTAAAGTCGAAAACTGGGAAGAGCGTCCCGGCTTCCACTGGAGCGGTATCATATGCCTTGTCTGCGGCGTGCTCGCAGCCCTGTTCCTCCCTTTCGGCTTTTCTACCATCAACGGCATACTCGTCTCCGGCATATTGTACTTCCTGACGATGAAATTAACGAGCGGAAATGCATCACGAAAATAATAAATTATTTAGGAGGAAAGGTTTATGTCACGTATTCTTCACAGACAAGATTTTATAGAAATGTGCCACGGCGCTGTACTTAGAAGCGACGGGGGCGACTATCCGCTGCAATATGCAATTGAGGAAATAGAGCGGATAGACAGGGAGAAGCCGATAGAGATTGAACTGGTCGATGTAGATGAGATGGAGGAAGACCTCTATGCTGTAACAGTAGGAAAACTGGGACCGGTATCCACAAATGCAGCTGTCTGCCATGATTCCCGGGATGGAATCATAGCACTTCGCAAGATGCAGGAGCTGATGGAGGCAAAGGGAAAGAAGATAGGATATCTCTACACGCTGGAGCATGACTGTATCCAGCTCCCCTATTTCCTGAAGGTTGCGTCGGAGGCTGGCATTCCTCTCTTAAATGCGGATTCCTGCGGCAGATCGGTGCCGACGCTTGGCAATATCCTGACCTGTGTGTACAGACATCCGATAAGCCCTCTCGTCTATGCGTCCATATATGGAGAAAGCGTAGTAATCGAGACACCAGATAACTGTGATACTGCTACAATGGAATTAATCGGAAGAAGTATCGTAGTTGCTTACGACAATATCCTAATTGCATACTGTCTGCCGCCTCTGAGCAAAGCAGACTGCAAGGAGTGCCTGGTAGCCGGTTCCGCCACAAGCCTGCAAGAAACCGGAAAGGCGCTGCTGCGAGCGAAAGCGGAACATACAGACCCTGTCCGGGAAGTCCTGAAGGTGCTGGATGGCAAATTCTTCTGCAGGGGAACGGTTTTGGAGAAGGAATGGGTGTGCAGGGAAGGTTTTGACTTTGGCAGGACCACGATTGATACAGGAGACGGGACATATACGCTTCTTGTCCAGAATGAGAATCTGGCTCTCAAAGACGACTCCACAGGAAAATTGCTGCTGACCGCGCCTGACTCTATCGGGATGATTCATCTTGGCAGAGGAGAGGGGATTACGAATGATGAACTGGAGGCAGGAATGGAGTTGGCCATTATCGGCATCAAAGCCGCGGAACCCTGGTACCGTATTCCGGAAGGCTTCTCGTGCTGGAATGGCGTGTTCCATAATATCGGGCTAGACAATGTAGAGCATGTGCCGTTTGAAGAATGACAGGCCCCTTCAGGCAGGTACGGTTTATAAAGAAGGAACCCATCGGGATGGTTATGATATGCCTCCGGATGGGTTTCTTTTGTAGTGGAAGGACAACGACTCTACCCGTATCATTCCGTTCTGGCATCCGCAGGGTGCGGAAAGAAAGCGACCCCGGAGAACCTGCTGAATGATGTGAATAAGAATCTGAAGGAGGTGAAGTCTGTGTCCGCAAACATGAACGTGACAGCGGAGATGGAAGCGGAGTCACAGACGGCAGGCATCTCTATGGATATGGACGTCGAATCCACAAAGAAGCCGGCTGCGACACATATGAAAGGGAGCTTGAGCTTCAAGGTCAGCGGTTCTGACATGAGTACGGATGTGGAAGTATACGCCGTAGAAGAGGACGATGAGCTGGCCGCATATACTTACGCCAATGGCGAATGGTCAAGATCGAGCAGCGAAGATGTTGAAAACGCAATCGATGAAAATGTCTTCAGATCTATTGGAAAAGCACATGAGTCGTTTGAAAAGAAAGAAAAGCTCGTTGATGTGAATGACAAAGAATGTTTTGAACTCGAAGGCGAGGTGGAAGGAAAGGTTCTCAGCGCGGTCATCGGTGAAGGGATGCTGAATTCTTTCGATCCGTCAGGCAGCCTGATTGACGATAAGGAGCTTGCAAAAAAGCAGATTCCATGTACGATTGACATTTACAAAGATACAATCCTTCCTGCCAGGATCCATGTGGATCTCAAGGAGATAGCAGAAGAGATATACGGTGAATCATCCGGCGAGCTGGAAGTAAAAGACTATTACGTTGAAATCAATTATCATGAATACGATAAAGTGGATAAGATCAAGGTTCCCGGGGAAGCACTGGAAGCGACAGCAGGCAGCAGTTCTTTTGATTTTGGCACCAGCGCCGAAGACAAAGGAGATAAGGCTGATAAAGCCGGCAAAAAGAATACTCCCGCAAAGCAGAGCAAAGAGCTGAAAGAGGAATGGAACAGCTACACGGTACAGATAAATGACAAAGTCGTGACGCTCCCATGTAAGGTGGAAGAATTAGAGGCAGCCGGCCTTGCGCTTGACACCGAAGATACTGCAGAAGATTATGCAGTCAACTTTCCGGGCGGCATCCAGATTGGGTCCGGAGAGGCCGACGTGCTGAGCAAATACGGTGAGACAGACGATGAATATAAAGATGAAAATTACTGCTCCTATTCGTGGTATGAAGATGACAGCTATGATAACAGATGCCAGATACAGCTGGAGACAGAAGGGAAGACTGTTAACCAGATGACCCTTATCTGCCACGATTAAGCGAAGCGGTAGCCGGGGGCTGTGTTGCGCTGCAGGCCAGTACCGTCACACAGCTATCCCCACCCGTGCAAGTAAAGCAGATGCTCCATACCCATCGGCGTCCACGTTACTTACGACGATTATCAGATTCGTTTCATTATCTCATCTAGAAGGCACATGGCTACGTTCTCCTTGTCCATGATGCCCAGTTCCGTCTGGGTATCCGGGGTGATGAATGTGACTACATTCGTGTTGCCCGCAAAGCCCGCGCCTTCTTCTTTCAGATTATTGGCTACGATCATGTCGAGATGCTTGTTGACAAGCTTCTTTCTGGAATTTTCAACCATATGCTCTGTCTCCATAGAGAATCCACAGAGGAACTGGCCGGGTGCTTTGTGTTCTCCGAGGTATTTCAGTATATCGTCCGTACGCTCGAGGGGCAGGGACAGTTCGCTGTCTGACTTTTTCACCTTTTCTTCACTTACCTGTGCCGGCCGATAGTCAGCAACTGCCGCAGCCTTTATGATGATGTCTTTGTCCTGGCTGTTGGAGGTCACGGCACGGAACATGTCCAGGGCGGAGATGACGGGAATCGTGTTCACGAACATCGGAGGTTCCAGAGCGGTCTGTCCGGTGACTAATGTGACGTCCGCTCCGCGGAGCATACAGATTCTGGCAATACTGTACCCCATCTTTCCGGAGGAATGATTCGTGATGAACCGGACCGGATCGATTGCCTCCTGGGTGGGACCTGCCGTGACGAGGACCCTGAGGCCAGCCATATCCTGAGGCAGTGCACAGCTCCTTAATACATATTGCAGCAACGTATCGGGCTCCGGCATCTTTCCGCTTCCGGTGTCTCCGCATGCAAGCCGTCCTCTGGCAGGAGATACCACTTCCATCCCGTATTTTTCAAGCAGCTTAAGGTTGTCCTGCGTAATTGGATTTTCATACATGCGTGTATTCATGGCAGGTGCGATAATCTTCGGGCACTGGCAGGCGAGGACCGTGGTTGTCAGCATATCGTCCGCCAGCCCGTGCGCAATCCGCGCGATTACATTAGCCGTTGCAGGGGCGAGGATGACAGCGTCCGCCTTCTTGCCCAGCGCCACATGTTCCACATTAAATTCAAAATTACGGTCAAAAGTATCTGTTATACATTTGTGGCCGGTCAATGTCTCAAAGGTGACAGGATTGATAAAGTTTCTGGCGTGTTCTGTCATGAGCACGTGTACTTCCGCACCCGTCTTTACGAGCAGGCTTGCGAGAGAAGCACTTTTATATGCGGCAATTCCGCCTGAGACGCCTAGAAGTATGGTTTTTCCTTTTAAATTCATAATATTGATCCTTTCCGTACGAACTTTTTATCTTATTATACTTCTTATTATATAGAAATGAAGTGTTGAATGCAAATTAATACTTGCTGACTGATTACAGATAATGCTATAATTACAACGTAATTGTATTGTATCTCCGCTGACGGAGAATGATAACAAGGAGGAATTGAATAATGAGAGAAAGAAAACATGACACTCGCTGGATGGTCAGTGTTGCACTTATGGCGGCTATCGTCATCGTACTGGCGAATACGCCGCTCGGTATGATTCAGCTGCCGATTATCAAGGCGACAACTGTACACATTCCGGTAATTATCGGAGCAGTGCTGCTTGGTCCCGGTGCGGGAGCGATATTAGGCGGCGTGTTCGGCATCTGCTCTCTGGTGAGCAACACGATGGCACCAACTCTGCTGTCATTTGCCTTTTCACCATTTATGAGCACGACCGGACTAGCAGGTGCGGCCAAGGCGATTTGGATATCTGTGGGATGCCGCATATTGATAGGCATTGTGGCCGGATGGCTCTGGATTCTGCTGACCAGGTGGAAAGTCAGCCAGATGATTGCACTGCCTGTCGTAGGCTTTATCGGTTCACTGGTGAATACGGTTACAGTCATGGGCAGCATATATGTATTGTTCGCCCAGCAGTATGCGGATGCGAAGCAGGTAGGGATTACAGCTGTATGGGGACTGATCATGGGAACGGTGACCGCGTCAGGCATTCCCGAAGCGGCAGCGGCAGCGGTACTCGTACTGGCGCTTGGCAAGGTGCTCATCCAGGTGATGAAGAAGATGAACTTCGGCATGTTCAGCGCGCAGGCAGTGCGGTAGCATGTCCGCTTGCGGCTGGATAGCTTATAGGATAGAATTTAACCGGCAGTTGAGAATTGCCGGAAGGCCAGGTATCGATAATTCTGATACCTGGCTGTTTTATTACAAGCGATTTCCTGGAGTGCAATCGCTTATTCAATCAGAACCAGCATATTGAAATATTTTCCGGAACGGAAGGGACGTTTCAGCTTGTATTACGAGTGGTAAAGGCTTACAATGAAAGCAATATACTGAAGACGTAAGAAGAGGGAAGATGTATGGCTGCTGATAATATATTTGAGAATGAACTGTTTGGAAATATCCTGAACCGCTTATATACTAATATTTTCGTGACCGATATGGAGACGGACAAAATCGTGTATATGAATGATGTGATGAAAGAGACGTTCGGGCTTGATAATCCGGAAGGGCATGCATGCTGGCAGGTACTGCAGAAAGGGATGCAGGGCAGATGCAGCTTCTGCAGGATAAAGGAGCTCATCGGTGAAAAGGACAGGAAGCTGTGCATCTGGGATGAGCATAATGTGCTCACAGGACGCGTCTACAGGAATTATGACAGCCTCATCGAACTGGACGGCAGGACGTATCATATACAAAATTCCATGGATATTACGAACCGTATGACATTTTCCGAGACTGCGAATATTGACGAGCTGACAGAACTGTGGAACAGAAGGGCAGGGAAGGAGAAGCTGCGGCAGCTTCTCGAGCAGGCGAAGAAGGAGAAGAAGACGGCGGTCGTCGCCTTGTTCGACATCAATGAACTGAAGACCGTGAATGACCGCTTCGGCCATCTGGAGGGGGACCGGCTGCTGCGGTATACGGCGCTGGCCGTCAGGGAAGCGCTGAAGGAGAAGGACCTGGCCCTGCGGCTGAGCGGGGATGAATTTGTAGTCGCTTTCTACGCAGAGAGCGGCCGGGAAGCGGACAGCAGCATGCGCCGGATACAGGGCAGGCTGAAGGAGATGGAGAGGCAGTATAAGCTGTCTTACCGGATGAGCTTCAGCTATGGGCTGATGGAAGTCTATCCGGAGGACAGCTATACGGTTACCCAGGTCATTGCCAAGGCCGACAGCCAGATGTATATACAGAAACGCAGATATCATATCGAACAGGCCCAGAGCAGGCTGTCAGTTACGGATTACGGCAAGGAGACCTCCTTCCAGTATGACAAGGACCATCTGTACATGGCGCTTACCGCCAGCACGGATGATTATATATTTGTAGGAAATATGAAGACGGGCGTATTCATGTATCCGCCTGCCATGGCGGAAGAATTCGGACTTCCGGGACTGGTACTGGAGAATGCGGCTGCTTTCTGGGGCGGCCTGATTCATCCACATGATGAGAGCAAGTTTCTGGAGAGCAACCAGGAGATTGCAGACGGCAGAACGGAATACCATAATATTGAATACCGGGCCAGAAATGTACGGGGGGAATGGATATGGCTCCGCTGCCGGGGGAAGATGGTTAGAGATGTCCAGGGGGTGCCGGAACTGTTTGCCGGTTTTATTACCAATCTGGGCAAAAGGGAACAGATAGACCATATGACAGGGCTGTATAACAGGTTCAAGTTCGAGGGGACAATCAAGAAACATCTTGTGGACGGCAATAAAGTAAGCCACATGGGCATCATGATTCTGGATATGGACACGTTCAAGGATATCAACGATCTCTATAACCGGTCTTTTGGGGATCAGATTCTTCGTATCACCGCGGAAAAGATACAATCCATACTGCCAGAGAACGCGTCGGTTTTCAGGCTGGATGGGGATGAGTTCGGGGTAGTGATACTGAACGGAGGAGAAGACGGATACATACGGCTCTTTACAGACATACAGAAGGAACTCGACCGGCAGCAGGAGTGGAACGGCATAAAGTACCACTGTACCATGTCCGCAGGCTATGCCGTATATCCGAAGGATGCGGATAACTACCTGGATCTCATGAAGTATGCCGATTATGCGCTGGAAGACTCTAAACGGCACGGCAAGAACCGGCTTACCGTATTTTCGAGGGACATTATCTTCGAGAGGACGAGGCGGCTTAAGCTGACAGAACTGCTCCGGGAGTGCGTTGGCAGGGGCTTTGCAGGCTTTGATGTATATTACCAGCCCCAGGTGGAGTCTGAAGGCGGCAGGCTCTATGGAGCCGAGGCGCTGGCCAGGTGGAACTGTCCGGGGTACGGCAGCGTCTCCCCTGTGGAGTTCATTCCTTTGCTGGAAAAGAGCGGCCTGATCGTGGAGTTTGGAAGATGGGTATTCAGGAAAGCGGCAGTCCAGTGCCGTGAATGGAGGAAGATATGCCCTGATTTCCGAATCAGCGTCAATCTGTCCTACATGCAGGTCATACAGGATGACGTCGTATCCTTCGTAAGCTCGGCCCTTGCTGAAGCGGGTCTTGAACCGCAGGCGGTGACGCTGGAACTGACAGAATCTTATCTGGCGAAAGAAGATGAGCTTGTCAGGATTTGTATGGACAATCTAAAAGCCAAGGGGATACAGATCGCCATGGATGATTTTGGAAGCGGCTATTCTTCACTGAGGTCTTTGAAGTCCATACCAGTTAACATAGTGAAGATTGACCGGGAATTTGCAGCTGGCATCACCTCAGATGCATTTAACATGTCGTTCATCCGGGCCATAACGGAATTATGCCACAAGGTCGGTAAGTCGGTCTGCCTGGAAGGCATAGAGACGCAGGAGGAGTACCAGATGGTAATGGACTGCGGCCTGGAGCTTATACAGGGCTATTATTTCGGAAAGCCCGTGAAGGCAGATGATTTTTGTAGGTTTGTCAAACATTTGTTACAGTGACCGTAAATAATCCTTTAAGACCT
>NZ_JABFCH010000045.1:0-11976 GCF_017566055.1 Extibacter sp. GGCC_0201 | reverse complement strand
CGGACTTTAAGTGGGAGGACCTAAAAGGCAAGCTTGTGCTCGGCGGACGAAAAGGTGTAAACCATTACATAATGTAAATTTAGAATCTATTGTAATCATATGCAACTGGATAGACAGGCTGACAGCCGCTAAAGCCGCTGTATAAGCCCATTGATAAGCATAATGAACACTGAAAGGCGTTTCCGCAGAGGAGGCGTCTTTCTTTGCGTTAAAGGGGGGATTGATACGAATATAAATTTTTTCAAACAGTATATGGCTACCAAGCCAAGTACGCCGGAACAAAAATATATCTTTTTAGTGGACAATCAGGAGCTGGCTTTCAATATTATTGCATCAGGATATCAAAGTGTTGCACTGCTCACTGATACAGAGGGGTATTTTAGTATAGACACACTACAGGAATATATGACAGACATAGCCTTTCAAGGTACATTCAGAAGTGACTATTGCTATATCCCGGCGTGTTCCACCAAAAAGTCAAATGATTGCCTTGAAAGCTATCTGAAACAAGAATTTCTGTCATTCCGTTCAGGCTGGATGTTGTTTAAGGATAAGGAGTATCTGGAAAAGCTGGAGAACCAAAAAGAATTAAAAGCAATTCTCTCACGCTTCATTACCCGCTTTGAAAGAGATCCGGCAGAACAGCTTGACCTGAATCGTTTTTATAAGTTTAATGAATATGGAAAGAGAATCGGTGTGTTAGATATGGAAATTGTGGACTATCTAATGCAAACGGTTCCCTTTTTTATTTTGGGTAGCACTCCATATATTTATAATCAAGGTGTATATAATGAGGACAGAAATGGTTTGGTACTGAAATCTAAGATACAGGAGCTTCTTTATCGGGACAGTATCAAAAGCACTCTCATTCAGGGCATCTATAACCTTTTAATCAGTCAGCCGGAAGCACAGCGTAAATTCTCAGATTTGAATAATCAGCCCGCCCACTGGGTCAATTTCCAAAACGGATACTTTGATGTGCAAAACTGGGAGATGATTCCCCATGATACAAAATATCTGATGATTAACCAAATTCCATTTACATTTTATCCTGAAAAAGCAAACGATGTAGCAAATAACGGGCAATGTACCCAGAAATACCTTGGTATGTCTTTGCCGGATAAAAAAGACCAGCAGACCTTTTGGCAGTATATGGGATACTGCATGACCACAGATACACGATTCCAGAAATTCCTGATGATTAAAGGAAAAGGCGGAACAGGTAAATCCGTTGCCATTGCATTGATTCAATACATTGTCGGGATAGAAAACTGCTCCAGCATTTCTCTGCAAGACCTCAACAAAAGATTTTATGCTACCGGGTTATTTGGGAAACAGTTAAACGCTTGTGCTGATATTCCTTGTGCTGCCATGCAAAGCGTGGATATTATAAAAAAAGCAGTTGGGGAAGATACGCTTTTGTATGAAAAGAAAGGGCAAGACCCCACACAGTTTCACAGTTATGCAAAGCTACTTTTTTCGGCAAATGAGATGCCGCTAAACCTGGATGATAAGACGAACGCCTACTATCGGCGGCTTCTGGTGCTTGATATGAGCAAGACAATTCCAGAAAAGGAAAAAGACATTCATCTCAAGGAAAGACTAAAGTCAGAATCCAATTATATTATCTATCAGGCAATGACAGCTTTAAAGCAGCTATATATAAATAATTGCTTTGTGGAAAGCAGTCATAGTCAGGAATGCATAGAAGAACTTTACCGTAACGCAGACAGTATAAAAGCTTTTCTGGATGAAAAAACATATGCCAGCGATGGCTCCAAAATCAAGCGTAGTGATATGTATCAGCGTTACACAGAGTATTGCACTGAAAATGATCGTCAGGCACATGGGAAATCAGCTTTCTTCCGTATGATGAAAGAAAAAGGGTACTTTGTCAAAAGAAACAGTCAGGGGTATTACTTTGATAATCTTTCCTTTGTAGATGAGGGATTTTTAGAAGTGGATGAAATGGAGTTAGATACAATTCCCTTTGAGTAAATGAAGTTTAAAGCGAAGTGATATAAAAATATATTGGGATGACAAAATAAGTGATTAAAACATCCACTAAAAGGCCCTAATTAAAGGGAAAATGATAAAAATGACAAAATAATATCAGCTAAGGAAAGATGGGTTCTGAATCCAAATTACTGAAAACTCAAAACATTTTTGTCACTTTATCATGCTTGTAACTTTATTACCCAAGGGATATAATACCTTTATAAATTAGAAGTTGTGGAGGCGAATACAGTGAGTAAAGAGTATGTTATCCCAGCCTGTTCTGGAATGAAAATTGATATTAAGCAAGGTCAAAGTATTACAGTTATTGATATTGAAGGCGGTCAAGTGGTGGATTTTTTTGCCGAAGTGAACGGAAATGTAAAAGAGTTTCTCTCAACCGGAGTGACGATTGACTGTAACGAGTCTCTAAAACTAAATGTTGGCAGTATTATTTATACCAATTTATATCATCCCATGATGAAGGTACTTTCTGACGATGTGGGAGAACACGATTTGCTTCATCCATGCTGCCGACCGGAAATGTATGATTTCTTTTATCATAACGGCGAAGGGCACCCGAACTGCTTTGATAATATCAATAAGGCGCTTGAAGAACAACGCGCCATTATTACACCTGTCAACTTATTCATGCACACGAAAATTAACGCTGATGGCAGTATTTTAGTGGAAGAACCGCTCTCCAAAGCGGGAGATAAAATTACATTGAAAGCTCTGATGGATCTTACATTGGGAGTTGCCGCTTGTAGTGTTTCCGAAAGCAAATGTAATAGTGGAAAATGTTCCCCAATTAAAATTGTTGTTGATTAGAGCAAATTAGAATTGAGAGAGGTAAGCAATAATGAGTAAAGAATATAAATTTATAAAAGATTGTGGTTGCTTTTTTATTGTAACAATGAATGGTGATTTTCCTGCTTGCAGACCATTTGGTGCAATAATGGAAGTCGGAAAAAACTTATATATTTCAACTCACGATGGAAACGAGGTACATAAACAGCTAAGAGCTAATGGAAATATGCAGCTTATTGCAAAAAAAGAAGGAACAAGAGAATGGCTTCGCATTACTGGAATTGCTAAAGAATGCAACGATGTTTCTTTAAAACAGAGATTTATGGAAGAATGCCCCGTATTAGTTAGCCATTATAGTTCGGCTGATTCAGAACACTTTTTGATGTTTAAAATTACTGTTAAAAAAGCAGAGTTTAAATAATCACTTTACCCCGATAAATCCCAGTTTGTAAGAGTGGAAAATTAGAAATTTTGGAGGTAATAGTGCATGAACTGGTATAATGATATGATTGAACAACAAAAATCAAATTTCCAAAAAATAATTGCTGTATGTGGGATTGGTGTGATTTTAATTCTGCTTAATCCTATGGTTTTACATTTCATTTTATAAGTAAGAGATAAATCCCAGTTGTTGGGGCTGGAAAATTTGAGATTGTGGAGGTAAGAATATGTTTCACACAAAAAAAATCATCCTTTTAGTTGTTATGATTAGTGTTGTCGGCCTGACAGCGTGTTCAAAAAACGATGATAATCAATCCAGCAGTGTAGCGAAAGAAAACAGCAAAAAAACAGTTCTTGAAATGGACATGGACGCAGATTACAGTAACACTGATCCGTTTGAGAATGGACTTCTATTCTGTGTGTCCGAGGATATGGATTCTTTAGATGCGGAAATTTTTTTTCAAATGGATGGCGAAAGTGGCATTGTAGAAATAAAGGACAGAAATGCTGATGAGATTTTATGGAGCCAAAAATGCGATGAAAACGTCAGTGATAACACTTTTACAATTACGCTTAAAAATCTGCAAAAAGTTAAAGAGTATGCTGTGCAGTTTACTGGAACTAAAATAAATGATGCAGTTGTAAAAGTATCGTTTGATAGTGATTTGGTTCAGGAAAAAGAAAGACCTTCAAAATAAAATTCTAGTACATAGAAGAATACAAAAACTAAATAGTAATCTATTTTGAGTCGTGAAAAATCACGGCTCTTTTTTTGCGCTCATTTCCCGGACGTTGTCAAAAGGTATCCCATACCTTTTAAACGGCAACTGTTTTTTCAAGCCGTTAGTACCTTGCCAACGCAGCTTTTCTGACACTCGTGAGAGCATCTACCAGCCGAAAGGGAAAAAGCGGACTCACTCCGCTTTTTGCTCTGCAAAAAGCACGTTCGCTCTCCGAGGGCGCTTCTCAAAATCATCCGCTGGATGATTTTTGGCAGCGGGCCTTTTGCTTTCGCTCATGTCTGCTGGCAGCCGAATGAAAAATTTATTTCTCGTTTGCCAGCCAGTTCCCATTGCCGGATTTATCCGACAATGGCAGTTTCATTCGCTAAGTCACTCATTATAAGCCTATATTTTTGAAAGGGGGAATTTCATGGGAATTGCAAAAGAAATATGCAGAATTGAAAAAATAAAATCCGTTGGTGCTTTAGGCGGCGCTTACCAGCACAATTTGCGTTTAAAAAACATCACAAACGCCGATGAAGCAAAAACATCCTTTAACATTGAGTTAGCCGGAAGATTACCGGGGAAATCCTATGTAGACTGTTTTCATGATAAGATAAATTCATCACCCTGGTATGAAAACGGAAATCATAAAATAGCCAAGAATGCTGTATATGCAGTTGAATTTATGCTGACCTTTGGTGGAGAAGCTAATGGGAACATTGACATTGATACCTGGTGTCAGGATAATATGAAATGGCTGTCCTCTCATTTCGGCGGCTCTCAAAATGTACTGTCTGCCATACTGCATTTGGATGAGCGCACCCCTCATATCCATGCCATTATCATTCCGCTGGATGAGAAAGGAAAACTGAATTATACCAAATATTTAGGCGGTTCCAAATATCGCCTGTCAGAGTTACAGGACAGCTATCATACAGAAGTTGGTCAGCTTCACAATCTTGATCGTGGATTAAAAGGGAGTAAAGCACGTCATCAGGATATAGACAATTTCTATTCTATGGTAAATGAGGCGGTTGCTCCAATCACACTTCCAGAACCACAGCAAAAAGCTGGATTATTTAAAAAGGCAGAAACGGCTGTAGAATATCAAGAAAGAATTGTGCCTATCGTTCAACACGCACATTCTATTTCCGTTTCTAAAGATAAGGAAAATGAACTACTCAAAAAGCGAATTGCAAATATTGAACATTTACAGGAGGGTGTTGTTCCTGAAGATGTCTACAATAAAATTTTTTCGGAATTACAGGATACCAAGAAACAACTTGAGGAGCAGAAAAAAGAAACTTTATTTTGCCAAAATTGGGCAATGGAAGCACAAAAAAAGTATGATGATTTAGACAGAACTCTCCCGGAAAAAATCTCCACTGCCATTACAAAAGCCACCGCAGCTCTTCACACTGTTCTGGATAATCAAAAAGCTAACTATCATAAGCTCAAACAGGATTTTGACAGACTGCTGAAAGATTATACTTCACTTCAAACAAAACACCTGGATATTCAGGAAAAATACTCTTCCTTAAAGAAAAAATCAGACCATATCCAGGAGTTAGAATATGACCGGGAATTAATGTACGCTGTTATGGATAACAACGGTGTCTCTCATATCTATGACAAACACAAGCGGAATATAGAGGAGGGATTTATAATGAGTTCCCGTCTGGAGATTGCAAAATACAAAAGCCGTCATCAGCCCCATAGCCAGCACTCCCAAACACCGCACAGAACACAATCCCGATAGAAAAAACGGCTAATCGAAAATCTTACTTCGATTGGCCGTTATTATCCTCTGTGAATTCAACAACATCTGTAATCTCACAGTCAAGCATCCTGCAAATATCATGTAATGTATTCAAAGTAATACTTCTATTCTTCCTCAGTGCATCCAGAGTTCCTGTACTAAATCCATATTCTTTAATCAGCGAATATTGACTGATATCCTTTTTCTTTAGTGTATTCCATAATGGCTCATAACTAATAATGATAATCACTTCCCCATATCAATCTATACTATGTATTATAGGAAAATGCAGTTTTTTATACGTTGCCGAATATTTGGCAATAAAATAATGACCCGGAATATTTCCACAGTCATTATTCTTTCTTTGGCTTTATAATTTCTACTACATCCCATATTTCACAATCAAGCATGATACATATATCTTCCAGAGTGTTCATAGTGATACTATTATTTTTTCTTAAAGTATCTAATGTGCCTGTACTAAACTCATATTCATTTATCAATTCATACTGTGTGATGCCCTTTTTCTCAAGCGTTTTCCAAAATGGTGCATAACTAATAATATCACTCACCTCTTTCCTGTTAATTCATTATAAAAAACATTTAACGGTTGCACATTGCCGAAGATTCGGCTATAATTTTATTGTCAGATATTCGGCTATAGTGAGGAGTGAGTAATTTGAAATCAGATTTATTTGAAAAGGCTGTAAATAAAGAGGAACAATGGTTTCTATCTCTATGTAGTGTGAATGATAAACAGAAATTAATGCGGCAAATTCCTATGACTTTTAGTGATTACCTCCGAATTACCTGCATTACCTGTAATATGGGGTTAATATATTATGAAGTGAAAATCGGTGAACTCTTCCCAGAATTTTATGAAATGAAACAGCAAATGCTGAAACGTCACAAAGCAATTCTAAAAGAGTATCCCGATTATTATAAAGACGAGGGTGTTAGTAACAAAGTTCAGCTATGGCTGACTGAATTTTGCAGCCAAATTCCAGATGAGTATCAGCGAAAAAGGTGTATTGAAAAATTGGGATTGGAATTATGGGAGGAATGAAAATGAAGAATGATATTCAAAGAGCTGAAAGAGCATTAAAGAAACTCTCAAAAAAAGAGGGGATTCCGCTGGAAGAAATTAGAAGAGAAATTCAAATTGCCACAGACGATGCCATGAAAAATGCGGATTCTACCGCACAGGCACTATGGGATGAGATGAATTATAAGGGAGAGAAACCGACCCCAGAAGAAGTCATTGCTTTTCTGGCAACAAAACTTAAAGAAGAATAAAACAAAAAGCCTGATAAGACTCAACTCCTATCAGGCTTTTGTTCTATTGCTTCTTTCGGTATCCGTTTTAAAAAACCATCTTGTAATCCTTTTACCAACAATTTGGTATTTTGAATCAATCGCTCTATCGTCTTGATTTCTGGACTATCAGGATACAAAAATCCCTCCAACATGAATTGCTTTGCCTTTTTTAGATGATCTAAGGAATTTTCCGGCATTTCTTTTTGTTCTATAACCGCTAAGGTATAATAAACTTCCGCCAACATCAGTTTCATGCTATTCATTGGTTTCAATAAACGGATGAGAGAAAACAATATCTTTCGTGATTCTCTCTGCTGCTTCGTGGCCGCCAACATCTGTGCGAAACTTAATTGCTGCACAATCGTATCGTGAGAAAATGGCAAATCATAGAATTTTCTTAATTCCAGTGCGTGATGAACAAACTGTAATGCTTTTTCACTGTCTCCCAACGCCAGATATACCTGACCCAGATTATTATACAGATTGGAAATCAAATCAGCATATACCGGATGTACTGGATTAAGTGTTTCTATTCCATGTTCATAAAACTGGCGGGCCGACTGATAATTGCTTTTCATATATTCTACATACCCGGCATAGCAGTCATATATGCCAATCCACCGCCTATTTTCCTCAAAGCCAGGCAATTTTTGAAGCACTGCCAATATACGCTCTACCGCTTCCATACGCCCGTATTTACAAAGATAAGACATGGTAGTATCCATAAATAAAGCAGCCGAAGTTACATCATCCATACGAATATGCCGATAGATGCTCTCAATCGTATTCAACAATTCATTGTAGTACGGTACATCCAAACCATATAGAACACAGTTTTCAAAGATTCCCTTTAAAATATCCGCACAATTTGATATGGCGGGTTGTGTTTCATAGTTCAAAACCTCTGCTAAAAACGGATGCAAGGCAAGCTGATTTCGCGCTTCATCTTCTTGTATCCAACCATATTCTACTAAATCGTTTGTACAGTTAAAATCATAACTTCCCTGCCAGAAATGAAATAATTCTTTTGAAACTCCCGTCTCCGGCATCAGCGTCATATTTCTTAATATATGAATATCTGCATCAGCCAGTCCCTGTAACTGGAATAATAAACGAATATGCTGATATAACTGCCCTTTTTTTGACGAAAAATCCTTCGTAAGCACCACCTTATTAGGATTGGACAAACATAGCCCTTCCGTTTGCAGTGCTTTCAACAATTCCGCTGGTTTCATACAGGAAACGGCTAATGTTTTTGCCGCCAATTCTACTGTTAAAGTATGGCGATACACTTTTTCAATGATTTCTGTCACATTGCTTTTATCTTCAACCGCTTTTGGAGCATAAGCACAGAATAATGTTTGCAAATCTGCTATCTCCTGTATTTCTTTAACTTCATAACACGGTACTTCTTCTATATGGCTCCTGGTGGTAGCCAAAACCTGAAATTTCATAGATAAAAATTCGTGAAACAAAGGCTCATTTTCTGGTACAGAATTGAAATTATCTAAAATCACCAAACTATTTCCGTCCAGATATTTAAAAAATCTCATATGATTCCGAAAGCGTTCCTCATCCGTCATTTCAAGTGTATCATCTATAAAATCCAATTCCTGAATTGTACGCTTTAGCGTACCTCTGTATCGTAAATAGACCACATGAGTATATTCTTTCTGATACTGCTTTGCATAACACTTTGCCAGCTCAGATTTTCCAATTCCACCTATTCCCTCAAGAAACAGAAAATGTTCTTTCTTGAGCAGGGAACGTATTGCTTCCAGCTCTTTATCTCTTCCGACAAAATGGCGGTTCACAGACGGCAATTTGCAGTCTAAAAGGTAGTCAGATAAGAAAAAGGTATTTCCGGCTGCTTTTTTATTCCTGGAAATAAAGTTTCTGGACATTCCAAACTGAATACAAGATGCCAAAAAAGAATCTGTTTCCTCATAAGTTCCCATAAGAAAGCGCTTTTTCTCTTCGGAAATGCTACTGTCATTCCACAAAAGATGATATATCTGCTCTTTAACATATGCCGGATCAGGCAGTTCATCCAGTATTTTATTCATAGCTTTCTTGAGTGACAAAGTATTAGGGGAAGCCTGATAGAAAAATACAATATCTTTCGGTACGTTTCTCTGTCCATTTAATATCTTACTCACATCAGCATCTTCCGGCATAGAAACACACAAGTCAGTCCGTTCAAAAACAGCCTCAAACAACCTAAAAAAGTAATCAACCTGGGATAGGCCATCCACGCCCCGGTTATCTAAAATTATTTTTGAAACAGAAGAAAAATCCAATCTATCTCTCAACACAAATCATCCTTTTATATTTTTTTGCCAAATCTGTGCCAAGTCGCTGCCATTCAGGAAAACCCTCCGCTTTTATAAAATGAAATCACAGCAAGGCACTCTTGAAAAGTATATCTGATACATTCAATTTTTTCAAGAATCCCTTGCAGCACCTTGAAAATTTCATATGGCATCTTTTAGGTAACACGATAATGATACTCCCGCATAGCCACAGTTCGAGCGTTAGTAGCGTCGCAAGCAATGGGTGCGGCTGGATGAGAACCATGCAGAGGTGAAATTCCTGTGGGCCAAAGCCGCCTGAAAGATATTCTGTATCTGGTATAGCCGCAGACAGGCACTATTTTTACAACATTTCATATATTGATTATAAGGCAAAAAGGATGTGATACACATTGAATAAACCGACTTACTATCTCTGGAAAACTGACTTTCCTACAGAAGAAGAATTTGACCAGACAAAGGAGAAGTACACAAACTTAGGTTTTCGTGTTGTCACATATCTGGATGGGAATAACCAAAAGGACATTCATAGTGGAATCAAAGCGTTGATTCAAAATCATTGGAATCAGGATTGACAGATTGTTATTTTAGATATATTCTATATTTACATTATGCTTATATCTATATTTCACTATGAAAGGATGTGAAGTTATGAATGTTGGATACGTCCGCCTATCGAGAGATGATGACAAACGAAACTATGTTTCTATTGAAAATCAAATGTTAATTATCCGCCAGTATGCGGCTGAACGGAATATCGTGATTGACCGATGGTATGAAGATGACGGTGTTTCTGGATACATTTTTGACCGCCCTGGTTTTAATCAGTTAATGGAAGATTTGGATAAAGACATTGATACGGTTTTTGTCAAAGATTTTTCCCGGTTGGGCAGACATAATGCTAAAGTTCTACTTCTTCTGGATGAATTTCAGGAACGGGGAAAGCAACTGATTGTAATTGATGACGGTTATGATTCCTTAAATTCCGATGATGATACCATTGGTATAAAAACATGGTATAATGAAAGATATGTAAAGGATACCAGCAAGAAAATCAAACGTGCGCTAGGCGCACGGCAGAAAGAGGGAACTTTAATGACACAGCCGCCTTTTGGATATAAACGGAATGAAAAAGATAAAGCAATCATAGAGATTGTTCCCAAAGAGGCCGAATATGTAAAAATGGTCTTTGACCTCTATCTCAAAGGCTCCGGTTATCGGAAAATCGCCACATATCTGACTGAGAATCATGTACCTACGCCCTCTATGGTTCGCCATGAACGGGAACTGGAAGAGGGACGGCATACGAAACGCCAGATTGCTTCTGAATGGTCAGACGGCATGGTAAAGGATATGCTGGACAATGATTTCTATATTGGAATATTCAGACTGCATAAAAGGGAACGGGTTACGATTCATGGCAAAGATAAGCGAGTTCCCAAAGAAAAGCAGAATATCTTTGAAAACCACCACCCACCAATTATTGACCAAATGACTTTTGATCTGGTACAAGAGGTCAAGGCAAAGCGGGTCAGGAATAACTACCGTGGAAGCCGTGGACAATGGGTGGGAAGCGAAATCCCCAATCCTTTTGGTAGTTGTCTGTTCTGTAAGGATTGCGGCAGTCGTTTAACACCGATTGTACGCCAGACTTCCAGCCGTGAAAGAAAATATTACATTTGCAGCACTTATAATACCAAAGGCAGACGTTATTGCTCCAAGGCTCATTTAATCGAAGAGCAAGACCTCATGGAAGATGTTGTAAATTATATCCGGCTATGCAGAGATTCGCTGTCTGAAATGATTGCAACCTATGATATGAAAGATTTTGAATCAGAGAAAAAGTCTGTGGAAGAAAAACGTGCTGATATTCAGCAGATGATTTCAGAACAGAAAAAGCAGTTAAAAACTTTATTTTCACAAAAGGTGAAAGATTTAGCTGTGAGTCCCGAAAATGAAGAGATTATTAATGAAACTTATACTTCTTTACAACAGGACATTCTTGCCGCCATACACGGCCTGGAGCTGCAGCTGGAAGAACTGAATCATACCAAACTGGAAACAGTTGACGTGAGAAAAAAGCTGAAAACTGCTCTTGATGTTGTGGATGACATCATTCAGAAAGGCACGCTTGACCGAAAAGATATAGAAATACTGATTGAGCGTATCCTGGTAGATGAAAACGGCTTGCCGGAGATTGAATTAAAATATGGTCTTTCCGGGTTGATTCAGTATAGTCCCGCCGAAGAATTGAACCGCCGGGAAAATATGATCATCTACACAACGATGAAATTAATTCTTGAAGACAAACGGGGATACACCTCAGCTAAATATCTGTCAGCTAAACTAACGGATGCCGGATATAAGAAATCAAAAAAATCTGTCCTGCCTTATATCGGCTTGATGATTGATATGAGTATACTAGAGCCCAGCGACAATTCATTGAAGCCATATACCATTGTGAAAACATCCGCTGAAATCAAGGAACTTATGGCAAATTTTCCGCAGGGCATACCGTCTGATTCCGTATATGACCAAGATTTACATTTATGTATGGTCAACAGGCGGCATGCCTGAAATGGTATTTGAATATATCCTGCGCCAGAACAATATCGAC
>NZ_JABFCH010000044.1:0-12042 GCF_017566055.1 Extibacter sp. GGCC_0201 | reverse complement strand
TCTTTTCAAGAAATCTTCAGGGTCGTTGTCTATTGTTTAATTATCAAGGTGCTTTGTTGTTTCGCTGTATGTCAGCGACAACTTTTATAAGATACCATATATTGGGATGTTTTGTCAATACTTTTTCGATATCTTTTTTTATTTTTTCAGCGGCTTTACCGGCTCCCACCAGCTTGTCCCGCTCAAAAATCCACCACGTTCCCGCGGTGGATTTTAATAATATCATCTTTTATTTTTAATGTCAAGGGATTTTATACTATTTTATTTTAAAATCGTGGCGAGCTTCATTATTGGATTATAATCGTAAAGCATTTGCAACAGACTGTTGCTTTCAATCATTTCAAACATCTGCTTACCGATATCCGTCGTATAGAGCAATGTTATGATAACAAACAAGGTCCATACTATTATCAGGGCTCCCACTACTCCTACCGCCCCTCCGGCCAGCCTGTTTACCGCTCCGAGTACCGGCAGCTCCGAGACAATGTCAAGGGCGAACACGATTGCCCTTATCACTATGGTGACTAATATGAACGTACACAGAAATGCAATAATATGGATAATAAGCTTTGCCAGGAAATGTCCGACGTACTGGGCAAATGTCTCAACACCAAGCTCTTTATATACATCGCTGTTATTATTTGTCGTGAGCATGTCTTTAAACAGACCCGGGAGATCGGCTTTTTCTATCGCGGCCACCTGAAGGTCTCTCGGTATATCCGCATTACTTATTGCATCCTCCACCTCTTTTTTCTTCTCTCCTCCGAACCCGTCCAGCAAATCACCGGATATCCCATATTTCTCCAAATCAGAACTTTTAATCTTTCCATCTACAATATCCTGGACCGTCACACCATATTGTGACAGCATGTCCTCCGTCACTCCTGCCGCATTTAATGCCTTCCTGACATCCTCTTGCGTCAGCCCGCCCGTATCACCTTCCGCTATCTGTGATGCGGCGGCGCCTGCCATCGTGCTGATTACCTGATCCTCGATCATCTCGTCAAGAGGAGTGTACTTGGCTATTCCCTGAGCCACATAAGGCGTGGCAAAATATACGAGCAGCAAAGTCAGAAGGGTTGCGGCCAGGGATACTGCTATCTTAATCGCTCCCCTGCAGATACCTGCTACAATACAGATTAAAAATATAACTCCAGTCGCTATTAATATCCAGTTCATGTCTTCTCCTTATTTTACAAGCCGGACTACTTCCATTCCGTCTGCATTCATCACGATGTATTTATTTACTCCTGCTATCGGGAACATTTCCAGTATGTTCGATTTCATCTCGCCATTAAACTTTCTGACACCGGTCCGCAAAAAGATGGTGCACTTCTTGCCGTCATACATGATGACCTGGCTTTTGCAGAGCTTCACCTGGCTGTAATCGCCCGTAAAATCTTTGGTCATCACCTGACGGCCGCTTGTGTTATAAAGCCGAAGCTCATATCCTTCTTTTCCTTCATTTTTCAGAACCATGCCTATATACTTCTCACTGTGGAACACGCTCTTAATCTCTTTTCCAATCTTGACTTCCACCTGTTCTTTCGGTTCATCCAGCCCTTTATATACGACGAGTCTGTCATCTCCCACGACAGCGGAAGTCTCCCCCTTCATGAAAAAGGCCGACGGGAATATAGTCCCTTCATACTCTTTGGACGCCACCTGACGATCTGCCTTCTCCTCCCCTGCCTCGCCAAAATTATAATACACAGCCCTCGAAGTAATCTTGCCCTCCTGCGTATACAGATAGGATACGAGCATGACCTCCCCATTCTCTGACAAAGCCACGTCAACCGGGTAGCCCGAACCTGACAATGACGCTTTTATCTCGACGAGCACGTTTCCGGCAGTATCATAGCATATAACCTGTGGGGAAGACTCATTTTTTAGTATTGCGCTGACAATTCCCTGTCCTGACACGGATATCTTTTCTATCGGAAGCGTCGTGTGTATCTCGCCTTTCAGCCCGCCTTTATGGAATATCATTATGCTGTTCCCGCCTTTATCCGCAAGGGCGGCCGAATCTCCGCACACGTCTACAGTTGGATTCTTAATCTGATATGGCTGGTTCCACTCTTCCTCCCCTTTTTGGTTCAGATATGCCACCCCGTCCCGGCTGTACTTGAGGACTCCGTCTGCAAATTCTTCATAACTGTTATTGGCTGCGCCTTTGATTGCATAGCTGTCGCTCACTCTGGCTTTTGTGTACGTCTGAAGATGTATGAGGAGATAGATGCCGACAGCCGCAGCCACAACAGCCGATACAGCTATTATGATACGGCGTCTGAATCTGGCTTTATGCTGTTTGATCTGCTCCTCTATCTCTTCTACCGGATTGTCTTCGCTGTTTAATTCCGTCATTATCTGATCAATGATTGCATCTGTCGGATCTCCAGATTCACTTACTACACGCAAGTTCTTATTTCTTCTGTGTAACATCTGTATCTCCTTCTGTATTGTCATTTGTGTTCAGTATACCATATTTTACTTCTATGGTAATAACAATTTTTGCCCGATGAATATAAGGTTGCCGTCAGACAGGCCGTTCATCTTGCAGATTGCCTCCACATGAGAAGTATTTCCATATAGCTTTACACTGATGCTGTCCAGCGTATCTCCTTTCTGGACTACATAATAGTCTTCATCGCCAAGCTGTTCCTGAATAGTAGAAGTTTCCGGAACCGTACCTCCGGAAACTTCTTTATCTTCTGCGTCCGCATCCTCAGCCTTTGCCTCGCCTGCAGTAGTATTTTTATCAGAATCTTCTCCCTCATTTTCATTGACGGTGCCCGTCTTGCTCTCCGGCTTGTTCACTGACTGCGACAGCGACTCGAGAGATGTCTGGACGGCTTCCATTTTATCGAAGTTATTAACGGTTGAGATACCAATCGCCAGTACTACTACGACAAGCAGTACGCTCGTAGCGTAAGTGAATTTGGAACTTCCTTTTTGCTCTTTATATTCCATCTTCTCCCTTACTGCACTACGAAAATCCTTTGCAGCTCGATCCTCAACCACTTCACTGGGTGTAACGCCAATCTTTTTACGTGTATTTATCATATAATTCTGCATGGAAGGATTCTTTTCATAATAGATGTAATGTCCTCCCATCTGCATCAGTTCATGATATTTGTATGCATAATAGATCTCGTCTGCCTCGAGGGCATCCTTCCATATGAATATACTGTTCGCTTTAGAAAAAGAGGCCTCATGCACTTTCTTAACACCACTGTTCAGCCCCATGGGGTGCCCGGTTTCAATCAGGCACCAGCCCACCAGCTCTTTGGAGGGGAAGTATTCCTGCTTGTCCTCCTCCAGCTGTTTCCATGTCTCTTCCTCTATTGCAATCTCTGTCCCCTTGACTTCCAGCTCTTTCATCTGTATCGCACCTGATATGTAGACCACATCCTGTTCTTCCAGAGACTGTATCTCTCCGACAAGAGCAGCCCCTATGGCTGTCTCTGCCGCTTTCTCACGCAGTTGGCTCAAATAGGTGTCTACATAGTCTTCTACATATATCTTAGGCTCATCGCTGACGTTCCCTATCTGCCTTACATTCTTGGGAAATTGTTTCTCCATATACTCTCACCTCATCTGCATATTTTTGCTTATGATAGCATATGGATTGTGCGCATTTTATCATATGATGGGACTTGTCCTATTAAATTTCCGGCATGTTACCGGCATTTCTTTTTATTTTCGACGGCTTGTTTCACAGGCTCCGCAATACTTGTCTGTTATGGTCGTAATCCATCCTTCTTTTGTCCTCGGAAAGCGGAAAAAGGTTACCGGCCACATATGGTTCAATATGATATCTTTCTCTACCTTATTCAACTGATACAGCCTCGAGGCATTCTTATATGATACATCCGGATGTGTCAGGCCGTGGAATTTATCTCCGGTTCTCGCCGCGTGGGTATGCCAGTCGTACAGGAACAGGTCGTGAAGCATGCCTGCACGGGCTGCCGACCTGGCGTCCAGATGCAGGAAGCGGCACCACTGGTAGTTATAGTAGGCGACATTCATACAGTGCTGATAGCAGTTGGTGTTCCCATGGTGCGGGTAGAGCTTCATCCGCAGTACGACCGGATGTCTCGCCACGTCTTTGATACAGTCGTAGAACTCCTCTTTCCATCCGCGGCGGAGCGTATATAATTTTTCAACTATTTCTTTCCTTATGTTTCGCATATCGACTCTTTCTATCGTTTTCATAGAGATTCAGGTACATCGTCTGTCCAGACTTTTACCTTCTATATTCTACCTTTTCCGCCGTGTCTTTGCAATACCTCAATGCTGGAAAAGGACATGGCAGTATGCTGTCACTGCCATGTCCTTTCTCCTTCTGCTTCCTTAATTTATCTTAACAAAACGCTTTTACTTTTTCATAGATGCTGTCAGCATCCAGACCGTATTTCTTGACCAGCTCTACGGCAGGGCCTGATTCGCCGTAAGTATCATTGATACCAATCTTCATAACCTTGGCCGGTGCCTTTTCTGCCACGACATCACATACCGCACTTCCAAGACCTCCGATTACAGAGTGTTCTTCCACTGTTACGATCTTTCCCGTCTCTTTTGCAGCCTCTGCAATCAGCTCCTCGTCAAGCGGCTTGATCGTATGGATATTGATAACCTTGGCTTCTATTCCATCTGCCGCCAGCTTCTCGGCCGCTTCAAGGCAGTTGGACACTGGAAGTCCCGTAGCGACGATTGTCACATCTTTTCCTTCCCGAAGCACGACGCCCTTGCCAAGTTCAAATTTATAGTCCGGCTTGTCATTGATGACAGGGACTGCAAGTCTTCCGAACCTGAGGTATACAGGGCCCACATGTTCATAAGCCGCTTCTACGGCTGCCTTTGCCTCTACGTCATCAGATGGATTGATGACTACCATTCCCGGAATCGTCCTCATAAGCGCGATGTCTTCGTTGCACTGGTGCGTCGCACCGTCTTCTCCAACAGAGATTCCAGCGTGGGTGGCCCCAATCTTGACATTCAGCTTCGGATATCCCACAGAGTTCCTTACCTGCTCAAATGCCCGTCCTGCCGCAAACATGGCAAAAGAACTCGCAAAAGGCACTTTCCCTGTCGTGGCGATTCCTGCTGCCACTCCAATCATGTTGCACTCTGCGATACCGCAGTCGATATGGCGCTCCGGATATGCCTTCTTGAATGTGCCTGTCTTGGTAGCTGCTGCAAGGTCGGCGTCAAGCACGACTACGTCCTCATGTTTATTGCCAAGCTCAACTAAAGCATTACCGTAGCTTTCTCTCGTTGCAATCTTCTTTACTTCTGACATAATGCTTCACCTACCTTCTCTAAATCTGCCATGGCTGTTGCATACTGCTCATCATTCGGAGCCGCTCCGTGCCATGATGCCTGGTTCTCCATAAAGGATACATCTTTTCCTTTGACCGTCTTGGCAATGATAGCCGTCGGCTGCCCTTTTGTCGCCTTCGCCTCTTTAAATGCCGCGTCGATTTCATCAAAATCGTGTCCATTGATATTGATTACGTGAAAATTAAACGCTTCAAACTTCTTGTCAATCGGATATGGAGAATTGACTTCGTCTATTGCACCGTCAATCTGAAGGTTGTTGTTATCCACGATAACCACAAGATTGTCCAGCTTTCTGTGGGCTGCCAGCATTGCCGCTTCCCAGACCTGGCCTTCCTGAATCTCTCCGTCGCCAAGCAGCGTGTACACTCTGTAGCTGTCCCCGGAAAGCTTTGCTGAGAGGGCCATGCCAACTGCAGCGGAGACACCTTGTCCAAGAGATCCCGAGGACATGTCCACGCCAGGTATGTGCTTCATGTCAGGATGTCCCTGAAGATAGGAACCTACTTTTCGCAGGGTCTTAAGGTCTTCTGCCGGGAAGAATCCTCTCTGGGCAAGTGTTGAATAGTATCCCGGAGCCGTGTGCCCCTTGGAAAGTACGAAGCGGTCTCTGTCCGCTTTCTTCGGATCCTCAGGGTCTATATTCATCTCTTCAAAATAGAGATATGTGTAGATGTCTGCTGCTGATAATGAACCGCCCGGGTGTCCGGATTTGGCACTGTGTGTCGCTGTAATCACGCCTTTGCGGATTTCATTAGCAGTCTTCATTAATTCTAATTTATTCATGAAAATGCCTCCTGCTTTTTAATCTATTCTCCAAATACTGCTCTGTAGTCTGCCTGGAACTTCTCGATACCTGCATCGGTCAGAGGGTGCTTTGTCATCTGTTCGATTACTTTATACGGCACAGTTGCAATATCAGCGCCTGCAAGTGCGCAGTCTGTTACGTGAATTGGATTGCGTACACTTGCCGCGATAATTTCAGTCTCGATTCCTGACACTGCAAAGATTTCTGCTATCTCACTGATCAAATCTACGCCTCTTACATTGATGTCATCCAGGCGTCCAAGGAACGGAGACACATATGTCGCGCCTGCCCTGGCTGCCAGAAGTGCCTGGTTGGAATTAAAGACTAATGTCACATTTGTCTTGATGCCTTCGGAAGAAAGAACTTTACAAGCTTTTAAGCCTTCTACTGTCATAGGAATTTTTACTACCATGTTCGGATGAATCTTTGCAATCTCGCGTCCTTCCGCTATCATACCTTCTGCGTCAACTGTCGTAGCTTTTACTTCTCCGCTGATTGCGCCGTCTACGATGGATGCGATTTCAGCGATAACTTCTTCAAACACTCTTCCTTCCTTTGCAATGAGGGAAGGATTTGTCGTAACCCCGCAGATTACTCCCATGTCATTTGCCTTTTTAATGTCTTCAACATTAGCTGTGTCAATGAAAAATTTCATTCTTTTTTCCTCCTTTAAATATATCATTCCTATATATGTTCGTTACTTTTTGCCACATGGTAAAATTATAGCCTATGTGGGGAATGTAGGTCAATAGCTTCAAACTATTATTAGTAATTTATATGATTAATAACTCAATATTATTAATTATATAATTGTGATTTATTAAACACTCTCTCTGCTATTCCGGCATATTTAACGCTTTTCTACTTTTCTTCAAATATAACCTCATTCTATTATTACTAATAATTCCCCCGTTTACATTAATTTATTTTTTCTTGCGCCTTTTCACATAAGATGTCGTTCCCCTTATGATAAGCTTTGGTTCATATTCTACATGGTAAGTGCTGATTGGCTCAATCTCCGAATATTTGGAGTTGTGGGACGCTATTTTCTTCATGATGATGTCACAGGCATCCCGTCCTTTGAAAATGACAAAGTGTTCAATCGTGGTCAGCGCAACCTTATGCATACGGGCAAAAAGCGTGTTGTCGCAGCCCATCACCGATATATCTCCGGGAACCTTGATCTTAGCTTCCTGAAGTGCGTCCAGTATTCCAAATGCAATCATGTCATTTAACCCGACTATGGCAGTAATCTCTTTTGTCTCGCTCAGCAGCTCCTTTGTCAAGTCATAGCCAATCTTATACTCTGAATCGATGTGGGCGATGTCCAGGTCAAGCTCTTCCTTGGCTGCCTTTATAATGACATTGTCTCTGATACCCGCCTCGGCGAATTCTTTCAGGAATCCTTCCACACGCTTGGAGCGCTGCTTCTGCCTGACCGTCAGCGGCGGCGCGATATAAGCTACATGTCTGTGCCCGAGCTCCAGAAGGTGGCGCGCCATCATCCGCCCAAGCTTGGAGTTGTCCAGCTCAACGGCATCGACATTCAACTTCTCATTCTGATTGTTGATGATAGCGACCGGGATGTGCACAGACAGTTCCTCTACCAGCCCCATGAAGCATTCGCTCGGGTTACATGTGTAGATGATTCCGAGCGGCCGCAGCTCCCACATCATCTTAAGGTAACGCTCTTCCATACGCAGGTCCCTCTGCGTATTGCAAACGAACAGGCCGAAGCCCTGTTCTTTGGCACGGGATTCAATCCCCTGCAGAAGCATGACATAATATGGGTTCGTCAGATTAGAGCAGAATACGACAAGAAGCCTTTCCTTCCGGCTCCCCTTGCGGCTCTTCCTCCCCGGAGGGACATAGCCGAGCGCTTCCGCCGCCTCCTCCACCTTCCGGACCGTTTCCTTAGAAAAAGATACATTATACTTCTTATTCAGCACCATAGATACCGTCGACTGGGATACCCCCGCCGCTTTGGCGATATCTGTAGACGTAACTTTCTTTTTTCCCATACAGTTCTCCATCAGGGACACCCTTTTTTTAATTGGGGACGGAGGTTTTTTAATTTTCCCCCGTCCCCAATTACGTTTTGCCCTGTCCCTTTTTAGATTTCGGTTCTTCCTTCCAGGGCTCTCAGCAGGGTCACTTCGTCGATGTATTCCAGATCGCCTCCAACCGGCACCCCGCTTGCAATGCGGCTGACTTTGATGCCGGTGGGCTTGATCAGCTTGCTGATGTACATGGCGGTAGTCTCGCCTTCCAGACTGGAATTGGTGGCGATTATCACTTCATCTACGTCGCCCCGCAGGCGTTCCATCAGTTCCTTCAGCTTGATATCCTCCGGGCCGATTCCGAGCATCGGGGAGATGGCTCCGTGCAGTACGTGATATACGCCTTCGTACTTGCCGGTCTTTTCATAGGCGGCAAGGTCTCTTGTCGTCTCTACGACCATAATCGTCTTATGGTCTCTTCCATCATTCCGGCAGATTGGGCAGAGTTCCTGGTCGGTCAGCGTATAGCATTCCGAGCAGTACCTCACATTTTCCCGTGCCTCCACCATAGTATCCGCCAGCCTTTTCACTTCTTCCACAGGCATATGTATCAAGTGAAAAGCCAGCCTTGACGCTGACTTTATACCTATGCCCGGCAGACATGACAGTTCTTCAATTAACTTGCTTATCTGGTTGCTGTAGTAATCCATTGTCCGCGCTCCTGCTAGAACATTCCCGGCATCTGCCCGCCCGTAAGTTTGGACATGGCTGATGCCGATTCTTCTTCCACCTTACCGATTGCTTCGTTCACCGCTGCCACAATCAGGTCCTCCAGCATCTCGATGTCATCAGGATCTACAACCTCTTCATCCAGCTTCACCTTCAGGACCTGCCTTGTACCGGATACGGTCACTTCTACAGCACCGCCGCCGGCTGAAGCGGTGAATTCCTTCGTCTCCATTTCCTTCGCCTGCTCTTCCATCTGGCGCTGCATCTTCTGCGCCTGTTTCATAAGGTTTGCCATATTGCCGGGCATTCCTCCGCCCGGAAATCCTCCTCGTTTTGCCATGATAAAATGTCCTCCTGTTTTCCTGTCTTTTTTAATATTATTCGTCTTCCACGGTTATATCCATGTGAATCAGATTTTCTATATCCACAAAGCTGTCCTCAAACCGACGGCCTGTTTCAACGTGCCGGACTTCCAGCACTACCTTTTTCCCAATCCTGTCTTCAATCAGCTGCTCCACCTCTGCTTTATGTGCTTCGGTCCCAACGACACCGGCACTCACCTCGTCCGGAAGGACGATCAGAAGCCGATTCCCTTCGCCCGCGCTCAACCTGGCTTTCTTCAGATAGTTGCGAAGCATCGGGGACGCGTCATTCGCTATCCCGCGGAAATCCTGCGCCACTGCTTTTACATCTTCATTTAAAGCTGCCGGCAGCTGCGGCTTCTGCTTTTGAACCGGCTTTGCACCTTCGTCTGCATTAACATATACTACCTTTTCTTTCACTTCCACCGACGGGGTTCCCTGTTCCAGCTGCATTTCAATTGCCCTGATACGGTCAAGCAGCGCATCCGGGTTCGGCTCCATGGCCGGCTTGCACAGCTTTATCATCGTCACTTCCAGAAGCACTCTTTTCTGCGTCGCAAACTTGAGCTGGTTTGTAAGATCTGAGAAGATTCTAATATAACGGATTAACGTGTCATTGTCAATCATCTGTGCCTCTTCCTTGAGCTGCGCCAGATTCTCCGTTGATACATCCAGAACGTCCTCCATGTTGTCAGAGCCTTTTACGAGCAGAAGGTTCCTCAGATACCATGTAAAATCTGCGGCAAGCTGAGACAGCTCCCTTCCCTGCATGACAAGCTCGTCCACGGTCTCGATTACCTGATGTACATCCATGCCGAGCAGTTCCCTGAGCAGCCGGCTGAACACTTCCGTGTCCACAGCCCCTAGAACTTCCAGTACATGGTCGTATGTCAGCCTCTCTCCGATATAAAATGCAGCACACTGGTCGAGCAGGCTGAGGGCATCCCTCATAGATCCGTCCGCCATCTTAGCTATATAGCGCACCGCCTTGTCCTCCACATCCCACTGCTCTTTTTCTATCAGCTCTTGAAGCCGGCGCGCTATCGTCTCGATAGATATCCGCTTAAAATCATAACGCTGGCATCGGCTCAGTATGGTTATCGGTATCTTATGAGCCTCCGTCGTCGCCAGAATAAAGATAACATATTCCGGCGGCTCTTCCAGCGTCTTGAGCAAGGCATTAAATGCCCCGATGGAGAGCATGTGGACCTCATCAATGATATATACTTTATAACGGCCTTCTGTCGGCCTGTATGCCACTTCTTCCCTTATCTCACGGATATTGTCAACGCCATTGTTGGAAGCGGCGTCAATTTCTATCACATTCATAGAAGTACCGGCGGCAATGGAGCGGCACATCGGACATTCACCGCATGGGCTCCCATCTGCCGGATGCTCACAGTTCACCGCTTTGGCAAATATTTTCGCCACCGTAGTCTTTCCCGTCCCTCTTGTTCCGCAGAACAAGTAGGCATGTCCGATACGGTCCGCCTTTATCTGGTTTTTCAGCGTCTTGACAATTGCATCCTGCCCCTTAACGTCTTCAAATTCATCCGGACGAAACTTCCGGTATAATGCCATATATGACATCTTATCTACACTCCTGACTGTTTACTCATTGTTGTCTATGCATCCCCAAAGCTGATGCCTGTAAGCTTCGCTTCTTTAATAATATCGGCCGATGGAGACACGTATTTTAATTTACCTGCAACTTCCGCCAGTGGAACACGGACAATCTCGTTGTTCCTTACTGCTACCATATTGCCAAAGTCTCCGTCAATGATGGCTTCTGCTGCTGCCGCGCCAAGCCTCGTCGAAAGTACGCGGTCGTAAGCGCAGGGGGAGCCTCCCCTCTGGGTGTGTCCGGGCACTGTAATACGGACTTCCTGGTCGGTCTTTTTCTGAATCTTCTCAGATATTTCATATGCCACGGAAGGATACGAATTCTGGGCCTGCTTCGCCTTCAGCTCCTTTTTAGAAAGCTTCGCATCTTCCTTTGATATGGCACCTTCCGCCACAGCGATTATCGTAAACCTCTTTCCGGCATCCTTCCTCTTGTTGATTGCATCTACTACCACATCTATATCATATGGTATCTCTGGAAGAAGAATGATGTCAGCACCGCCGGCAATACCCGCATGGAGCGTAACCCATCCCACCTTGTGGCCCATGACTTCGATAATGAATACTCTGCTGTGTGAGGTTGCCGTCGTGTGGATCCGGTCAATCGTGTCCGTGGCGATATCGACCGCGCTCTGAAAACCGAACGTCATATCTGTTCCCCAGAGGTCATTGTCAATCGTCTTGGGCAGCGTCATTACATTAAGGCCTTCCTCCCGGAGCATGTTAGCCGTCTTATGTGTGCCGTTGCCTCCAAGCACGACAAGACAGTTCAGGTTCAGCTTATGATACGTGTGCTTCATTGCCTCCACCTTATCCAGCCCGTCCTCATCCGGAACCCGCATCATCTTGAACGGCTGCCTGGATGTTCCGAGTATCGTCCCGCCCAAAGTCAGTATCCCAGAGAAATCCCTGGATGTCAGCATCTTAAAGTTAGAATATATCAGACCTTTATAACCTTCCTGGAATCCATAGATTTCAACATCCTGTATCTTAGAGCAGATTCCCTTGACCACCCCGCGCATGGCGGCATTCAATGCCTGGCAGTCTCCGCCGCTTGTAAGCATTCCTATTCGAAACATATACTCACTCCTTTCGTGCATACTTATAGATATTATAACCCATTTCTGCGGTTGGGGACACCCTGAATTTGATCGGGGACGGAGGTTTTTTAAAAAACCTC
>NZ_JABFCH010000043.1:0-13257 GCF_017566055.1 Extibacter sp. GGCC_0201 | reverse complement strand
ACGCATCGGAGCAGATGCCACCCGGCTCCCAGTCCGCAGCCACTTTACTTAAACTTACAGTTTCAGAATCAATGCCACGAAGGAAAGGTCTTCGGTCCCTGTATTCTTCAGGCCATGTCCGTCCCCGTCCTTACAGAATGTCACGTCTCCCGCTTCTACCGGTACCGCCTTGCCATTGTCGTCATACATCCCTCTTCCGCTTAATATATAATACGTCTCTGTCTCTCCGTGATGCTCATGATATCCGAGCTCACAGTTAGGCTTTAAAGTCACACGGCTGAACATCTTGCAGTGCTCTCCGAGCTGTTCCTGGCTAATCAGCGCCTCTTTCATGATAAATCCGGCGCCGCCGTTGACATGTTCCACCGTAACTATTTCCCTTTCTCCTGTTTTTGTCATTCTGCTTCCTCCTTTATTCTCGCGAAGGCAACGAGCCAAGTGGGGGCAACCCCACAGCTCGCTGCACTGCAACTTTTATGCCCCGTTGCCTGCAGCGGGGTCTTTGACTATGTAATAGCTTGATAGATTCATTGTAATATAGTGTATTCAAAAATTCAAGTGTGTGAAATTTTGAAAGGGGTCAGACCCCTCTGTGCAGAGGGGTCTGACCCCTTTCGAAATTCCGTTAATTGACGATCTTATAATACTCTCTTGCCGTAATTGCGAATACAATAGCATAAAATATTGCGAATACCACGACAGTTATTATCGTACAGGTGAAGAACAACGGTACATTTACGAAATTCAATGTTTCCAGCATCCTTGTGATTACCTTGAACGCGACAGCTATGTGGATGATTGCAACTACCAGCGGAAGGAAGAATACGGTAAGCACCTGGCTTCTGATGGATCGCTTCACTTCTTTTTTACTCATGCCGACTTTCTGCATAATCTGATAGCGTTCTTTGTCGTCGAAGCCCTCTGATATCTGCTTATAGTAGATGATAAGCACCGTCGCCATCAGGAACATCAGCCCGAGATATATTCCGATGAACAGCAGCCCCCCATACAACAGATAAAAGCTTTCGATGCTCATTTCCCTGCTTTCGCAGAATGACGGCGCTGCCTCCGATACGATCCGGTCACCCATGGCCTCCATCGCACTGAGTTCCTTCTTGCCATTCCCGTCGAAATCAATGCGGACGGTGTAACGTATATTTCCCATCTTCTGTATCCACGCCTCATCCATCTCGCTGCTGCCGTAGGCTTCGTCCGTGATGTCCTCCGCATGTTTAAGACTGGGTACTACGATAAAGAGATGCTCCACAACATTGGAATCGTTTTTCTTCTCCAGCGCCATGTCTTTTAGCTCTTCGGCCACTTTGAATTGCCTGCTGCCTATCTGAATTTTTTCTTTGCCATACGTCCGTCCCGTCATGTATACGAGAATCTCATCATTTTTTAGAGATACGTCCGTTTTTTCATATTTATTGTAATCCTCCAGCGGTATGACGCTTAATTCGATCACGTCGTTCACATCATAGTTTCCGCTTTCTTTCAGCTTTACCTTGTCTCCTTCCAGAATCGCGCTCATCTCTCCGGAACGGTATGAGATGATATCCTTTATCGTGACGCCGGCTTTCTCTGTCTCTTCCCGGATGATACGATCTGTCTTTTCGATCCCTTCCTCACTCGCAGCATAATTGGTTACTTTGAACTGTTCCGGGAATCTGGTGTTCATTATATCGTCCATTCCCGCATACAGGGATACCGTCGTCGAAATCATCACAAGTACCATCGTGCTCAGGATGCAGATATTGGCCAGCCCTACCGCATTCTGTTTCATCCGGTATATCATGCCTGATACAGAGGTGAAATGCTTCGTCTTGTAGTAGAACGACTTTTTCTTGCGCAGCGCTTTGAGCAGCGCGATGCTGCCGGCAGTAAACAGTGCGTATGTGCCGAGTATGACACAGATGACTGCCACGAAGAACAGCATAAGCGCCTGGAGCGGAGATTCCGTAGCGATTGCTATATAGTAGCCGACTCCTATCGTGACGACTCCGAAAATAGTCATCAGAATCTTGGTCTTGGGCTCTTTCTCTCCCTGGTTCCCGCCCCGCAGCAGTTCCACCGGATTCGCCAGATGAATCTGCATCAGATTATAGAGCAGTGTGAGCGAAAATATGGCGGCAAAGAGCACGATGGTGCGCACAACAGATACCGGTGATATATCAAATGTCATATTTACGTTATAGTGGAGGAGCTTCAGCAAAATGAGATACATCAGCCTGCTGAAAATTATGCCTGATACGAGACCTGCAGCTATACTTGCCGCTGCTGTAATGAACGATTCCACTGCAAGCATCTTTGCGATATGCCTCTTCCCCATTCCGAGGATATTGTACACGCCTATCTCTTTCTTCCTGCGCTTGATCAGGAAACTGTTCGTGTAGAACAGGAAGATGACCGCGAATACGATAATGACGCCAAGCGCATAATTCAGGCACATTCTCAGAGTGCCATCCCCTACGCTTTTATTTCTCGCAAGGGCATCCATGATATAATACATCATCACTGTCAGGACTGCCGTGAGAATGTAGGGCAGATAGGTCTTCCGGTTGTTCTTGATATTCGTCACAGCCAGTTTGGAATATATGGACTTATTCACCCCTTTCACCTCCTGTTGTCAGAACAGTCAGCGTGTCTGCAATCTTCTGGTACATCTGCTCGTTCGTCAGGTTCCCTCTGTACAGCTGATGGAATACCTCCCCGTCCTTGATGAAGAGCACCCGCTTTGCATTGCTGGCAGCCTTCACGCTGTGCGTCACCATGAGTATCGTCTGTCCGTCGTTGTTGATGACGCTGAAGAGATTCATCAGCTCATCCGCTGCTCTCGAATCCAGCGCACCCGTCGGCTCATCTGCAAGAATAAGCTGCGGCTTCGTTATGATGGCTCTTGCCACGGCCGCCCGCTGCTTCTGTCCTCCGGACACTTCATATGGGAATTTGTCCAGCAGGCTTTTTATCCCAAGGCGTTCGGCTATCGGCGCAAGCTTCTTTTCCATCTCCTCATATTTTTTACCGGAAAGAACCAGCGGAAGGAAGATATTATCCTTAAGAGAAAACGTATCCAAAAGATTGAAGTCCTGAAACACGAACCCAAGATTCTGCCGCCGAAAAGCTGCAAGCTCCTTTTCCTTCACCTTGGCCATATCATTTCCTTTCAGGTACACTTTTCCGCTTGTAGGCTTATCCAGGGAGGCCAGTATATTCAGAAGTGTCGTCTTCCCGGATCCGGACTCTCCCATGATAGCCACATATTCTCTCGGCTCGACAGAGAAGCTCACATTCTTAAGCGCCTCCACCTGATTCCCTCCAAAGCGGGTCGTGTATATTTTCTTGACATTTTTGACATCCAATAATGACATGTATCCTACCTACCTTTCTGTCAGTTCTTATTTACAAGTCCATTATAATAAAAGAAGGAAATGTCCTGCCATTGATTTGACTTACATTTCCTGATTCTAACCTTACATTCGTGTAAGATACCGCCTATTCCGGTACCATTTCTTTTCTTTCCAGAGACAGGTATACTTTCGTGCCGGCGCCGACCTCCGACTCAATCCACAGGCTGTGCCCGAGCTTGTCCATGACCGTCTTGCACAGATACAGGCCGATGCCAGTGGACTTCTTATCCTTCCGTCCGTTATAACCTGTAAATCCTTTTTCAAACACGCGTGGAAGGTCCTCTGCCTGGATTCCGATTCCTGTATCTTCTATAACGAGCACTTTAACGTCTCTGTTCTGACCCATATGCACGGAGATACTGCCGGACTTCGTATATTTGAGGCCGTTGGAAAGCAGCTGTTCCACTACAAACACGAGCCATTTTTCATCCGTCAGCACCATCTCTGCAGACGGTGTAAATTGGAGCTTGATCTTCTGCAGGATGAACATCTGGGAATATTTGCGGACGGCCTGTCTCACGATATCGTCCAGCCCGTACCATTGCAGCACCATATCAGAAGACATGCTGCCGAGGCGGAGATAGGACAGCACCATCTCAACGTACTGCTCTATCTTGAACAGTTCCAGCTTCAGCCCTTTCAAGTGCATATTTCCTTCCGGTGTCCGCTCCTCCTCCCACGACTGCAGGAGCACACGCATAGCCGCAATCGGCGTCTTAATCTGGTGTGCCCACAGGCTGTAATAATCTATCATCTCCTGCCGGGCTATCTCTCCTTCTGATTGTATCTCTGCCTTGCTTTCAAAAAGCGTTTTCAAAATCCTCTGGTAATCTTCCTCGAGGATGCCGGCCGCTTCCGGCAGCTCTGCCCAATCTGCCCGAATCCTTCGCTCCGCTTCCAGTAGCATCCTGTGCCTGCCCGAATACCTTAGATAGCCCACAGTCCCGTATACCGCAAGCCAGATGACAGACAGCAGAAATGCGTACAGGACGGCATCGATCGGAACGTTGCACAGATAAAAGATAATAGAAAATACGCCGATGAATCCGGTATAGAGACAGACGGATTTGATATGTTCTTTCAGATATTCGCATAACAGCTTCATACTTCCACCATGTACCCTATTCCTTTTTTTGTTATAATCATATCTCCGAGCCCTATCGGCTCCAATCTTTTGCGCAGCCTTGCCACGTTGACCGTAAGCGTATTGTCATCGATGAATTCATCGCTCTCCCAGAGCCGTTCAATTATGTCATCCCGGGACACAATCTGGCCCGCATGTTCCATCAGCGACTGGAGAATCTTGAATTCGTTCTTCGTGAGTTCCAACCTCTCTTCCCGGTAGATAACCGTGGCATCGTTCAGATTCAGCAGCACCCCTTTGTGTTCTATCACATTGAGCGCCCCCTGGAACGAATATGTCCTTCTTAGCAGCGCCTGTACCTTCGCCGTAACGACATTCAGATCAAACGGCTTTTCAATGAATTCATCTCCGCCCATATTCATTGCCATCACGATATTCATATTGTCATTTGCCGACGAGATAAAGACAATCGGCACCTTTGACACCTTGCGCATCTCCGTACACCAGTGGAAACCGTTGAAAAACGGCAGCGCGATGTCCAGCAGCACAAGCTGAGGGTCATACTCCACAAACACGTTCATCACATTCTTGAAGTCTTCCACGCAGCGGACCTCATAATCCCATTTAGACAAGTGCCTCTCAAGGGCACCAGCGATAGTCTTATCATCTTCAACAACCAATACTTTATACATGTACTCAGCTCCCACTTTCACAAATCATCTATACTGAAAAATATTCTACAATATTTTCCGCCTAATGTGTAGTAAACCTTAAAAATTCAAAAAATCTTAACTTTTGCCCCACGTTCCAAAACGCAACATCGCATTTAGGTACAGGGCAAAACGCAATTGGGGACGTAACCCTTTTGAAAAAGATTACGTCCCCTTTTAACTATATTTTTGCAATATCTACCAATGTCAGTTTTCTTATATCTGTATTTTCAAGGCTGGTGATAAGTGCTTCTGCCGTATCTATCGCAGTCAGTACATTGACTCCGGTCTCTATCGCGTTCCTTCTTATTACGAAGCCGTCCTTCGACCGGTCCGCGCCCTGCGGCGGGGTATCGATGACCAGATCTATCTTATGACCGAGTATCAGATCCATGAGGTTCGGTGATTCCTGCTCTATCTTGTTGACCGGATTGGCCTTGACCCCCGCTCTGTTCATAGCCTCTGCCGTACTGCGTGTGGCAAAGATGCGGTAGCCGATCTTCTCAAAGCGGCGCCCGATTTCTACTGCATCCGGCTTGTCTTCATCTCGTACGGTTATTATCATATTTTTGTGCTTCGGCAGCTTGATGCCTGCACCCAGGAACGCCTTATACAACGCTTCGTCAAATGTCTTCGCAATGCCAAGGCACTCTCCTGTGGACTTCATCTCCGGGCCGAGGCTGATGTCCGCCCCGCGGATCTTCTCAAATGAGAATACCGGCATCTTCACCGCATAATAGTCTGCCTCCGGCTGAAGCCCCGGCGTGTAGCCAAGGTCTTTCAGCTTACAGCCGATAATCACCTTCGTGGCCAACGGTACGATCGGTATGCCGGTCACTTTGCTGATATAAGGAACCGTACGGCTGGAACGGGGATTCACCTCTATGACATAGACATCTTCACCGCACACGATAAACTGGATGTTGATCAGGCCGATGACGTGCAGCGACCGTGCCAGTTTCCTCGTATAATCTTCAATCGTCTTTTTCGTCTTTTCAGTGATGCTCTGCGCCGGATAGACAGAGATGCTGTCACCGGAATGGATACCTGCCCGTTCAATATGTTCCATAATACCCGGTATGAGGATATCCTCACCGTCACATACAGCATCGACTTCTATTTCCTTGCCCTGCAGATATTTGTCTACGAGAATCGGATGGTCCTGTGCTATCCGGTTGATAATCCCGATGAACTCGTCTATATCATGGTCATTGATGGCTATCTGCATGCCCTGCCCGCCAAGTACATAAGAAGGCCTTACGAGCACCGGATAGCCAAGGCGGTTTGCCACCTCTTTCGCTTCCTTCGCCGTGTATACCGTCCCGCCTGTAGGCCTTGGAATCTGGCACTTTTCCAGAATTTCATCAAAAAGTTCCCTGTCTTCTGCCGCATCTACGTTCTCAGCAGATGTTCCAAGTATCGGAACGCCCATCTTCATCAGTGCCTCCGTAAGCTTGATGGCGGTCTGGCCGCCGAACTGCACCACTGCCCCATCCGGCTTTTCCAAATCTACGATGCTCTCCACATCTTCCGGCGTCAGAGGTTCAAAATACAGCTTGTCTGCAATGTCAAAGTCTGTGCTCACCGTCTCCGGATTGTTGTTGATGATAATCGTCTCATACCCCTCTTTGGCAAATGCCCACGTACAGTGGACGGAACAGAAGTCGAATTCAATTCCCTGGCCGATTCGGATGGGACCTGAGCCAAGCACGAGCACCTTTTTCCTGCCGCTTGTCTCTTCTGCTTCATTTTCGCTTCCGAACACGGAGTAGTAATACGGCGTCTCGGCCGCAAACTCGCCCGCACACGTATCCACCATCTTGTAGGATGCCGTTATTCCGTACTCGTGGCGCATGTCGTGGATCTGACGCTCCGTATTGCCGGTTAGCCTTGCGATGACATTGTCCGGAAATTCCATCCGCTTCGCCTCCTGAAGCACTTCTGCGGACAATGTTGTATTCTGAAGCTTCTGCTCCATCTCGACCAGGATGGCAATCTTGTCGATGAACCATCTGTCAATTTTCGTCGCGCCGTGAATCTCATCAAAGGTGATGCCCTTTCGCAATGCCTCTGCAATCCTCCAGATACGCATATCATCGACCTTTTCCAATTCTTCCAGAAGCTCTTCTTTCGTCAGCCCTGTAAAGTCATACGACATGAGGCTGTCTACGTGCTGTTCCAGAGACCGGATGGCCTTCATCAGCGCGCCTTCAAAGTTGTCACAGATGCTCATGACTTCTCCGGTCGCCTTCATCTGCGTCGTAAGTGTACGCTTCGCGCTGATGAACTTGTCAAACGGCAGTCTCGGAAGCTTCACGACACAATAATCAAGCATAGGCTCAAAGCTTGCATACGTCTTCTTCGTAACCGCGTTCTTAATCTCATCCAGCGTATAGCCGAGCGCTATCTTGGCGGCCACCTTGGCTATCGGATAGCCTGTCGCCTTAGAAGCCAGCGCAGAGGAACGGCTTACACGGGGATTCACTTCGATTACGCAGTATTCAAACGAATCAGGATGCAGCGCGTACTGGACGTTACATCCTCCTGTGATATTCAGTTCACTGATGATGTTCAGTGCAGAAGTGCGGAGCATCTGATACTCTTTGTCTCCAAGCGTCTGCGACGGGGCCACTACGATACTGTCACCGGTGTGTACACCGACAGGATCGATATTTTCCATATTACATACTGTAATGCAGTTGCCGCTTCCGTCGCGCATCACCTCATATTCGATTTCCTTCCAGCCTGCGATACAGCGTTCTACGAGCACCTGCCCCACACGCGAGAGGCGGAGTCCGTTCTCCAGTATCTCCACAAGCTGTTCCCGGTCCTTCGCGATACCGCCGCCGCTTCCGCCGAGCGTATATGCCGGGCGCAGTACGACCGGATAGCCGATTTTTTCTGCAAATTTCACACCGTCTTCCACATTCTCTACAACGAGGGATGCCGCACATGGTTCGCCAATCTTTTCCATCGTCGTTTTGAATTCCAGACGGTCTTCCGCCTTTTTAATCGTCTCCGAAGTCGTACCGATAAGGCGAACATTATTTCTCCTCAGGAAACCATTTTCATCCAGCTCCATGGCAAGGTTAAGAGCCGCCTGTCCTCCAAGCGTCGGCAGGACGCTGTCCGGCTTCTCCTTCAGAATGAGCTGTTCTACCACTTCAGCAGTCAGAGGCTCGATATAGACGCGGTCTGCAATATCCTTATCCGTCATGATGGTCGCGGGGTTGGAATTCAGAAGAACGACTTCAAGCCCCTCCTCTTTGAGAGAACGGCATGCCTGTGTCCCCGCATAGTCAAATTCTGCTGCTTGTCCGATGACGATAGGGCCGGAACCTATCACGAGTACTTTCTTAATCTCTGTATTTCTGGGCATTATTGTGCTCCTTTCATCATATCCATGAATCTGTCAAACAAGTAACCGGAATCCTGAGGCCCCGGACATGCCTCCGGATGGAACTGCACGGTAAATATGTTCTTTCCGGTATAGGCAAGCCCTTCGTTCGTCCCGTCATTCACATTCACAAACGCTTCCGTGGCAACCGAAGGATCCAGCGAGCTTTTGTCCACAGCATAACCGTGGTTCTGCGAAGAGATGTACACCCTGTTGCTGCTCAGGTCTTTGACCGGATGGTTTCCCCCGCGGTGCCCGTACTTCAGCTTATATGTCTTTCCGCCGTTGGCCAGGGCCATAAGCTGGTGTCCAAGACAGATGGCAAAAATCGGAATATTCGTATTGTACAGCTTTTTGATTTCTTCAATGACAGATACGCAAGTCTCCGGGTCTCCGGGACCATTTGACAACATGATTCCGTCCGGATTAGAATGAATGATTGTCTCAGCTGGTGTGTCAGCCGGATAGACGGTCACTTCACACCCTCTTCGATTTAAAGATCTGGCAATATTATGTTTCGCTCCGAAATCCATAAGTGCTACTTTCGGACCGCTGCCTTCTAAGATATAAGCTTCCCTGCTGGTTGCTTTAGATACGACATCACCGATTGAATAGGTTTTTAGCTTTGGAATGATTTCATCCAGATCGTAGTCTTGATTCGTGGTAATCATTCCGTTCATCGTCCCTTTTTCTCTCAGAATCTTCGTCAGAGCACGGGTATCCACCCCTGCGATTCCCGGAACATCCTGGCTTTCCAGGAACTCCTGTATAGAGCCCTCGCACCGGAAATTACTCGGTGTCCTGGACAGTTCTCTTACGATATATCCGTCAGGCCATGCCTTCTTCGATTCCATATCAGGGGTAATGCCGTAATTACCGATGAGCGGATAGGTCATAGCAACGGCCTGTCCGGCGTAAGAAGGGTCGGTCAACACCTCAAGATACCCTGTCATCGAGGTATTAAACACAATCTCACTGATCATGTCCTTTTTGGAACCTATACTGGTTCCGGTAAAGACGGTTCCGTCCTCCAATATAAGAAATGCTTTCATATATCCACCCTTTCCCTTCCTTATCTGTATGTTAGATGACGGGGCACGAATAATTTGCCCCTTGGTACTATGGATTGCCGCACACTATCTGCTTACGGCAGAATAAAAGGCAGTGTGTGCAAGCACAACCGCCTCCCCTATATGCTGCTGACAATCTTTGTCTGCACAAATTGTAAAAATTATACTACAGTTTCCGAGTTTTTTCAACTAAAAATATTTTAATTTTTAAGTCAGATATTACTTACTTCATTACAAGATTAGTAATTTTGTTAAAAGTATGCTATAATAAAAAATGTAACCGCTGTTTGCTTAATAATTTAATTTTTTCAAACGGCTCTTTAGTGAAAGAAAGTATGGTGTAAAAATGTATAAGGTTAATGACGTTGTTGTGTATGGCTGTAGTAAAGTCTGCTCTATCAAAAGGATCGCTACTCCTGATTTCATGAGCAAGCCTCAGGAATATTACTGGCTGCAGCCTATAGGCGACGCAGCGACAATGCTATACGTGAAAACTGAGCACGAGGACAAAATGCGGTGCATACTGACCAGAGGCCAGGCTGACGAACTGATCAATGAGCTGCCGGAAATGGAAGAAATGTATGACAGCTCCAGCAAAGTACGTGACAGAGAATATATCCAGGTTATGAAGTCCAGAGACTGTAATGAATGGCTTAAGATGTGGAAAGGCATAACGATTGAAAAGATGCGGAAGGAGCAGGACGGCAAGAGCCTGAACGCCAGCGATGAGAGCAACCTCAAGCGGGTGCAGGACTGTATCTCTTCCGAATTCTCCGCCGTTTTCCAGACGACAAAGGATAAGATAGTAGACAGGATAAGGCACTCTCTTGATGCGGATCTGATAACTTTATAGACTTGCAGCGGCAGATAAGATCCCTTACGTTCCGGCCAAGCGTAAGGGATCTTCTGTTATTCATACTGCCAGTATATCGTAATCTTATTAAGTTCAGCTTCATCCATATACTTATATTTGACTTCAGACAGGCCATACCAGTCCGCCATGTTCTGCGCGGCCCGCTTAATCTGGCTGCCGAATATGTCTTCACGGGCCTGCTCATACAGGCGGCTGTCCGCATATTTGAAGACGACCGGGTTGGCTTTGGCGGCTATCACGTCATTCATCGCATCAAGCGCCTGCTCTCCGTCATATGAGGTATAATACATGCCATTGACGGCATAGTAGTTGAAATCCATCTTGACGCATTCCGGCAATGGCACCTCTGTATCCGGGGTATGCGTCTTTTTCAGCTCCTCATCGTCGCAGCACATATAATCATAGCTGATGTAGGATGGATCGATTTCTCCACCTTCAGATGCCTGGAACACGGGATCTCCCCATGTCGTGTCCACATAATAGTAGTCTCCCTCACATTTGACGAGATTCCATGCATGGCTCTGACCCCCTGACGTCGTCCCCGTGACATAAGTGCAGAATACGCCGAGCCGTTCCAGCAGGTACTGCGTAGCCTTCGAGTATCCGGCGCAGACAGACCTTTTATTTACGAATACGCTGTATATGTTCTGGTTGTCTTCGGATGCAATATCGTAATCGACCGTATCTACGATATACTCATACACATATAGTATCTTATCATAATCTGCCGCATTTTCTCCGATACCGGACAGGCAGTCATTTACAGCTTTTTCAATTTCAGCTTTTTTCTGTGCCTTTTCTTCCTCTGTATAAGAGTATACGGGCTGAAGAACCGTATAAGTCTCCTGTCCTTCGTAGGACGTGCTTTTTGTCGTACCATCACACCAGAATATCTCCGGAAAGTCCTTCAGGACATATTGGAATATCGTATTCGTCCTGTCTGCATCCGCCGCATGCACATAGATCTCCTCTACATTCAGCTTGACCCCTTGTGCAATCTCTTTATATGCCGTTCTCTCACCCTCGTCCAGCTGCTGATAGTAATATTTCTGCGCCAGCTCTTCATCTGTTATGGCTATCTCCTGAAACGGAATCTCCTTCGCATTTCCAACCCTCTGAGCCACACCTTCCGCCAGCCCTTTTTTAACACCATTGCCAAGGAAGCCTCCCAACGCAGCCAGCACGACGATACAGGCAATTGCAGACAGCCCGATGACAGCACTTAGGCATCCTGATCTTCTCTTTCTTCTTCCCATGCCTGCTCCTTTACTGTTTCATATTATTATATTCAATTCTATATAAATGCACAACCTTTAATCTGTTGTAACTTTTATGGTTCTATTCACATAAGATAACAGTAACAGAGTCTCTACGAGGTACTGACATGAATGAAATGAACCCGAATCTGCCTGATACCCCTGATAAAGGACGGCTTAAGATTAGTATCACATCCGAAATTACGGCTTTTCCCGTCAATGACGCTACTATATCCATCTCATATACCGGTGTGCCCGACAGCCAGCTGGAACAGCTGAATACAGATGCCTCTGGCCAGACGGATACTGTCGAGCTGGCTGCTCCGCCTTTGGAATATAGCCTCGATCCAGCTATTGAGGAACAGCCTTATTCAGAGTATACGCTCCAGGTCGAAGCGCCTGGTTTTGAACCGATCAGCATTGCCGGCACAGAGATTCTCCCTGACGTCACGGCACTGCAGAACATACAGATGCGTCCGCTGGCTGACCCTGAAAGCAATGAAAATGTGTTTGTAATACCTGCACACACATTATATGGCGTATATCCGCCCAAAATACCGGAAGATGAGATAAAGCCTATGGATGAAACGGGCGAAATCGTACTGAGCCGTGTCGTCGTACCCGAATATATCGTCGTCCACGATGGAAGTCCGAGAGATTCTACTGCCCAGAACTATTATGTAAAATACAGAGACTATATTAAAAACGTAGCTTCCAGCGAGATATATGCCACGTGGCCTGAAGATACAATCCGGGCTAATATTCTGGCCATCATGTCATTTACCTTGAACCGAGTATATACCGAATGGTACCGGAATCAGGGATATGACTTTACGATTACATCTTCCACAGCTTTTGACCACAAATGGATACCAGAACGGAATTTCTTTGACACTATCTCCGCTATAGTAGATGAGTTATTTGCCAGCTATCTTTCTCGTCCTAATGTTCGCCAGCCGATACTTACCCAATACTGTGACGGCCGCCGGGTACAGTGTCCGAACTGGATGACCCAGTGGGGAAGCAAGGCGCTCGGCGACCAGGGGTACTCCCCTATCGAGATTCTTCGCTATTATTACGGGGAAGACATGTACATCAACACGGCGGAGGCCATCTCCGGCATACCTTCTTCCTGGCCCGGATATATACTGGAAGTCGGCTCTTCCGGTGATAAGGTCCGTCAGATGCAGGAACAGCTCAATGTCATAGCAGGCGCCTATCCGGCCATTCCGAAGATAACTGCAGATGGCGTATATGGTCCGGCCACCGAGGCCACTGTCCGCAAGTTCCAGTCCGTATTCGGCCTGCCCGAGACCGGAACCGTAGATTACAGGACGTGGTATAAGATATCCGAGATATACGTAGGCGTCTCAAGAATCGCGGAATTGCAGTAATTGGGGATTTAGTGAAACAGACCGCGGACAGGGAGCCGGGTGGCATCTGCTCCGATGCGTAC
>NZ_JABFCH010000042.1:0-13449 GCF_017566055.1 Extibacter sp. GGCC_0201 | reverse complement strand
GCCTGTATCCTTATCAGAACAGGCTGGCGTGGACGAAAAGGGTCGTGGGATATATCCCGGTGGTGGACGGAAAAGGGGAAGAGGGCTTCCTCCGGATTGTCGACCATGCCTGGCACAGGCTGCTTTCGGTCATACTGGCGGCGCTCGTATGCGCCATCATATTCCTGGCCGGCATATGGACTGCACGGAAGGACGAAGTTGAGGGATTGGATAAGACGGCGGTGTCCTACCATGTGGAAGGCATTAGAAATACGGACAGCGATTCCATCCTGCTGCCGGGGGTGAGCAAACTGAACGGCAGGGAGGACGATACGCATATCGAGGCCGTACTGCTCAACCCGGAAGGGAATGGATGCTATTTCCGGTATACGATCAAGCAGACGGACACCGGCGAACCACTATACGCCTCCGGCCTGATAGAACCAGGCAAAGCGGTGATGGAATTCGAACTCAGCAGGAAGCTGAAGGCGGGAACATACCCCATCGAGGTTATCGTGGAGACGCGGGACATACAGGATCCTGAGATCGTATATAATGCGGGAAACATAGAGGCACAGCTCATAATAACAGAATAGCGGGGCAGGGAGGAGCATATGGAAGATACATACAGGAAGAGGAAAAGGAAGCATGGCAAAAGGCCTGTCAGGAAAATAATGACGGTGATCCTGCTGCTGCTGATCGCGGCCGCAGGAGTGACGGCAGCATTGACCTATGAGCGCGGGCCGGATCTGGACAAGCATGCGATTGCATATCAGCTGCCGAATGGGGTGAAGAACACAGACCCGGACTCCATCCTTATGCCGGGATATGACGTTCTTGAGATGGACCTGGCAACGAAGAAAGTCGAAGTGGCACTGCTCAACCCGGAAGGGAATGACTGCTATTTCAAATTCCACATAATACTCAAAAGTGATGGATCGACATTGTATCAGACAGGCCTGATCAAACCGGGCACGGCTGTAACAAGCTTCAAGATAGATAAGGAATTGAAGGAGGGGGAGTATCCGATCGTCTTGAATGTGGAAGCGGCTGATATGAAGGATCCGGACAACTTATATAACGGGGGGGCAATCGAAGCGGTGCTCGAGGTGGAATAAATGAAAAAGAGCTTATTACTGGCCTTTCTGCTGCTGCTTTGCGTCAGCGGCTGCCGCGGCAAGGCAACAGCGGAACATAGCATACAAGCCGATGCTGATGAGAGCATAGCCATGAACGGCATCTCATTCACCTTCGAGAAGGCTGAGATATGCAAGGAGGTCAAGCCAAAGCAGCCAAACGGCTACTACAACTATTACGAGGAAAAGAAGGGCTATTCTTACTATGTCATCTCCGGAACCGCGGAAAATAAAGGCTTATATGTGCTTGATGCCGGCAATATCATGGTACAGGGCATAAGCGGCAGGAAGACGTATGAAGGGGCCCTCCTTTTTTCAAATCATGATAAAAGCGATCTGGTTACGGAGATCGGCACGAATGACGAGCTGGAGTTCTCTTTTGTCATACTGATGAAAGAAGGAAGGCCGCAGCCTGACAAGCTGGAGATATATTATACGAAGGATCTTAAAGCGCCCCGGGAAGGTGAGCCATATGATGAATCGATCATATGGACGCTTCCTTCATCCTGATATGCGGATGGCAGGGGCGGATCGAGGGAACAGAAAGGATAAGGGCAGATGGCAGATTACAGAGAGATAACGAAGGAGCCGGAACTGGATATTGCTACGGCGGACAGGATACTCCAGAACGTATTCCGCGAAGCAGGCTGGAAGGGATCCAGCCTTTATGATGCTCTGGAGCGGCTGGAGAAGAGGAAGGAACCACATTTGACTGATTGGAAGTAAAAAGGGGCTGTCGGGAAATAGATAACCTCAATCAGGGGCAGGTGTGACTCGCATGAGTCACACCTGCCCCTTTTTTACGAGTGAGGACGGATGCATGGCCGCTGCTAATTGCGGCTCTGCGTCAGCGTATATTCAAAATGATCGGTCAGATAATAGGTAGCAAAGAGTTCGATTGGGACTTCTCTTTCTTTTACAATTCCAAAGGTCAGCCCTGTCGAGTAAAGGAGGGGCGTATCTTTACTTATATCGAGATGCTTCATGACCTCGCCGTATGCAGGGACTGCTTTGAGCTTCAACGTCGTAGTTGATATTTTTATGTTGTAGTTATTTTCTATAATCTTATAGAGCGAGCTGTCGATGAAATCATATCCCTCGATATCACGGAAGATTTCATACGGCAGGGTGGTCCGGGTAAAGCAGAGAGGGGCGTCATCCGCATAATAGATACGTTCGAGGTAAAAGACCGGGTCCGCCTTGCGCAGCTGCAGCCTGGTGACTTCTTCCGCACTGCTTATGCGTATCTCTGACTTGATGACCTTTCTGCCGGGATTCATCCCCTGCCGGATGATCTCTTCCGTATAGCTTGAGATAGACGTCAGTTCCTGAAGCCGGGCTGTTCTTCTGACGCAGGTGCGCTTCCCCTGCATCTTTTCGATATATCCGTTATGATACAGCTCATCGATAGCGCGGCGGGCAGTTACACGACTGACTTCATAAGTAGCAATCAGCTGTGATTCGCTTGGAAGTTCCGCGCCTCCCGGTAGTTCACCTGACTGAATCCTTCTTATCAGATCTTCTTCAATTATCTTATACTTCGGTTTTTTCTCATTCATGGCGCACCTCTTTATTAAACTGCTCTCACGGGTGTAAACCCGTTGTCCTATGACAATTATACGTTTAAAAGCAATTGATGTAAACATGTTATTATAAGTATGAAAACTGGAAAATATATCTTTGTACAGTATGTACAAATAATAGTTGTTTTATTTTGCTATTATTACAAGTTGACTATATAAGGAAAAGAACTTATTATAATAAGTGAAAGGAGACATTGCTATATGAGAGAAAAGATATTAGGTGTTTTATACGGAATGGCCATAGGTGATGCGATGGGCATGCCTCCGGAGCTTTGGAGCAGAAAACGTGTGCTGGAGCATTACGGGGAGATTGACGACTTTCTGGACGGATGTCCTGAAAATATCATATCCTATCAATATAAAGCGGGACAGTTTACGGATGATACGAGCCAGGCGCTAACTATATTGGACAGTCTGGCGGAGACGGATTTCGTCCCATCGGCGAGAAGCATAGCGGAACATATCCTGAAGTGGGCAGAGGATGAAAATGCATTTGAAAATAATATTCTGGGACCTACTTCCAAAGTTACGCTTCAACTCTTCAAAGAGGGGAAGGATGCCCGTAGATTCTCCGATGAGGCGGTATCGAACGGGGCTGCTATGAGAATCGCGCCTGTAGGTACCTTGTTTGAGCCAGAGGAGAAAGAGAAGCTGTGCGATTATGTGGCGGCAGTCTCTCAGGTCACCCATACGAGTGACGTGACAATAGCCGGAGCGGCCATGATTGCCATGGCTGTTGCATCAGCGGTGAAATATGGTGACAGGGAACGGATGATAGAAGATGCTCTGTCGGTTACCGAGTATGCCATGACTCTTGGCGCGTCTACACCAAGCCCGTCACTTGCTGCGAGAACGCGGCTGGCAGTTCGGTATGCAAAGGAATACAAAGAGGACAGCAGAATGTTTTTGGAGCATATATATGACATCATCGGGGCAGGCGTGAACACTTCTGAATCGGTCCCGGCGGCGCTTGCGATTGCTTATTACAGCTTTGATGTCAGAACATGCGCGCTTCTTTGCGCGAACCTCGGAGGGGACACGGATACCATCGGGGCCATGGCCGCGGCCATATGCGGAGGGGCCTCGGGAATAGGCAGGATTCCTGGTTCCTATGTGGATAAGATCCGGCAGGCGAATGGAGTTGATCTGGAGAAGTATGCCGATGCATTGGCAAAGAAACGGGGGAAGATATCATGAGTAAGAAAAGTCTGATAATCGGTGCCGCTATGCTGGACATCATCATGGAGATAGACAGGCTTCCGCGTTCCGGGGAAGATATGTATGCGAAGGACCAGAAGATGACGGTTGGCGGGTGCGCATATAATGCGGCGGATATATTGAAGCATTTTCAGGTGGACCATACTTTTTTTGCCCCGGTAGGTACAGGGATGTACGCGGGATTTATCGAAGAGGAGCTTAAAAGGAGCGGACATGAAAGCGCTGTCAAGTCCAATCAGATGGACAACGGATACTGCCTCTGCATGGTTGAGGCGGACGGTGAGAGGACATTTGTCACGATGCCGGGAATCGAATGCAGATTTGAAAAAGAGTGGTTCGACGCTCTGGACGGAGATGACTTTGAATCGGCTTATGTGAGCGGGTATGAGATAGAGGGGGAAGGAGGAGACGTCATACTAGATTTCCTCGAGAGCGTTCCCGATATTCTTGTATATTATGCACCTGGTCCGAGAATCACTTATATCCCGGATGAAAAGAGGGACAGGCTATATGGGCTGCATCCTGTGCTCCACCTCAATGAGTCGGAGAGTATCTCAGCCACAGGTGCGGATACGGCAGAAGGTGCTGCCCACCGGCTGGCAGAAAAGACCGGCAACGTGGTAATCATCACCCTCGGTGACAGAGGCGTGCTTCTCTGTGAGGACGGCAAGACTTCTGTCATCCCGGCAGAAAGAGCAGAGGTCGTAGATACGATCGGAGCAGGCGATTCGCATATCGGAGCGGTGATGGCGATGCGCGCACTGGGGCACAGCTTTGAAGAAGCTGTCCGGACGGCTAATAAAGTATCAGCTATGGTCGTAGGGGTAAAAGGACCGACATTGACGAAAGAACAATTTGAGAAAGGATTATAGACGATGGAAAAGACGAAAAGATTTTTTACGGACTGGAGCAGATTTGAAATCATCTGGCTCATATTATCTACAGTTATCATGATTGTACTCAGCATTATCTGGGGGGACAATCTACTTGCGCTCATCAGCGGTATCACCGGCATCCTCGGTGTCGTGCTGGCGGCAAAGGGAAAAGTGAGCACTTATATCTTTGCTACTGTTAATGTAGCCATATATGCGCTTCTCACCTTCCAGAACCATTTGTACGGAGAATTCATGCTTAACGCATTCTATTATATACCGATGAATTTTATCGGCTTCTATCTCTGGTCCAAGCACAAAGACAATGAAAGCGGCGAGGTGGAAGGAAAGAAGCTGACCGGCAGGCAGACCGTCATACTATTTGCGGCAGTCGCGGTAGTCGTACTCGTGTACTGGCAGATATTAAGCCGTATCGGAGGGCAGCTGGCGCTGATTGATGCGATGTCCACCATATTCTCTGTCGTGGCACTCATTATGCAGGTTGCCCGCTATGCGGAGCAGTGGCTGCTCTGGATTATCGTCAACGTCGTGTCGGTCGTCATGTGGCTGCTCCTCATCGGCAAGGATTCTTCCGCCATTACGATGGTTGTCATGTGGGTTGCCTATCTGTTCAATTCCGTATACGGATATTACAACTGGAGGAAGCTGGCTGCCAAAAACGTAGAGAACAAATAATTGGCAGTTTGATTAATGTAGACGCCGATGGCGGCTCTCATCCCACAAACTAAGGTATCTGGTGAGGATTCTCCGTTCCTCCCGCTTAGACCTTCGCATCTGTCCCCTACCTCCCCATCGGCTATCTACTTTACTGGCACGGGCGGGGGTGGCTGCGTAACACTATTGGCTGATGGATGTGCTTTCGTTGTGTCAATCTATCAATATAGTGCTAAGTAGTTTGAAATCTTTGGTTAGAAGCAATCGTAATGAAGAAGAGCCGGAAGCAGGCAGGGGATGTTATCTTAACATCCCCTGCCTGCTTCCGGCTCCCCGTCCGCGTCCCACTTTAATCATAAACTAGTAGTTCCCCAGCTCACCGAGATATTTATCTATTTTCTTCAGCCGACGTTCAATTCCCTTCACCTTATGGCTGATCGTGTCCAGAAGCGCTTCAGCTACGAACTGGGGCGCGACAAGCGAATTGAAAAAAGTATTGCTGTCCACGGGTACGGTGAACAGGACGGTGGCATATTGTGCAAGCAGGGCACTGGGCTTGTCTGTCACTACAATAATCTTAGCCCCGACTTCATAGGCCATCATGACTGATATCTTATCTATAGAAGAATAACGGGGGAAGCTGAACGCGACGACACAGTCATCCTTCGAGATATTACACATATGGTCTACCGGACTGATGGCTGCGGAATTGGTCATCTCTACGTTAGGAAGCATATGCTTCAGGTACAGGAGAAAATAGTCGCCAAGACAGCTGTTGCCGCGGGAAGAGATAATATATTTCCTTTTGCTTGATATGATAGCTTCCGCCGCTTCCTCAAATAGCGCCGTGCTGTTGTTGACAAAGACCGATTCCATATTCTTGGCCGTATTTTTAAAATGTCTGTTGATATAGTCAGAGCTCGTATCCAGCTTGGCACGCTTGGCCACTCTTTGTGAAGGGACTGTTATGGAACTTGAGATGCTGAGCACTTTGTCCTGATAATCCTTGCGCAGACTCTTCTGGAAATCCATAAAACCGTCAAAGCCAAGAGAACGGCTGAAACGTATGACAGAGGATTCGCTGACGCCAAGCTTTAACGCGATTTCGGTGGAGGTCATGAAACAGGCATCAGCAGAGTTATCCAATACATATCTCGCAATCATCTTTTGTGTTTTGGTGAGATTGGCATTGTTAATTGTTTCTCTTAATTCTTTCATACTTTGTCCTCCGAAAGCATACGTATTTCTATCTTATAATTAGATTTAATCATGAAAAACTGAATTTTGCAAGAATAAATTGTAAATACAACTGACATAAAATTAACACAATTAAAAGTTTTTGTGAAAAAAATAACTTTTATTGAATATTATTTACGGCTGTGATACTATAATTTTAGAGACAAATGAATAATATTCTTCACAAAACAACGACGGTGAAAAATATTGTTCACGAAAAGTCAATGCCGACGCATGGCAGCCAAACTAATATAATTTTTAGTACCAATAGGAGGTAAAACAAAGTGAAAGTAGGATGCGTAAAAGAGATTAAGAACAATGAATTCCGTGTAGGTATGACACCTGACAACGTAAAGAGTTATGTAAATGCAGGTCATGAAGTTTTGATTGAAAAAGGAGCCGGAGTCGGTTCCGGATTCATGGATGCCGAGTATGAAGCGGCAGGAGCTAAGATGATTGACACTGCAAAGGAAGTCTGGGATACCGTTGATATGATGATTAAGGTGAAAGAGCCATTGCCGGAAGAGTATCCGTTGTTCCACGAAGGGCTGATTCTTTATACATATCTTCATCTTGCAGCTGACAAGCCGCAGACAGATGCTCTTTTGAATGCAAAAGTTAAAGGTGTTGCTTACGAGACATTGATTGAAAGAAACGGAAGCATTCCGCTTCTTGCTCCTATGAGCCAGATTGCAGGACGTTTAAGTATCCAGGAAGGTGCTAAGTATCTTGAGAAGACATTCGGTGGCGAAGGCGTTCTCCTTGCCGGTGTACCAGGAACACCAAAGGCTAATATCGTTATCCTCGGTGGCGGTTCCGTAGGAACTAACGCTTGTAAGATAGCTGTTGGTATGGGCGCTAACGTAACAATCATGGACATCAACCTTCAGAGACTGGCATATCTGGATGATATCTTCGGAGCACGTATCCAGACATTAGTATCTACAGATGCTAACATTGAAAAAGCAGTGAAAGAAGCTGACCTCGTAATCGGTTCCGTACTGATTCCAGGAAAGGCTGCACCAAAACTCTTCAAGAAAAAATATCTCAAAGAGATGAAACCAGGCGCTGTATTCGTAGACGTTGCGGTTGACCAGGGCGGATGTGGTGAGACGACAAAGGTTACATATCACGACGATCCGATTTACGAAGTAGACGGAATCGTACATTACTGTGTAGGAAATATGCCAGGTGCAGTTCCGAGAACATCTACAATCGCACTTACAAACGCAACATTAAGCTACGGCTTGCAGATTGCGAACAAGGGACTTGAAAAAGCTTGCTCAGATAACGATGTTATCTACTCTGCAATCAACACATATGACGGAAAGCTCACATGTAAGAACGTTGCAGACAGCTTTGACTGCTATGACTATACAGATATCAAATCTTTATGGTAATCGGTAATTGACTTTTCCAAACTTAATTCCTTCAAAGTTGCAAAAGGACTTACGGCTTCGGCCGCAGGTCCTTTTAAATTGTCAGAAAATGGGAAGAATTTTGAAAGGGGTCAGACCCCTATGGCCATAGGGGTCTGACCCCTTTCAAAATTTACACTTGCAGACGAATTTCATGTGTGCTATGGTGTATATAACAAAAGACACAGTAAGAAAAGGTGATAATATGCTGATAGAGATTGATTTTAACAGTGATGAAGCGTTATACATCCAGCTGCGCAACCAGATTATCATGGGGATTGCCACAGCTACGATCCACGAAGGCGATCCGCTTCCTTCTGTGCGCCAGCTTGCAGATACGATTGGTATCAATATGCATACGGTAAATAAGGCGTACAGTATACTTAAGCAGGAAGGGTTTATCCAGCTGGACCGAAGGAGAGGCGCCGTGATTGCCATCGATGTGGATAAGGTGCAGGCGCTCAAGGAGATGAAGCGGCAGCTCCAGATTGTCCTTGCGAAAGGCAGCTGCAAGGATATTACGAGGGAAGAAGTCCATGAGCTGGTGGATGAGATATTTGAGGAGTATTGTTAACAGCTAATTTAGATTGGAAAGGAGTTATGATGCCAATCCTGGTATCATAAGCAGACAGCATGAATTATACAGAACAGGCCAATGAAGTATTACGGATTGCAAAGACGATAGCAAGGGAACTGGACCATCCTTATGTTGGGACGGAACATCTGCTGCTCGGACTTAGAAAGGTATATACCGGAGTCGCCGGACAGGTTCTGGCAGCCAATGGCGTAGATGAGGAGAATATATTGAAAGTGGTGGATGAGCTCGTGTCGCCGGTAGGCAATACTGCAGTAGCTCATAATCCGGATTTCAGCCCAAGGCTTCAGTATATCCTGGAAGAGAGCAAAGGGGAGGCACTCCGTTTCAGGTCGCCGGATATCGGGACGGAACATCTGCTGCTTGCACTACTGAAAGAAGTGGACTGTGTGGCGGCACGTATCCTGCTGACATTGGGTATCAGCCTTCAGAAGCTCTATCAGGATGTGCTTGCGGTACTTGGGGCGGATCCGAAGGAGTACCAGGAAGATCTGATGCAGGAAAGCGGCAGAAAAAAGGAAGGGGTGCTGGAACAATACGGTACAGACCTTACAGCCGAGGCAGAAGAAGGCAAGCTTGACCCGGTTATAGGAAGAGACGCAGAAATCAGCCGGCTGATGCAGGTCCTAAGCCGGCGCACGAAGAACAATCCGTGTCTGGTAGGAGAACCGGGCGTCGGCAAGACAGCCGTCATTGAAGGACTTGCGGCGCGTATAGCGTCGGGCGTAGTGCCTGACAGCATGAAAGAAAAAAGGATTCTTACGATGGATCTGGCGGGGATGATAGCCGGTTCCAAATACCGTGGGGAATTTGAGGAGCGGATGAAAAAGCTGATACAAGAAGTAAAAGCAGCCGGGAACATCATTCTCTTTCTGGATGAAGTGCATACGATTATCGGAGCGGGTGGGGCAGAAGGCGCCATGGATGCCTCTAATATACTGAAGCCGTCTCTGGCAAGAGGGGAACTGCAGCTTATTGGAGCCACCACCATAGTTGAATACCGAAAATACATTGAAAAGGACGCTGCACTGGAGCGTAGGTTCCAGCCGATTACGGTGGAGGAGCCTACAGAAGAACAGTGCCTGGAAATCCTCCGTGGACTGCGTTCCAGATATGAGGGGCACCATCATGTGGCGATTGATGATGAGGCGCTTGAGGCCGCGGTGCGCCTGGCCGACCGGTACATCAGTGACCGGTTCCTGCCGGATAAAGCTATCGACGTGTTGGATGAGGCATGCTCAAAAGTAAGCCTGAAAGGGTTTAAAGTGCCCGACAGCATCTTCCAGCTCGAAGCTGCAATTGCTGAACTGATAAAGAAGACAGAAGACGCCGTAAGACAGGGAAATATGCAGGAAGCATCCATGCTTCACAGAGAACAGGAAGATGCGGAAAGAAAACTTGCACAGATCAGGAGGCGCTTTCAGAAACGAAATGCTCAGAAGGAGCTGTATATAACAGAAGATGATATCGCTGATGTAGTGTCGGAATGGACGAAGATACCCGTTCAGCGCCTTGCGGAGTCGGAGAGTGCAAGGCTGAACAAGCTGGAACAGACACTTCATAAGAGAGTCATCGGACAGGAGGAGGCCGTCACTGCGGTGGCAAAGGCAATCAAAAGAGGCCGTGTAGGATTAAAGGACCCAAAGAGGCCAATCGGCTCCTTCCTCTTCCTCGGGCCGACAGGTGTCGGTAAAACGGAGCTGTCCAAGGCATTGTCAGAAGCGCTGTTCGGCAACGAAGAGTCGATGATCAGAGTCGATATGTCAGAGTACATGGAAAAGCACAGCGTTGCGAAGATGATCGGCTCTCCTCCAGGTTATGTCGGCCATGATGACGGGGGACAGTTAAGTGAACAGGTTCGGAGGCATCCGTACTCTGTCGTATTGTTCGATGAGATTGAAAAGGCCCATCCGGATGTATTCAATATACTGCTGCAGGTACTGGACGACGGGCATATTACAGATTCCCAGGGCAGAAAGGTAGACTTTCGCAATACGGTCATCATCATGACGTCCAATGCCGGTGCACAGGCAATCATAGATCCGAAGAAGCTCGGATTTAATGCCAGAGAAGACGCTGCCGGAGACTACAAACGGATGAAGGACAACGTGATGCGTGAGATAAAGCTGATTTTCCGGCCGGAGTTCGTGAACCGTATTGATGAAATCATCGTATTCCACCCCCTCGCACAAGATGAGATGAAGAAGATCGTGGGCCTGATGTGCCGGGAGTTTACGAAACGTGCCAAAGAACAGCTGGATATAACGATAACAGTCAGAGATTCAGTCAAAAAGCATATAGTGGAGACAGGGACGGACCAGAAGTTTGGGGCACGGCCATTGAGGCGGGCTGTGCAGAACCAGCTGGAAGACCGGCTGGCAGAAGCGATACTTTCAGGCGAAGTTGCCAGGGGTTCGGTGGTAGAAATCGGAATGTCTAAAAAAGATATTAAATTTATTTCAAAGACTACAAATTAATACGGATTTGATATATAATAGGGGTACAAAAGAAGAACCTTAGGAGGATAAAATCAATGGCAGCAGTGAAAGAGCTTTTGAAGGCTGAAGCAGACGGGACACTTAGTTTTGGGGACTACACGCTGGACAGTAAGACAAAGCTGGATGGATTTGAATTTCAGGGCGACTTATACAAAGTGAAGACCTTTTCAGAGATTACAAAGTTAGAGAAGAACGGTATGTTCGTATATGAATCCGTGCCGGGAACAGCGGTGGAGAGCTTTAAGGCGACAGAGGAAGAAGTATCATTCAAAGTATCGGGAACCCAGGATGCGCAGTTTACGCTCGAGCTGGAAGCGGACAGCGAGTACACTGTGTATATGGATGGAGCCGATGCAGGCGATATGAAGACGAACCTGAGCGGAAAGTTGAGTGTCAGTGCAGAACTGGAGCCAGATAAATGTGTTGAGGTGAAAGTGATAAAGAAGTAGTGCTGAAAGATTACCGACAGTTCAGCCCCCTGTGGTGGCAGGGGGCTGGATTTTTTATACAACAGGAAACATTATCCTGATTATCAGGAAGAGAAATCTAAGGCGCAGAGGAGAGAATAATGGCAAAGGGAAAAAAGAGCATATTTTTCTGTCAGAACTGTGGACATGAAGAGAGCAAGTGGCTTGGCCAATGTCCGGCCTGCAGGGAATGGAATACATTTGTAGAGGAGAAGGTGGCAGCGGTCAAACAGAGCAGTGCAAGGCAGCTGAAAGAAGCCGAGGTGGTTGCGCTGTCCGGTGTATCGACGGATGAGAAGGACAGAATCAGGACAGGCATCGATGAACTGGACCGGGTACTTGGCGGAGGAATCGTTCCAGGCTCCCTTGTGCTTGTCGGAGGGGATCCCGGAATCGGCAAATCTACGCTGCTGCTTCAAGTGTGCCAGAGATTGTCCCAGGAAAAAGAAATCCTGTATATATCCGGAGAAGAATCACTGGCTCAGATAAAACTTCGTGCAAACAGAATGGGGACATTCAAGGATAACCTTCTTCTTCTGTGTGAGACGAATCTGGAGCTTATACGTTCAGTGATAGAAAAAAGGCGTCCACAGCTGGTTGTCATTGATTCTATCCAGACAATGTACAGCGAAGAAGTCACTTCTGCTCCGGGCAGTGTGTCTCAAGTGAGAGAATCTACGAATGTATTCATGCAGCTTGCAAAGGGATTGGGTATTTCTATATTTATAGTGGGGCATGTGACGAAAGAGGGCACCGTTGCCGGGCCTAGGGTACTGGAACATATGGTAGACACCGTACTCTATTTTGAAGGGGACCGCCATGCATCCTACCGCATATTACGTGGAGTAAAGAACCGGTTTGGTTCTACAAACGAGATCGGCGTATTTGAGATGAGGCAGGACGGGCTGCAGGAAGTGGCTAATCCTTCGGAGTATATGCTGAGCGGCCGGCCTGAGAATTCTTCCGGCTCGGTGGTGGCCTGTTCTATGGAAGGGACGAGACCCATCCTCATAGAAATCCAGGCACTTGTATGCCAGAGTAACTTTGGAATGCCGAGACGGACTGCAGCCGGTACAGATTACAACCGTGTGAATCTTTTGATGGCCGTACTGGAAAAAAGGGTCGGGCTTTCCATGTCGAATTACGATGCCTATGTCAATATCGCAGGGGGGATTAAGATGAATGAGCCAGCTATAGACCTTGGAATTGTCATGGCTCTCGTCTCAAGCTACAAGAACAGGCCGATCGATGAAAAGATGATCGTGTTTGGCGAGGTTGGGCTGAGCGGCGAGGTGCGGGCGGTCAATATGCCTGAGCAGAGAGTTGCAGAAGCAAAGAAGCTTGGATTTGAGACATGTGTACTTCCGGAAGTGTCCAGGGAAATGGTTCGGGAAGTAAAAGGAATACGGCTTGTAGGAGTGCGGACGATCAATGAAGTGATATCTATAATATAGTTATTATAGAAAACGGGAAAGTTATAAAATAAGTGTTGACAAGATATGACATGTTTGGTATTCTAATATAGCTGTCGCTTGAGGAGGCAGTCGACAAATTTTTTTTTTGGTAAAAGACAAAAAAAATGTTGACAAGAGCTTACAACATGTGGTAGTGTTTAAAAGCTGCTGCTTAAGAAAGCGAAATATTATAAGAAAAAAGTTGTTGACAAATAACGACAGATATGGTATCTTATAGAAGTTGCCGCTAACGACGGCAAACAGCAAAAGCACCTTGATAATTAAACAATAGACAACGACCCTGAAGATTTCTTGAAA
>NZ_JABFCH010000041.1:0-13690 GCF_017566055.1 Extibacter sp. GGCC_0201 | reverse complement strand
CCATTTACAGGTCCGCGTGTTCCGCCACGTATTTCTTGAAATCTGTTATGGCAGGGGCCTGGTACACGTCTTTCAGCGTCGCCATGTAGAAGAGCCGTTCCCACGCAGGGTGCAGTATCTTGATGGTATGTACGGGCATATAGCCTAGTATCTCCATCCTTGGAACAACTGCTATGCCGAACCCGGCGCCTACGAGTCCCGCAACCGCCTGGTCTTCTTCCAGCGAGTAGACGATGTCAGGATGTCCTCCGCATTTCTCAAAGAGATGGTCGATGATGGGACGAAGGCCGCTCCGCCTGGAGAATACAATCTGCGGATACGCCAGCGTCTCTGCCAGGTCTATCTCACGGCGGCCGGAGAGGGGGTGGCCTTCCGGTACTATCACAACGAGCTCCTGCCTGGCAATCGGCGTAAATTCTATAGAAGGCTCGTTTTCCATGAGGGAGCAGAACGCAACGTCGTATCTGCGTTCCTTCACGCCTTGTATGATATCCGGCGTAAGGCCGGTGGATGCATGAAAGTAAAAGTCGATGTTTTTTTCCGGGCGGGTATCCAGAAAGCCACGGACGAACTGGGGAACTACCGAGGTGCTCAGCGTGCGCAGCAGGGCCACGTCGATACGCCCTTCCCCGGTACCGGTCATCTGGAGCTTGTTGATGCTGGAATCCAGCATGCCAAGCGCCTGTTCCACATCGGTGAGGAACGCCTGTCCGCACTTGGTCAGGACGACATTGCGCCCTTCCTTCTCGAACAGCTTGACTCCGAGCTCTTTTTCCAGTGAAGAGATGGCATGGCTCAGGCTAGGCTGGGTGATGGCGAGAATCTCGGCAGCTTTCGTATAATGTTCCAGATGGGCCAGGGTAACAAAATATCTGAGATGGTACAGATTCATATACTGCTCCTTTCGTCTTTTTTCGACATGTCCACATTCTAACATAATCTATAAACAAAATCTATGAATTCGGCTAAAATTACCAATTTGTTTTTAATTTAACGATAGAATATAATGAAACCATAGTAAAAGTAACAAGATTGAACGGCAGAAACAAAAAAATCATGTTCAATTTTAACAATGGAAGGAGAATGTATTATGTCAAAAAAATATCCAATCACTATCAGCTCCTGGACGCTGGGAGACCAATGCAGATTTGAGGACCGTGTCATCGCTGCCAAGGAGGCAGGATATGAAGGCATCGGACTCAGGGCAGAGACGTATGTAGATGCGTTGAATGAAGGGCTTTATGATGATGATATCATGGCAATCCTCAAGAAGCACGGAATGAAGGTTACGGAAGTCGAGTATATCGTGCAGTGGGCAGAAGACAACCGTTCATATGAGCAGAAATATAAAGAGCAGATGTGCTTCCATATGTGCGATCTGTTCGGCGTAAACCATATCAACTGCGGCCTTATGGAGAACTATTCCGTAGAGCATACGGCACAGAAGCTGAAGGAACTCTGCCACAGAGCAGGGAAGCGGATTATCGGAGTTGAGCCGATGCCATACAGCGGGATCCCTGATCTGAAAAAAGGATGGGAAATAGTGAAAGCAAGCGGATGTGACAATGCGATGCTCATCCTTGACACGTGGCACTGGGTACGTGCCAACCAGCCGTATGACATCCTGACAGAAGAGATTGCGAAGAAGGTCGTATCGATCCAGATCAATGACGCGTACGACAGGCCATACGCCAAGACGATCCTGAGGGATGAATCTATGCACGACAGGCTTGCACCAGGGACCGGAGCTAAAGATACGGCCGGATTTGTCAAGATGATAAAGGATGCAGGCATCGAACCGGCAGTAGTGGGCGTGGAAGTCATATCAGACGAAATCCTTGCAAGAGGCATAAAAGAAGCAGCGGCCCATACATACGACAGCACGGTGAAGGTGTTGAAAGAGACGTGGCCGGAAGTGGCTGAGGCGTAATCGATTCAGAGAAAGATAAGAGAGAGGGAAAGATATGAGATTTGACAATATGTTTTCACCAATACAGATTGGTCCTATGACGGTAAAGAACCGCTTCGTGGTCCCGCCGATGGGCAACAACTTCGCCAATACGGACGGTACGTGGAGCGGACAGTCTGCAGCATATTACGCAGAACGGGCGAAGGGGCAGTTCGGCCTTATCACGATAGAAGCCACGGTAGTCCACGAGGGGGCGAAAGGCGGTCCGAGAAAGCCCTGCCTTTACAATGACAACAGTATAGAGAGCCTGAAGAAGATTGTGGACGCCTGCCACGCGGAAGGGGCGAAAGTGTCCGTACAGCTTCAGAACGCAGGACCGGAAGGAAATGCAAAGAATGCGGGCACTCCGATTCAGGCGGCTACAGCCATCCCTTCAACGGTCGGGAGAGACACGCCGGAGGAAGTACCGACAGCCCAGGTATATGAGCTGGTAAAAGGATATGGAGCGGCTGCCAGACGCGCGATGCAGGCGGGGGTTGACGCGGTGGAAATCCATATGGCGCACGGCTATCTTGTGAATACGTTCATCTCCCAGCGGTCTAATAAAAGAGTAGATGAATTTGGCGGCAGCTTTGAAAACAGAATGAGATTTCCGCGCCTGATTATAGAAGAAGTGAAGAAGAATGTGGGAGACAAGGTGGCAATACTGGCCCGTATCAACAGTGCGGACGAAGTCCCCGGCGGCGTAGATGTGCACGACAGCGCGGCGATAGCGGCCTATCTGGAAGCGTGCGGAGTACAATGCCTCCATGTTTCCCGTGCGGTACATATCAAAGATGAATACATGTGGGCACCGACCACGGTCCATGCAGGATTTTCTGCAGAACTGGTGACAGAGATCAAAAAGGCGGTTTCCATCCCTGTTATCACGGTAGGGCGGTTTACGGAACCTCAGTACGCGGAACTGCTCGTGAAGGAAGGACGTGCGGATCTGGTTGCGTTCGGACGGCAGTCATTGGCAGATCCTCATATGCCTGAGAAGGCGATGCAGGAGCGCCTGGAGGATATGATACCATGTATCGCCTGTCTTCAGGGCTGTGTCGCCAATATGTATAAAGGGGAGCCTATCTGCTGCCTGACGAACCCGTTCCTCGGACATGAGGCGCAAGGATACCCGAAAGCGGAAAAGGCGAAGAAAGTCATGGTCATCGGCGGCGGTGTTGCCGGACTGTGCGCGGCATTTGTCTGTGCAGAGAGAGGACACGACGTTACTCTGTATGAAAGCACCGGCAAACTGGGCGGCAATATGAGGCTGGCGGCCTATCCTCCGGGCAAAGGCGATATTACAGGCATGATCCGCAGCTACATCGTAAGATGCGAAAAAGCCGGAGTGAAGGTGCGGATGAATACGGCGGCAGACATGGAGACGGTGAAGGCAGAGAAGCCGGATGCAGTCATAGTCGCAACCGGATCCAAGACATTGATTCTTCCAATCGAAGGTATCGATAATCCGGCCATCATCCATGGCTCCGATCTGCTGGACGGCAGACGGAAGGCAGGAGAGAAGGTGCTTGTCGTGGGCGGCGGAATGGTTGGATGCGAGATAGCCGCGTTCCTTGGGGAACAGCAGCACAAGGTAAGCATCATCGAATTCCGGGATACGATGGGGGCCGATATGATATCCGAGCACAGAAAATATGTGATGAAGGACTTTGAGGAGTATAAAGTAGAACAGATTGTCAACGCAAAAGTATGCAAGTTCTACGACGATGGCGTGGAATACGAATCACCGGACGGCGAAAGGCATGAGGCACGAGGCTTCGACTCCGTTGTCCTTTCCATGGGATTCAGAAACTACAATCCATTTGCGGAACAGCTCGAGGAGCTCGGACAGGAAGTATACGTAGTAGGGGACGCCACAAGGGCACGCAGGGCGCTGGATGCGACAAAAGAAGCGTATGCGGCTGCGATGCAGGTCTAGGCAGAATATTTTGGAGGAAAATAAGATGGAAAAGAGAATATCAGGACATACAGGTTTGATGGCATTGTTTGGAACTCCGGTAGGGCATTCAGGATCCCCGGCCATGTATAACTTCAGTTTCCAGCACGATGGTCTGGACTATGCCTATATGGCATTTGATGTAAATGTTGAGCAGATGCCCAAGGTGTTTGAAGCCATCCGCCTGCTGAACATGAGAGGCGGAAACTTCACGATGCCGTGTAAGAATGTGGCGGCAGAACTTGTGGATAAATTGTCTCCGGCGGCAGAAATCATCGGTGCATGCAACGTATTTGTCAATGATGGCGGCGTGATTACAGGCCATGTGACGGACGGCGTCGGCTTTGTGAAAAACCTGGAACTGAACGGCATCAGCGTGAAGGACAAAAAGACTGTCATACTTGGCGCCGGCGGTGCTGCTACGGCGATACAGGTCCAGCTTGCGCTTGACGGGGCAAAGGAAGTGAAGATATTTAATCCTAAGGACGACTTCTTCACAAGAGCAGAGGGAACGAAGGCTAAGCTGGCCAAGAAGTGCCCGGACTGTGTTGTCACGGTAGAAGACCTGGAAGACAAGGAAAAGCTTGCAGAGGCAGTGAACAGCTGCGATATCGTAATCAATGCGACGATTATGGGCATGGAACCATATGATGACGTATCTCTTATCGACAAGTCATTGTACCGTAAGGACCTCATAGTTGCAGATACCGTATACAGCCCAGAGAAGACGAAGATGATACTGGAGGCAGAGGAGTCCGGCTGTGTGGCAGTCGGTGGAAAAGGTATGCTGGAGCAGCAGGGGGCAGTGAATTATGAACTGTTCGTAGGCAAGAAGATGCCTCTTAAGGAGTACCAGAGGTTTCAGGAAGAAAATAAGTAATCGTCTGTTTTTATAGAAGAAAAGAATAGGAGAATGAGGATGAAAGCAAAGAAGTATATTCTATCATTGGTGACAGTCTATATGTGCTACTTTACCCATGGAATCCAGGCAATAATCCTGTCACAGAACAAAGTAAACTTCTTCACGCAGTGGGGGTACACGGATGAAGTGGCCGGGGCGGCGGCCGTGTCGCTGGCAATCACGGCGACCGGATTCGGCAAGTTCCTGACCGTATGGCTCGGCGGTGAGGTATCGGATAAGATTGGGCGGAAGAAGATGGCGGTCGCCGGAGGCATACTGTATATCATCTGCTTTGCGGGCCTGCTGTTCTCTACGAACTTCACGGTGGCATGTGTATGTGCATTCCTTGCAGGCGTGGCCACTTCCGGATTCTGGGACGCGTCCCTCTACCCGGCAGTGCAGGAGGCGGCCCCGAAGTATGCAGGGTCAGCGCTTATCGGAATCAAAGCATTCGTGTCAGTATCAGGTATCATATATCCACTTATGGCGGTTCACTTTTCTTCCTCCGGCAACTGGAAGATAAATGTGTGGATTCCATTGATTCTGTCTGTGGTATGTGTTATCCTTGCGGTAATTGCGCCGTTCGTATATGACGACCAGATGAAGGAGACGGTGAAGACCGCAGACGGAAAGACGACGAATGCGGCACAGGCTGAAATAGATGCCGCAAAGGCGCGGATGAAGACGAAGCCGGGTGGTCTGGTGAACTTTGTCACGATGTTTTACGGTTTCCTCTGCATGTTCATCATGTACGGTGCGCAGCAGTATACGAAAGCATTCGGCATGACCAACTGCGGATTGACAGAGATGCAGGCGGCAGGCATGACTTCCATCTATACGGCAGGCTCTATCATCGCCGTCATATTCTGGGCTATCATGATGGGCAAGCTGAAGTGGAATCCTCTGAAAGTCGTGCTAATTGATTCGGCATTTACGGCGGCAGCGCTTGCTATCGTACTTCTCGTCAAGAACGTAGGCGTCGTGTACGTGGCGATTGCCCTGCTTGGCTTCTTCGCAGCAGGCGGTGCCCTCCAGACGGGGCTTGGCGTCCGACAGGAGATGTGTCCGGGTCCGAAGGGAAGGAATACCGGCATCTATTATACGTGGATGGGGCTGGCAAGCTGCTTCCTTCCGTACATCGTATCCGCGATGACGAAATCTATCGGTGAGACATCTGCAATCTATACGATGATGGCATTGCTTCTTGTGGCAGCAGTCGTGGCTGTAGTAATGATGGCTTATCTGACCATACAGTATAAGAAGATCTTTGGCAGCAACCCATTAGGCAGGCAGGAGGCATAAAGATACTTCTAGGAGCTCTGCTCTTAAAATGAGAGCAGAGTTTCTTGCAGGCAGATATTGTTTGTCTTTTAACGAACGATATCTGCTATAGAATGATGAAGGAGGAGGCTGCACATATGAGTGCAAGAAGAGAAAGAAATCCAAAAGAACTCCCTTATATCCCACTGGGACCATTCCAGTGGAGAATCCCGGGGCTGCACTACCGTATTGAGTATGTAGAGTTTTTCCAGGGCCTGATTCTGGGTGCCACCGCACTCAGTTCAATTCCATATCTGACCGACTATCTTGGCATACCGTATGAACTGGCATGGAGCTGTGTCATCCTAGAAGTATTCATGTATATGCTCCACGGGTGGCTCGGCGACCCTGTCGTACCGGGCTGGATTACGCCGACCCTGCCGTTTACGCTGGCATTTATCAGCGGGTTCGACAAAGGGCCGGAGAGGATACAGGCGATGATTGCGGTACAGCTGCTGGTGGGGCTTGTATTTATCTTCATGGGCGTGACCAGGCTGGCAGACAAGTTCGTGCACAGCGTTCCCACCTCTATCAAAGGAGGAATCCTCCTGGCGGCTCCGATTACGGTTATCCAAGGGCAGCTTGAGAAAGGGAGCCAGCTTCTGACCGCCCCTGTCGCAACGCTGGCGGGAACGCTGCTGCTTGCCTTCTTAAGCTTTTCTCCATTCTGTGAGAGAAAGAGAGGGAAGATAAAGCTGCTGGATATCATGGCCAAGTATGGGAACCTGTTTCCCTATCTTGTTGCGATGCTGCTCGGCGTACTGCTCGGGGAGCTTGCCAAACCGACGCTGGAACTGGGGAGCGTAATCCGCATTCCTGATTTTGGCAAGATATTTGAGACGGTCAGCGTATTTTCCGTCGGCTTTCCGCCGCTTGCTATGTTCATACAGGCGATGCCTCTTGCACTGATCTGCTATGTGCTGGCGTTCGGTGATTTCGTGACGTCTGAGACGCTTGTCAAGGAAGCACAGGAGAGCAGAGATGACGAGCATATTGATTTCAATTCGAGTCGCTCTAACCTGATCAGCGGCCTGCGTAACCTTATCCTTGCTATATTTGCACCCTTCCCGCCGCTGGCCGGGCCCCTCTGGGTCGGTATGACGGTGTCCGTAGCGGTGCGGTATAAGGAAGGGAAGAAGGCGATGAAGTCGTTGATCGGAGGGATGAGCTCCTTCCGTATGGCGACATTCCTCAGTGTCATCCTCGTACCGGTCGTGTCATTCATGAAGCCGATCATGGGAGTAGGCTCCGCGATTACGCTGCTGTTCCAGGCATATGTATGTGCAAGGATCGGTATGGAATACTGCAAGTCGAACACGGACAGGAGCATTGCCGGTATCATGGCCGCGGTGCTGGCGTTCAAAGGTTCTGCGTGGGCACTGCTCGCAGGCTTTGCTCTGAACTTCCTGCTGTCTAACATGGAGTTCCAGAAGAAGAAGCTCGGAGTGCCGACGACGGCCGAGCTGGAAGCGATAGAGAAATCGAAGGAAGAAGAGATAAAAGCGCTCGCGGCGCAGAAATACATAGAAAATTAATCGGAATAATACCCCCTTGCAATGCATACACTTGTATCAGCATAACAAGGGGGTATTCACAATGAACACGTTTCAGCTGTACAAAGATATACAAGCCAGGACAAACGGGGAAATATACATAGGAGTCGTAGGGCCGGTGCGTACCGGAAAGTCTACATTTATCAAACGTTTCATGGATGTGCTGGTACTCCCGCATATGGAGGATGAGCATGGAAAGTCACGGACGAAGGATGAGCTGCCCCAGTCGGCTTCAGGCAGGACGATTATGACGACAGAGCCGAAGTTCGTGCCGAAAGAAGCGGCGGAGATAAAGCTGTCGGACGACGTATCTGTCAAAGTACGTCTCATAGACTGCGTGGGCTATATGGTAGAAGGCGCGTCCGGACATATCGAGGGCGGAGAGGAACGGCAGGTAAAGACGCCATGGTTTGACTATGAGATACCATTTACCAAGGCGGCAACCATCGGAACGAGAAAAGTCATCCATGATCATGCAACCATCGGGATCATCGTGACGACAGACGGCAGCATCGGGGATATCGAGCGGCAGGGATACCGGGAAGCAGAGGAAAAGACAATCCGGGAACTGCAGAGCATCGGGAAACCGTTTATCGTGCTGGTGAATTCCAAGAAGCCATATGGGGATGAGGCGCGGGAGACTGCACAGGAGCTGGAGCAGCAGTATGGCGTGAAGGCCATGCCGGTGAACTGCGAACAGCTCAAAGAAGATGACATCTACCAGATCATGGAGGCGGTTCTGTTTGAATTTCCGGTATCGGAAGTACAGTTCTTTATACCGAAGTGGGTGGAGATGCTTCCGAGAGACCACCGTATCAAGCAGGATATGCTGGAACATATCCGGACAGTTATGGACGGTTTCGGAGAGATCAAAGACGCGGCGGCCGGGCTTGAAAAGCCGGAAAGCCCTTACATAAATGACATGAAGGTAGACCATATCGAAATGGATACCGGATGCGTGAAGGTGAGAATAGATATCGCGGATAAATTCTATTACGAGATGCTAAGCGAGCTGACAGGCACGCCGATTGCCGGCCAGTATGAGCTCATCGCGGCAATGAAGAACCTGTCAGAACTCAAGGATGAATACGAAGGGGTGAAGGATGCATTTGCCGCAGTCCGCATGAAAGGCTATGGCGTCGTCAGCCCGAAGAAAGAAGAGATAACGCTGGAAGAGCCGGTCATCATCAAACAGGGCAACAAGTTCGGCGTCAAGATCCACTCGGAGGCTCCGTCCATCCACCTGATACGGGCCAACATCGAGACAGAAATCGCTCCGATCGTCGGAAGCGAACAGCAGGCGGAAGACCTCGTACGCTATATCAAGGAAGCCGGAGATACAGAAGGCGGAATCTGGAGCACGAACATCTTCGGCAAATCCATCGAAGATCTCGTGATGGACGGCATGCAGAATAAGATGGCCGTCATCAATGACGAGAGCCAGGTAAAACTGCAGGATACGATGCAGAAAATCGTAAATGACAGCAACGGAGGACTCGTCTGCATCATCATATAAATAGTCAGATAATTTGAAGAATTTTGAAAGGGGTCAGACCCCTATGCTATGCAGGGGTCTGACCCCTTTCAAAAAATACAGTCAAGGGTGGAACTTGACTGTATTTTTATGTTATAATCTTCAGGAGACTGCGCGCAGCGCAATCCATTCTTGATGATGGGAGTTTTGTATATGAATATGAAGATACTGAGGCAGCTTGGGATTATTCTGGCAATCTGCCTGGCGGCGGAGTTTATCGTATCTCTGCTGCCGATTGCCTTCCCGAGCAGCGTGACAGCGATTCTGATATTGGCCGCTCTGCTCGGCCTCAAGCTGTTGAAGGTGGGGCATATCCAGGAGACGGCGGACTTTATGCTGTCTAACATGGCAATCGTGTTCGTGCCGGTTTCCATCGGTATGGTGGAGGATATCGGACTTCTCAAAGGACAGCTGAAAGGCTTCCTCCTCGTCGTATGTGCCTCGCTTGTGCTGACGTTTCTCGGCACATACGTTACGGTAAGGATAGTTCAGATATGCCTGGATAAGCTGGCGGGGCAAGGAGGTGCGTCCGATGGGTAATCTGTGGGCGAATCCTCTGTTTGGAATCTTTCTTACGGTCATTACTTTCTATATAGGAGACTGGACGGCGAAGAGGATAAAGTCGCCGCTTGCGAATCCGCTGCTTATCGCCATGGTGCTCTGTGTGGCGGTGCTCAAGCTTCTTGACATTCCATATAAGGATTATATGGAGGGAGGACAGTTCATCTCATTGTTCCTCGTTCCGGCCACGGCGATGATCGGCCTGTCCATCTACCGGCAGAGGAAGGTTCTGAAGCAGCAGTTCTTTCCGATTGTCATCGGCTGTCTTGCCGGCAGCCTGATATCCATGGGAAGTACGATTGTGCTCTGCCGGCTGCTTGCGCTTCGCCAGGATATGCTGGCGTCGCTGCTTCCGAAGTCCGTGACTACAGCGATAGCTCTGGATTTGTCCGACCAGCTCGGCGGCCTGCGTTCTGTCACTATGATGGCGGTAATCATATGCGGAACGGGTGGAGCAATCATACATCCGTTCATCATACGGCTTCTGAAGCTGAAGGATCCGGTCGCCACCGGAGTGGCATTCGGCACGGCAAGCCACGCCATCGGCACGGCAAAGGCGATAGAGATGGGAGAGGTGGAAGGAGCTGTGAGCGGCGTGTCCATGGGGATTGCAGGAATATGCACCGTAATCATTGCATTATTTTTGTAAAAGCGTTAATATTTTACTATATGACTACGTTAAGAGAAATTATGGAGGTACAGTATGAAAGTTGCAATCATTACAGCGAGTACAGAGATATACAAAGGGCTAAAAGAAGATGCGGGCGGACAGGTCGTCAAGAAGATTATGGAAGACGCCGGGCACAGCGTCGTGTTTATGAAAGCGCTTCCAAGCGACCGCAAGGTGATATCCACTGTCATGCAGAGGATGGCGGACGCCCACCTGACCGACTTGATACTCACCACCGGAGGAGCCGGCTGCGCGCCGCATGATTGTACGCCGGAGGCGACGATGGATGTCGTGGACAGGCCTATTCCCGGTATTCCGGAAGCCATGCGCGCATTCACGATGCAGGTGACAAAGCGGTCGATGCTGAACCGAAGTGCAGCCGGAATCAGGGGGGACGTGCTCATCGTCAATCTGCCCGGCAATGCGAAGGCAGTAAAGCAGTGCCTGGATTATCTGCTGCCTGAGATTACCCATGCGGTAGAAGTCATAAAAGGAGAATAGAACGAGCATATGAAAATAACCTACATGAATCACAGCGGATTCGTCCTTGAACTGGAAAAAGCTGTCCTTGTCTTTGATTATTACAGGGGAGAGCTCCCGCTTCTTCCAAAAGAGAAAAGCGTATATGTATTTTCCAGCCACGCTCATCCGGACCACTTCCAGAAGAAAATATTTACGTGGGCCGGAATATACGACGACATAACATATATCTTGTCAGATGACATCAAGGCGGACGGACAGGCGGAGCGTGTCATCTATGCAGGCCCCAGGCAGGAGCTCCAGGTGGATGGCCTGTGCATCAGCACCTTGCGTTCGACAGATGAAGGCATCGCCTTCCTCGTACGTGCGGAAGGGAAGACGATATATCATGCGGGGGATCTGAACTGGTGGCACTGGGAAGAGGAAAGTCCCGCGTATAATGAGATGATGCGGAGAAATTACCAGCACGAGATCGGCAAGCTGGAGGGTGAGGTCATAGATGTGGCATTCGTACCTTTGGATCCCAGGCAGGAAGAGCAGTATTACTGGGGACTTGACTATTTCATGAAGCATACGCATACGAACTGCGTATTCCCTATGCATATGTGGGACAGATACGACGTATACGAGCGTCTGATGGATAATGAGGCTGCCGCAGGCTATAAAGCCAAAGTCATGCATATTACAGAAGATGGACAGACATTTGAAATATAGGAGAGAGATGATATGCACGTAAAAATATATACCGACGGAGCCGCAAGGGGGAACCCGGACGGGCCGGGAGGGTATGGCACGGTCCTGGAATATACAGATTCCAGAGGCATGCTGCACACGAAAGAACTCTCACAGGGGTATAAGAAGACGACAAACAACCGGATGGAGCTCATGGCTGCCATCGCTGGTCTGGAAGCGCTGAACCGGCCCTGTGAGATAGAACTGTACTCTGATTCAAAATATGTGGTGGACGCGTTCAATCAGCACTGGATAGACGGGTGGCTGAAAAAAGGATGGAAGCGCGGCAAGAATGAACCGGTAAAGAACGTGGATTTGTGGCAGCGGCTGCTGAAGGCAAAAGAGCCTCACAAAGTCACGTTCATCTGGGTAAAAGGACATGACGGTCATCCGCAGAATGAACGGTGCGATACGCTTGCAACCACCGCGGCGGACGGAGATGGACTCATAGAGGATGAAGGAATCTGACAGACGTGTATCTTTACAATAAGGATAGAGTATGGTAAAGTATGAGATGCAAGTAAGACAGGTAATCGCAGCTGCGAGGGCCGAAAGGCCGCAGGTGAGGAAAGTCCGGGCTTCACAGGGCAGGATGCCGGATAACGTCCGGTGGAGGCGACTCCAAGGCCAGTGCAACAGAAATGTACCGCCCGGTTCATCCGGGTAAGGTTGGAAGGGCAGTGTAAGAGACTACCGCCTCTCTGGTAACAGGGAGGGCACATGTAAACCCCATCCGAAGCAAGACCGGATAAAGGCATTGTGGCGGCCCGCCACGCCTTAGGTAGGTTGCTGGAACCTGCTGGCGACAGCAGGTCTAGATAGATGATTACCCAACGACATAACCCGGCTTATCGTCTTGCTTGCATATGGACGTGGTATTACGGTACCATGTCTTTTTGTGATTTATGCCCGTGAGCGACGCGCCAAAGCCAAGCTGGCTTGACGTTGGCTGATGATATAGATAAAAAGGTCGAACTTGGAGGAACGATTATGGCAGCAGATCGAGTGGTCAAATTATTGGAAAGGCAGTCGTTTGTATATGAGATACGTGACTGTGAGAGAGAGTTTGAAAGTACGGAAGATTCTATGAAGCTGCTCGGCATACCGGCAGAGAAGATAGCCAAGACGCTTGTATTTGCCGCGCCTATCGGCGCCAATGTAATCATACTGTCAGGAGATGCGAAGATTGATGCTGCCAAGTACGAAAAGCAGTTCAAAGTGAAAAGGGTCGTCCTGGACGAAGAAGACCTGATGGATTACACAGGCTGCAGGCCAGGGGCGGTAAGCCCCATCGCCCTTCCCGGGAAAAGGGCCAAGGTATATATGGACATATCCATTAAGCGCTTCATGGAAGATTACGTGTATACGTCCGGCGGCACAGGCAACAGTGCGGTCGGCATTACCGGCCGGGACTTATATGAGGTGACCGGGTGCAGGCAGTGGATAGATATCTGCAGCGGATGGAAGAGAGAGGAGGAAAGCCGATGAAGAATATCGTAGTGATAACAGGAAGCCCCCGAAAGAACGGCAACAGTGAAAAGATGGCCAATGCGTTCATCAGAGGCGCAGGTAGAAAAGGACACAAGCTTACGACAATCAGTGCCGCAGAGCTTGACATCCAGGGATGCCATGCATGTGAAGGGTGTTATAAGGCCGGAAACCCATGCGTGTATGCAGATGATTTTAACCATATCGCACCGGTCCTGCTGGAGGCAGATGTCATCGTATTCGCAACCCCGCTATACTGGTTTACCTTTCCGGAGCAGATAAAGGCCGTCATAGACCGGTTTTACGCGCTTCTGAGAGGGGAAGCTCCATTCAAAGGGACGAAGGAATGCATGCTGCTCGTCTGTGGTGCAGATAAGAAAGAAGCATTTGCCGGTATCGTGAAGACATATGAGATTATGGCCGACTATCTGGAGTGGAACGACAGAGGGCACGTGATAGCAGAAAATGCAAGCGAAAAAGGAGATGTCGACAAGACAGGAATCCTGGAAGAAATCCAGCGCCTCGGAGAGGAAATCTAAATGT
>NZ_JABFCH010000040.1:0-16640 GCF_017566055.1 Extibacter sp. GGCC_0201 | reverse complement strand
GATTCAGCTGCCAAAATAAAATATAAAATTTACACACTTAACTTGACAAAGTCGGCGTCCACTTCACTAAACCCCCATTTATTTCTTAAGTATCTTCATCTGAATCTCTTTCAATATATCTTTATGCTTTCTCGATTCCATCTTCGGGAAGGCCTTCAGCAGACGGTTACTCACTTTTGTCCCGTGCTCCGCCAGTTCTCTGTATTTTTCTTTCAAATCTGCAACCCGGCTTTTCTGTTCTTCCGTAGCTGCTTCCAGTCTCTCTTTGATCTCTTCTGTAACTTCCATCGTCTCCATCACATTTTCATGGATATTCTCGCCCACTTTATCAGAAAGCTCCCGCAGCTCTGCGGCAATCCGCTCCATCATCTCCAGGCGCCGGTTCAGCTTCAGTATACCGGATGCCGTGACATAGATGTCTGATATGAGCACTGCCCCAAGCACAGCTATCAGTATGATGCCAGCTGCTGTCGGAAGCAGGGAAAGCCCCTTATGTATGAGGGGATGGATTATTTTTACAATCAAGACGCAGGCTGCGCCCCAGACGAGTGAAAATAACAGGCAGACATACCCGCCTATGTTCAGCGGCTGTCCAGAATAATCCCACCACTTGTGATGGAAGATCTTGTCCATCAGAAAACCAGTCACCCATTCAATCAATGTGACAAGTAAGGTGGACGTAATATAAAGCAGGATGAGATTCTCCCTCACCGGTGTCAGGAACTGTACGACAACGCCGACGCCGATGCCGTAGATTGGACATATAGGGCCATTTAAAAATCCCCGGTTTACGAACTTATGCTGCTTTGTCGTCGCATAAGCCACCTCTGTACACCACCCGAGAAATCCGTAAGTGAAGAAATATAAAATGAAAAAATACACCTGCATAAGTCCGCTCCATCCTGCTCCTTTTTATAGTGTTTATAGTATACTTCACATTGCCATTTACGTCAAATAGTGGTATGATATGCAATGTAATAGATAATAATTATCAATAACATTATAGGAGCTATTCCGATATGACACTGAAGCAAGGAAAAAACAACCAGACCTATGAGGTCAAGTCGATTGATATCGAGCTTGGCCTGGAACGCCGACTCGAGGCGCTCGGTCTGACAGAAGGTACACAGATTACAGTATTGAACAATGACAAAAAGGGATCCCTGACGGCAAAGTTCCGGGGCACCCGCTTTGCCATGGGCAGAAGGATTGCCGACCATATTGAAGTACGGGAGGTGGCGGAGCAATGAGGAAGACCATCAACGTAGGCTTCATAGGTAATCCGAACTGCGGAAAGACGACCCTGTTCAACGCCTTTACAGGCGCCAACCTAAAGGTGGCCAACTGGCCGGGTGTCACTGTGGAAAAGAAAGAAGGGCGTGCTACATATAAAGGGCAGGAATTCAAGCTTATCGACCTCCCGGGCATATATAGCCTTACATCATATACGATGGAAGAGACCGTATCAAGGGAATGCATTATGAGCGATGAGGTGGATGTCATCATAGACGTGATAGATGCATCCAGCCTGGAACGTAACCTATATCTGACGCTCCAGCTCATAGAGCTTGGCAAACCGGTCGTTCTGGCATTAAATATGATGGATATCGTAGAGGAACGCGGTATGGAGATTGACCTCCACAGGCTCCCTGAGATGCTCGGTGTTCCCGCAATTCCAGTATCTGCCAGAAAGAAGACCGGCCTTTCCATCCTCATGCATGCCGTCTCCCACCACAAAGAATACGACAGGCAGGGGCCTCTGATTCATCATCATCCCGGACTCCAATCTTCACACCGGCACAATCATCACGAAGAATATGCCATGGTATATGAAGACTACATAGAAGACAAGATAGATCTCATCATCTCCGCGCTCAGCCGGAGCTATCCGCATCTGGATAACAAACGCTGGCATGCCATCAAGATACTGGAACAGGACAAGGGAATCACCAACGCCTACCCTCTTGATCTGGGTAACACGGTGGACCGCAGCTATGAGAAGGATATCATCAACCAGAAATACAATTTCATAGAGGAGATTATCAGTGAAGTGCTCGTTAACAAATCAAGGAAGGAGGCTTCTACCGACAAGATAGACCGGTATCTGACAAGCCGGTGGCTCGGGCTTCCCATATTTCTCGGCATCATGGCACTCGTATTCTTCTTCACCTTTACCATCGGCGACTGGCTGAAAGGATACTTCGAGATTGCGCTGGAGGCGCTGTCGGCAGCCGTCTCAGCCGGGCTTGCCTCTGCCAATACCGGCGAAATGATGACTTCTCTCGTCGTGGATGGAATCATTTCCGGCGTTGGAGGGATACTCACCTTTCTACCAAACATATTCATACTGTTCCTTGCACTGGCGTTACTCGAGGACAGTGGATATATGGCACGCGTCGCATTCATCATGGACGATATCATGAGCCGGCTCGGCCTGTCGGGACGGGCGTTCCTTCCCCTGCTCCTCGGCTTCGGGTGTTCGGTTCCTGCTATCATGGCTTCCCGCGCGTTGGAACATAAGAGGGACCGGTTCAAGACGATACTTGTCACACCTTTTATGTCCTGCAGTGCCAGGCTGCCTATATATGTCCTGTTTTCCTCCATGTTTTTTGGAAAGCATGCCATGATCGTCTGCTATTCCATGTATGTGCTCGGCATCGTCGTGGCTATCACCACTGCTTTTATCTTGTCTAAAATGGATGGGAGCAAGGCAGAACACGCCCTTCTGATTGAACTGCCAGAGTACAAGGCCCCGAATGCACGCACCATCGCCATCTATGTATGGGAAAAGATAAAAGACTATTTGACCAAGGCCGGCACCGTCATCTTCATAGCGTCGGTCATCATGTGGGGCATCCTGAACTTCGGCCCAGGCGGATACGTAACTGACATCACTGAGAGCTTCGGTTCTATAATCGGAAAAGCGATTGTGCCGATCTTCCGGCCGGCCGGCCTCGGCCAGTGGCAGATCATCGTCGCCCTCATCGCCGGAATCGCCGCCAAAGAAGTGGTCGTATCAAGCTGCAGCGTACTGTTCGGCATCCAGAACATCACCACCGCCCACGGCATGGGCACCATGGTTACGACGCTTGGCTCCATGGGATTCGGCGCGTTGAATGCTTACGCGCTCATGGTCTTCTGTCTGTTATACGTTCCATGCACCGCCACCATCGCGACCATGCACCGGGAATTGAAAAGCTGGAAAAGCACGCTCGGAATCGTCCTCTTCCAGCTGCTTACAGCGTGGACAATAAGCACAATTGTCTTTCAAATCGGCCAATTGTTTTAGAATTTTGAAAGGGGTCAGACCCCCTGCATATGCAGGGGTCTGACCCCTTTCGATTATTGTAGCTTTTTCAGTATATTCAGTTTATTCTTAAATGGTGCATAACGTACAGGTATGTCTATGAGCAGCGACTTTTTCATGATGCTCTTCTGATGCGTGAATGTATCAAAGCTCGCCTTGCCATGGTAGCCGCCCATGCCGCTGTTTCCAACTCCGCCGAACGGCATATGGGATGTTGCCAGATGGACGACCGTGTCGTTGATGCATCCGCCGCCGTAGGACACATGTCTTAAGATGTAGGCTTCTCTTCTCTTTTCTTTCGTAAACAGGTATAACGCCAGAGGACGGGGCCTGGCATTGACCATGGCGGCCGCCTCTTTGATGTCGTAGAAGGTGAGCACAGGCAGCACGGGACCGAAGATTTCTTCCTGCATAACCGGGCTGTCCCAGTTCACCTGGTCTACTACCGTCGGTTCTATCTGCCTCGTATCGCTTCTGCTTCCGCCGCCGCATACGATATGCGTTCCTCTCATAAGCCCGAGCACCCTGTCAAAATGCTTGTCATTGATCATCTTCGGATATTCGGCATTATGGCAGGCATCTTTGCCGTACATTTTGTATATGTTCTTTTCCAGCTGCTTCAGCAGCTTATCTTTAACGCTCTTCTGTACTAATATGTAATCCGGAGCAACGCATGTCTGGCCTGAATTCAGGAATTTTCCCCATACGATACGCTTTGCCGCCATCTTGATATCTGCCGTCTCGTCCACGATACAAGGGCTTTTTCCGCCCAGTTCAAGACTCACGGGCGTGAGGTGCTTAGACGCCTTTTCCATCACGTATCTGCCGACATCCACGCTGCCGGTGAAGAATATATAATCAAAATGCTCGTTCAGGAGTGCCTCGTTCTCCTTTCTTCCACCTGTAATTACATCCACATACTTCTTCGGAAAAAGTTCTCGGACCATCCTCGCCACGATATCGGACGTGTGCGGGGAATAGGCAGAAGGTTTCACGACGGCACAGTTGCCCGCACATATGGCGCCGACAAGTGGTGCTATCGTCAGCTGGAACGGATAGTTCCACGGCGACATAATCAGCACGACTCCGTAAGGCTCCGGATAGATAAAGGAGCGTGACGGAAACTGTGTAACCGGCGTGGGAACCCGTTTCGGCCGGGCCCACTTGCGCAGATGCTTCAGCGTATATTTTATCTCTTCCTTCACAATACCAATCTCTGTAGCATAAGCTTCAAAAGGCGACTTGTGCAGATCCTTCTGAAGCGCCTCCATTATGGCTTCTTCGTTTTCACAAATCCAGGCATTCAGCCTCGTAAGCTGCGCAATCCTGAAGCCGATGCTTTTACACTCCCCTTCCCTGAAATACGCTCTCTGCCTCTTGATCATTTCCTTATAATCTGCCATATTCTGCCTCCTATGCACGAATCTGATAATAGATTTCCTTTAGCTGTGCCTTTTTCATAATCTTTGGTACCGGATAAAGCGGATTCGCCTCTTTCGCCGCCCTTTTCGCCAGCATATCGATATCATCTTCCCTGATACCTTCCAGCTTCTCCGGTATTCCCATCCTCCGGTTCATCGCACGTATCTCCGCGATAAATGCCTCCGCCTTCGCCTGGTCTTCTTCAAGCTCCTGTCCAACCTTAACAATATCCGCAAGCTCGGCAAGCTGTATGTAGATGCTGCTTCCATAAGCATCCAGCACGTATGGAAGGATTACTGCATTGGCAAGCCCGTGCGGGATTCCATATTCCCCGCCGAGGCTGTGGGCTATCGCGTGTACATAACCGACATATGCCCGTGTGAACGCAGCTCCGGCAAGAAAGGACGCCTTCTGCATCTTCTCCCTTGCCTCCATGTCCTCTCCGCTGCCATACGCTTTCTCCAGATTGTGGAAAATAAGCTTTACCGCCGCGACACTGTCTTCTATCGTCTCCGCCGTATTGCTTCGTCCTATGTAAGCCTCTACCGCATGAGTCAGCGCATCCATTCCGGTGGATGCCGTGATATCCTTGGGCAGCCCCTTCGTCAGTACCGGATCCAGCACTGCATACCGCGGAATGAGGACAAAGTCGTTGATAGCGTACTTTTCATGTGTCGTTTCGTCCGTCAGCACCGCGGCAAGTGTCGTCTCGCTGCCTGTGCCTGCAGTCGTCGGTATCGCAATAAGGAGCGGGATGGGCTTTAGAACCTTTAGCTCTCCCCGCATAGACGATATCTTCTTTCGCGGCCTCGCCACCCTGGCGCCGACCCCCTTCGCACAGTCCATTGGAGAGCCTCCCCCAAATGCGATGATTGCATGGCAGTCATTCTCCTGATACAAGGCGAGCGCTTCCTCAACATTCGCAATAGTCGGATTGGCTACCGTCCTGTCATATACCGTGCACTCGACGCCTCCTTCCCGGATCCATTCCACAAGCTGCGTATGAAGCCCGAGCGCGGCTATGCCGGAATCGGTTACGAGCAGGACATTGCGGATCCCTTTCTTCTTAATTATGGAAGGAAGCTTTTTAAGGCTGTCCCTTCCGGTTATCATCTTTGGCTTTCTCCAGAAAGGCACGTGATCCATAACAAGCTTCATAACCTTCTGAAAGAGCCGGCACATCATAACATACATGTTACTGTCTTCTCCTTTGTAATCAAATATATATAAGACATAAGAGAAGTCCTCTACATATGCTGTAAAGGACTTGTCTTATTATTTCATCCGTTCCAGGTATGGAATCTCAATCGGATCAATCGGGTCCACCGGGTTCTCCACCTGACCCTTCCGTCTTCTTCTGTGGCGTTTGAGCAGCTCTCCGCCCTTGTTATAGAACCAGAAAGAATATACGAGCAGCTTATTCACCTTCCCGATCTTATCCTTGGTCGTCTTGTCATACAAGGTTCCTCCTGCTTCAACAGGCACTTTCTGTCGGATAAGGGATATGAGCTCCGTCTCGCATGTCACATGCTCAGGCAGCACGGTATATCCTCTGCCCACACAGTCCAGCTTGTGGGAATCACTTCCTCCGATTCCGGGCTTCTTGTACTTCCGTGCAAGCTTTGCGGCGCCCTCATTAGACTCCTCGGACTCGCAGGAATTGAAGGCCTCTATAAAATCAAAACGCTTTATGATTTCCGGCGATTTGTAAAACTTCTTCGTGTTCGTAAAACTAAGATACTTCTCCCCGCAAGGATGAGCCGGACCGAGTATTCCCCCGTGCCGGTGCACAAAATCTATCAATACGGCCACAGGCAGGCCACGCAGCTCCAGCAGCCTCATCTTAACGCCTTCCGGCATAATGCAGATGATGTGCCCTGCATCGCATGTATCGTACTCTATCCCCTTCAGCACGACAAAATCCTCATGCACTTTGTCCTTCATGTTGTATTTCCAGTGACGGTAGCCTTTATAGGTATCATGGTCAGTGATGAGCATCCCATCAAAGCCTTCCTCCTTCAACTTTGTGATATATTCATCCAAGCTTACTCTGCTGTCCACCGAACCTTCTTTTACATGACAGTGCATATCTATCTTCATCAGTAAGCCCCCTTTATTCGTTTTTTATGTTTATATTATATCACATCCGCCGTAAATTACAACCAAACACCGTCCATATGGGTTAATTTGCCTTACTGTCTGAGGACAGCGACTGCAGAGAATACTTGATGAGGACGCCACATATTACCCATACAGCCATATACATGTATCCGGAAATATTGATTTCTGTAAAGCCGAACATGATCACTGACACAGCCTGCATCATGAACCCCGCGATAAGCAATATCATTTTCAAAATTTTATACATAATAAAGCACCTCCCCTGCCATAGCTCATACTATAGCAGGAGAGGTGTGTCATAAACAGGACTTAGCTTTCTTCATCCTCATTTTCATCCGCGTCCTCGTCCAGTATCATTCTTGCCTTCTCCACTTCAGACTCCCTGGATACTTGTTCTTTGAACTTCTTTGCATGTACCTTCTCCGTCTTCCCTATCTTTCTGGAGTGCATCATAAACTGGACGCTGATACCGATGACTGCAGCCACGGCACCGATTGCCAGCCCAATCCATGCGTTTTCCGTAATCCCTGCAAGTTCAGCTGCCGCCGCCCCTGCTAAGATACCGCCCGACAATCCTGTGACGATGATGACGATTGGCTCTATATAGATTACCGCAAGTACCGCAAATACTACCGCTATCACGATGCTGATAACGAGCGGGATAATAGAATCCGGATCCAGCAGCATCGCACACACGCCGAACACATAGGCCATCACCATAAGAAATACGCCAAACTTGTACAAGAAGAAAGCCAGCGCACCTAATATGACGGCGCCTGCAATCACTGCTGCCAAAAAGGAAATCTTCGTCAGCCCCAGCCCAATCGCCACAGATACTCCTATCCCTGCACCGATGACAGCCCCTGCTGCTGCTGTTAGAAGCTTCACCAGCTTCAGCCCGAACAGGCATACCAAGGCGCCTATCACGACAGCGACGATAAGTGCCGTTGTCCCCTGTGCGGCACCTGAGGTCACGAGCTTCGTCGTCCCGTCCAATGCGTTGCCAATCATGTCATTTAAGTTTACCATATCCATATCTTCTTCTCCTTTGTTCCCTATTAATTATCCACACCTGCAGTACCTGTCATGTACCACAGGAGTACGCATCTATGATTCCCGAAAGAAGTCTCCTGTGCTCCCCCGCAACCTCCTCAGGTGACACTATTATAACATCTTTTCCCAATCCTGTTAACCACCCAAAAAACTGTTCGCTCACAGCCACCTGCACCCTGGCTGTAAAGAATTCCTCCCCATCTCTCTTTACCGGAACGGACTTTCCGAACCGGTCGAGGACAACTCCGATCAGACGGTTCGGAAAGCGGATAGTCACCGTCTCTTCCTTTCCCGCGAACATCCCAAATGTCTTTCTGGAATATCTCCCGGGATCAAAATCCCGGAATGTCTCTTCGCCCTCTCTTCGCTCCTTCATAACTTCTATCTTCAGCATCTTGTCTACTCTGAAATGTCTCAGTGCGCTTTTCCCTGCGTCATAGCCTATCAAATAATAGTTCTCCTCGGTCCAGTTGAGCGCCCACGGGCTGATATGATAGAACTTCCCTTCATTGCGCAGCGCGGTCGTCTTATCTATCGTCCACTGCGTATACTGGAACCTGATTTTAGAATTTTCCGATATGGCGGCATGAATCTTATCAACATTGTAATAGATGCTCTCATTCATCGTCTTGATGCGGTCGGATACATACACCTGCCTCTGCAGGCAGGACGCCTCATATCTGCTCGCCAGCCCCTCGATCTTCTTAATCAAGCTTCTGGACTTCTTTTCCGTGATGAACCGGGATGACTGCACCGCATCCACAAGCAGCTTAAGCTCTGCCAGTTCAAAGCTGTGGCTTGCCATGTAGTATCCTTCCGGCTGCTCTTTCCTGTATTCAATATCCATGCCGTACTGCCTGAGCGTCTCAATATCGCTGTATATGCTTTTTCTGGCCGCCTGGATACCGTTTGCCTCCAGCGCGGACAAGATTTCTTTCATCGTTATCGTATGTCCCATATCTGTCTGCCTGTCCAGCAGATCCATGAGATACAGCAGTTTCATTTTCTGGTTATAAGCTTTTGGCATATCGTCGTCTCCGTCTGTCCTTGCCTCATTGAACTATAAGTCCAAAGTCTTTATCATTACGTACCCTATTATAACAGGACATAAAAGGACAGTAAAGATGGGCATCAATTATATGAAATAATGACACCCATCCTTACTTTGATTCTTCAATCATTCTTTTACCCTTTCTTTTGGTAAAATTTTTTCTGATTACTCTGAATCAGTAACATAGTTTAATTTTTTGGTGGTCCGTACCTTCCTTTCTTAAACTATTTCTTTGAAATCCGCTTCACTCTTCGATAATATTTTTTAATAATTTATTTGCTTGATATGCTATACTTACTGAACTTCTTACATCCAATCAATACTTTTCATCTTCCGAATCACATTACCAATCAATATTATTAAAAATTTATCTCTGCATGAATGCATCTTTCAAATTTCAATAATAAACTCACTTCCAACAAATGTTTTATCTGTTTTCTTATCTTGTTTACTATTTATGTTTATATAATATACCAGTTTTATATATTTGTCAATATCTTTTTTGTATTTATTTTTATTTTCTGTTAATTTCTCTGTTCACGCAGACTAAATTGATATTTATGCACTAACGTAGTCTTATGATATTGACGAAAGGCAGTCCTCCGCGGAGACTGCCCTCTGTCTAATTGCTGTAGCCTACAAGCTCTTTGATATGTCTTCACATACTTTCATCGCCTCGATCACAGCACTTCTGAACCCTCTTTCTTCCAGCACGCGCACGGCTTCAATCGTGGTTCCTGCCGGTGAGCATACCATATCTTTCAGTTCTCCCGGATGCTTCCCCGTCTCCAGTACCATCTTGGCGCTTCCGAGTACGGCCTGTGCAGCAAATTTATATGCCTGTGGCCTTGGCATCCCTCCTGACACGGCTGCATCCGCCATCGCTTCAATAAGTACGAACACGTAAGCCGGAGAACTTCCGCTGACTGAGACAACCGCGTCCATCAGCCGTTCCGGAACGATTTCGACCTGGCTGAAGCTTTCCAGAAGCTTCTTCACATATGTTATCCCCTGTTCATCCATGTGGCCGTTCGGGCATGCAGCTGTCATGCCTTCCCCGACCATAGCCGGCGTATTTGGCATGGTACGTACGATCTTAACCGGTTTTCCAAACTTCTCTTCAAGCCAGGAAAGCGTCTTGCCGGGCGCAATTGTGATAACAATCTGGCTCTCTCTTATATCATCCTTAATCTCGTTGATAACGTCTTCATAAAACTGAGGCTTTACAGAGAGGACAATCACCTCCGCCTTAGATACCACCTCTTTGTTGCTGTCTGTCACATGAATTCCAAACTGCTTCTGAGCTTTCTCTCTTCCCGGGGCAAACAAGTCTGCTCCGATAATCTCCTTAGCCGGAATAATCTGTTTATTGATGATGCCTCCCATGATTGCAGATGCCATATTGCCTGTACCTATAAATCCTAACTTCATCTTTCATACCTTCCTCTCTGGATATATTATGACACTTTGTATACATTAAAATAATTTGTATACAATTTTCTATATCCAATATAGCACCGCCTATACCGAAAGTCAATATGTTTAAAAAATAATCTTGTGTTTACCTTAAAATCACGTTATACTTTGTATACAATACAAATCAATGTATACTTTATCACTTTAACTGTCCAATATATCAAATAGAAGAGAGGTATCCAATGGCTGAAAAGACCACTTCTCTGGCCGATCAGGCATATGAGAAAATCAAAGCAAATATCCTGAATCTTAGCTATCCCCCCGGAATGTCTCTTACCGAAGCTATGCTGACAAAAGAGCTCGGCATGAGCCGGAGCCCTGTCCGGACCGCAATAAGAATGCTCCAGGCAGAAGGGCTTATCGTCACCGACTATTATAAGTCCATGACCGTAAAGGAGATATCAGATAAAGACATCAATGAAATCTATCAGTTGAGAGAACTGCTCGAAGGCGCTGCTTTTAAGATGATCTTTACTTTGGGGCGCTATGAAGAGTTCTCTTACCGGATTGAAGAGAAGGTCGTGCGTATGTGCGCCGCGGCAGGTGATGTCTATGAGTGGGAAGTGGCCGATACGGCCATGCATATGGAAATCATCAGTATATTTGAAAATGACCGCATCAACAAGATATATGAGATGAATCTGTCCGAGCTCATACGGATGGGCCAGTATTCGATCAAAAACGGGATGCGCATTCCGAAGACGAATGAGAATCTGAAAAAGATGGTACGTCATATGAGAAAAGGCGAATACGAAAAATCATTTGACATATTGAAGGCCGATCATTTTGGAATCGGAAAGGACAGCGCGCTGAAAAAAAATCTGCAGTAGATCAAAAGGCTGTCAAAAGTATACTCAGGCACGGGGATGCCACTTTATGTGATATCCCCGTGCCTTCTCTGCTCTACACATTCATCTCTTCAATGTATCTGCAGGCCGCAAGGGCCGCGACAGAACCGTCCGCCGCTGCTGTCGTCAGCTGCCGCACCTCTTTCGTGCGGCAGTCCCCGGCCGCAAATATGCCGGGACAGGAAGTCATACAGTCTTCTGCCGCCAGGATATAACCTTCGTCATTCAGCTTCACTATCTCCTCAAACGGGTCATTGTTCGGCTTCTGCCCTACCGCGATAAATATTCCTTCCACCTTAAGCTCCGATGTACCGCCGGTCTTCTTATTCAGGATACGGATGCTCTCTACTGCATCCTCACCCTTGATTTCAGATACTACGCTGTCCAGCACAAAGGTTACATTGTCTCTGGCGCTCAGCGTCTCTACAAGATGTTTCTCGCCACGGAATTCATCCCTCCTGTGGACGACATACACATGGCTGCAGTATTCGCTCAGAAATACGGCATCCTGGAGCGCCGTACTTCCGCCCCCCACGACAGCCACATCGCTGCCTTTGAAGAACGCGCCGTCACAGACTGCGCAGTAGGACACGCCAGCCCCTACAAGTTCCTCTTCCCGGGGTACTCCAAGGTGGCGGTGGGATACCCCCGTTGCAAGGATCACTGTCCTGCACGGTATCTCTTTGTCCTCCGTCACGACAATCTTATTCCCGCCGTCTTTCCTGACAGACTTCACCTTCGTATATTCCAGCTCTGCTCCCAGTGCAGAGGCCTGTTCTGCCATGGCTGTCGCAAATTGGCTGCCGCTCACTTCTGCTATTCCAGGATAATTCTCTACGTGAGGAGATAACGTAATTTGCCCACCGAAGGTTGTTCCTTCGATGAGCAATACTTTTTTCCCCGCACGCAGTCCATAAATCGCAGCTGTCATTCCGGCAGTTCCGCCTCCGACAATTACAATATCATACATAGGACTACCTCCTTACGAGGGTATTTGAATCAATTACCCTCTGTATATTTTTTAATGTTCGATGCATTTGCCAGCTTCTCCACACCATTCTCACCGATGACTATAAGGGTAGGTGCCTGCTTAACACCATACTTTTCAACAAGATCCGCATGCTCTTCTGCATCTACAAGCACATAGTCTATATGCGCCTTTTCCAGCATAGACTTTGCCACCGTGCAGTTCGGACATGTCTTTGTAGTGAAGAGAATCTTCTGCGGCTCTTCTGCCGCCTGTTCCGGCACTTCATCAATAGGTTCCCCTGTTTTTGACGTAATATGCAGTTTAGAATGATTCAGGTCATAAACCTTCCTATCCTTGAACTCCTGCGACTTTCCGTCATTCCAGTTCTGTACCGGACGGTAATATCCGGTGATTCTGCTGTATACTTCTGTCGTCTCTCCGCATTCCGGACAGCTGTACTCTTCTCCGTTGATATATCCATGGTTCTTGCAGATGGAATAGGTCGGAGACATCGTATAATAAGGAAGCTTGTAATTTTCCGCTATCTTCTTAACGAGCGAAGCCGCTGACTTCCAGTCGGGAAGCTTTTCCCCCAGGAACGCGTGGAATACTGTCCCGGACGTATATAATGACTGAAGCTCATCCTGGATATCAAGCGCTTCAAATATGTCTTCGGTATATCCTACGGGCAGGTGTGAACTGTTCGTATAATACGGAGTCCCGTCTCCTTCCGCTGCCGTGATGATGTCCTGGAACTGTGCCACATCATGCTTGGCAAATCTGTAGGTTGTGGATTCTGCCGGCGTCGCCTCCAGATTATAAAGCTCGCCGTACTCTTCCTGATAGCCTGACAGCCTCTCTCTCATATGGTTCAGCACTTTCTTGGAAAATTCCTGCGTCTCCAAGTGCGTCATGTCCTTCCCGATCCATTTTGCATTCAGGCCCGCTTCGTTCATGCCGATCAGCCCAATCGTTGAAAAATGGTTGTCAAATGTGCCCAGGTATCTCTTTGTATACGGATAGAGCCCTTCATCGAGCAGCTTCGTGATGACGGTACGCTTTACATGAAGCGAACGGGCAGAGATATCCATCATCTTGTCGAGACGGGTAAAGAATTCTTCTTCGCTCGCTGACTGATATGCGATTCTCGGCATGTTTATCGTCACGACACCGACAGAACCTGTGCTCTCGCCGCTGCCAAAGAAGCCGCCTGATTTCTTCCGGAGCTCTCTTAAATCCAGCCGAAGCCTGCAGCACATGCTCCTGACATCACTTGGCTCCATATCGCTGTTGATATAGTTAGAGAAATAAGGTGTCCCGTATTTGGCCGTCATCTCGAAGAGGAGCTTATTGTTCTCTGTCTCAGACCAGTCGAAATCGCTTGTGATGGAATAGGTCGGAATCGGATACTGGAATCCGCGTCCGTGGGCATCTCCTTCGATCATAATCTGTATAAATGCCTTGTTGACCAGATCCATCTCCTTCTTACAGTCCCCGTATGTGAAATCCATCTCTTTTCCGCCGACGATAGCCGGCATGTTGACAAGATCGTTCGGCACGGTCCAGTCGAGCGTGATATTGGAAAATGGTGCCTGCGTCCCCCACCGGGACGGCGTATTGACGCCATAGATGAATGACTCGATACATTTCTTCACATCTTCGTACTCAAGATGATCTACTTTTACAAACGGTGCCAGATATGTGTCGAAGGATGAGAACGCCTGCGCACCCGCCCACTCGTTCTGCATGATTCCAAGGAAATTGACCATCTGGTTGCAGAGCACGCTCAGATGCTTAGCCGGCGATGAGGATATCTTTCCCGGTATTCCTCCAAGCCCTTCCTGGATGAGCTGCTTCAGCGACCAGCCTGCACAGTAGCCTGTGAGCATAGACAGATCATGGATATGGATATCGGCATCCCTGTGTGCCTGTCCAATCTCATCATCGTAAATCTCAGACAGCCAGTAATTGGCGGTTATGGCCCCTGAATTGCTTAAGATAAGCCCACCGACCGAATATGTGACTGTAGAATTCTCCTTTACACGCCAGTCCGTAACTTTGACGTAGCTGTCCACGATCTCTCTGTAATCGAGCATCGTAGAATTCAGATTACGAATCTTCTCTCTCTGTTTCCTGTACAGGATATAGCCTTTCGCCACATCTGCATATCCCGCTTTGATAAGGACTGCCTCGACGCTGTCCTGGATGTCCTCCACCTGGACGAGTGAATTCTTTATCTTCGGTTCAAAATCAGCGGTAACTTTCAGCGCCAGCAGATCGATGATGTCCTGGTTATACTCTTTTTCCTGGGCCGTAAATGCCCTTCTGATTGCCTCGCTGATCTTTGTAATGTCAAATTTAGCTATCTGACCGTCTCTCTTTGTTACTTGATACATGATAGAGCCTCCCCACTTATTCTTTTTTTCTTCTGTCCTTTTAAGAACTTCAATCTTCATTTGTTCGGTTCTTTTATCTTACCACTCTTCTTGTATGGCAGTCAATAAAAATAACAACATATTGTGCACAAATTTAATTCTTTCACAACATGTTGTTATTGTATAGTTTTGCTATAACCCACGTATTTCCGCGGTCTGTACGTACTTGCCCACCACCTCGAGCGCCTGTTCCATAATCACCTTATCGTATCCGTGAAGCCCTTCCCGGATCAAATCTCCGGAATCCACAAACTGCTGGAGATAATAACGTTTTGCCCCTTTGATCCATCTGCCTATGGACTCAAAGTCCGAACGCTGGTGGAACTCCAGGACGACCGTCGTACGGAACTCATATGGCACGGCATCGCTCAGCAGATATTGGACGCTCCTGTGTATGTTCCGTATGTCATAGTCCTGGATACCGATGGTCTTCCCATAGTTCTCCTGGGAGTTCTTGATGTCCATTGCTACATAATCCACAAGCTTTTCGTCCACAAGCTTCCTGAGCTTATCCGGAAAGCTTCCGTTCGTATCCAGCTTTACAGCATAGCCCATCTCCTTTATCCGCCGCAGAAACGGTTCTATATCAGACTGAATCAAGGGTTCTCCTCCGGTTACGCATACCCCGTCCAATACTCCCATGCGCTTTTTCAGAAATGCAAATATATCATCCAGCTTGATTTCCTCGTTCTTATATGTGTCCACTACAAGTGAAGCGTTGTGGCAGAAAGGGCACCGGAAGTTACATCCTGCCGTAAATATCGTACAGGCCACTTTCCCCGGATAATCCAAAAGTGTAAGTTTCTGTAAACCCTGAATCACCATATCTCTTCCTCTTTTCCTGAACGTGTTTCCATACCGTCTCTGACATTTTATGCTTTGAAGTGTTCCATCATGACCGGCATGCATTCTTTGCTGTACTGCGTAAGGGAGTAGCTGCCTTTGTTAAGGCACCAGTCGGATACGAGCGCCCTCTCGCACATGGCATAATATTTAACAATCTCTCTGACCGTCTTATCGGTGCGTATCTGCCCCCGCCTCTGCCCTTCTTCTACCAGCTTCGTAATGAGCTTATAATATTTGCGGTTGCTGTCCAGCAGATGCACCTGCCCTTCTGCCACCAGCTGCGTGGAGTAAAGAGACGCAAGCAGGTCAAGGCTTATCTTCTCCTCCATCATGGCATGCATCTCGGCATTCAGATACAAAAGCTTCTTAAAGCTGTTCATGCCGGCATCCATGTTCTGCTCCAGCTCCTCATAGTAATCATCCAGGATAAACGCCAGTGTATTGAGCAGTTCATCCTTCGTGTTGAAATAGTAATAGAAAGAACCTTTGGATGTGCCCGAAAGTTCTATGATATCATCTACGGTAGTCCCATTGTATCCTTTGTCGTGGAACAGCTGCCACGCTGCCGATACGATTCTGTTCTTAACGCCTTTCTTGTCTTCACTTTTCCCCATGTCGTCCCTCTTTCTCTCTTCGTGTCGGTATACGTCTACCATATAGTACATTCTATCATAAAAGCGTATGTTTGGATAACTACTTTTTACCAGATTGGCACAAGCGCTCATCTCGACTCAAAGCCCGACTCCCGTTCCAGCGGGATATCTTCTGAATCTATCCAGTCTATCTCGATAAAGCTGTTATTGTGGATGCCTGTCAGCAGCTTGTTGATCAGCGTCTCGCGTCCCTGCACTTCCATCGTCACGGTCCCGTCCCACTCGTTCTGCACCCATCCTGTCAGCTGAAGAGACCTTGCAAGATGCTTGGCCGTGTAACGGAATCCTACGCCCTGGACCCTGCCGCGGAACACATACCGCCTTCGGATTTCTGCCATCTTATCCCCACTTTCCACATTCGTTTTCCACACTATTGTAGACTCTTTTGCAGATAAAATCAATTGGGGACAGGGAGAAACGCGTCTGGGGACGGGGGTTTTTTAAAAAACCCCCGTCCC